>CAMHJT010000053.1 GCA_946185495.1 uncultured Clostridiaceae bacterium | reverse complement strand
GTATTGCTGGTTTCCTTTGTCTGTATCGGCCTTATGATAGAGGGAATGATCCAGAAATGGGAATTCTGGGTACCTCCGCTGATCATGATGGGAATGGTTTTCCTTTGGGGAGTGATCCTGTCAGAAAAGGTGGAGTTTGCGGTACGGAAGGTTTGCTATCTCCTGTATGGCATGCTGGTGGTTTTCTATTTTGGAGTGCATAGAGAGAGCCTGTTTGACATTGCTATAGTATTTACAATATTATTTGTGGCGTATTCTTTCTTTAACCATATTTATATGCTGAACTGTCTGCTTGCGGAATATGTGGTTATCATGGTGTTCCAGATCATCCTTTCATCACGCGGGAGAAACATGGATCTGGATGAGATTGACGGCGCAAGGCTCGGACTTCATATGGCAATCGTAGCCCTGGTGTATTACGTCTGTGTGAGATTGATCAATGACCGGACGGAGAGGGATGAGGCGGATAGCTACCGGATCGAGCGGATTGAGATGTATGATGCTGACATGGAGGACTTCCTTTCCAACATCTCCCATGAGCTGCGGACACCTGTCAATGTAGTTAATGGAATGTCTGATCTTCTAATCAAGAAAAACGCCGGAGCCGAGGCGTACTCGATCAAGGACGCGGGAATCAGGCTGGCGTATCAGATTGAAGATATTCAGGATTATACAGAGTGCAAGAGAAGGCGGCTCCTGCTGGAGGAGGATGAGTATCTTTCCACTTCTCTCATCAATGATGTGGTGACAGCCTTCCGCTTTCTGGATGACAGCAGGAGCCTGGAGCTGGTTGTTGACCTTGCTCCATCCGTCCCGTCGAAGCTGAAGGGAGATATCAAAAAGCTGCACAAGATATTCAGGCATCTGCTTGAGAATGCCGTGAAGTTTACGAAAAAGGGCGGCATCTATGTGAAGATGTACACAGAGAGAACGGACTACGGCGTCAATCTGTGTATTGAGATGACAGATACAGGAATAGGAATGACGCAACAGGATATAGAGGCTGTGGCGGAAGGAATGTATCAGGTTAATAAAAAGAGAAACCGCAATACAGGCGGTATCGGGCTGGGGCTGTTCATTGTCTACGGGTTCACGCATAAAATGGGCGGCTTCGTCAAGATCGAGGGAGAGAAGAATAACGGAACAACAGTGCGCATTACCATACCGCAGGGGGTTTCCGACAGCACGCCATGCCTGGCTTTGTCGGGAGGTTTTTCAGGCAATATCCTGTTCCATGTCAGATCGGATAAATACAGGGTTCCAAAGGTGCGGGATTATTACCGTAATATGGCGACCAACCTGGCAATGGGGATCCGTGTGCCGCTCTATTCCACGGAGACGCTTAAGGATATTGAACGGTTCAGGGAAAAGATGGATGTCACCTATATTTTCATGGGGCAGGAGGAATATGAGGAGCATTCGGAATATTTTGACAGCCTGAGCCAGGGAGATATTGTCGTTGCGGTTTCGGCTTATCCCGGATTCCGGCCGAATCCGGGCAGCAGCGTCATCATAATGCCCAAACCCCTCTATGGGTATCCTGTCATTAAGATTCTGAATGAAGGAAAAGGGGCGGCAGCGGATTTTCGAAGGAGGGCGAAAGACTCACATTCCACGGCGTGAGAACGCTTGTAGTCGATGATGAGCCCATGAACCTTGTAGTGGCAAGGAGCTTGTTTTCTAATTACGAGATGATTACGGAAACTGCTGCCAGCGGAAAGGAGGCAATTCAGAAATACAGGACAGGCGAGTATGACGTTGTGTTCATGGATCATATGATGCCGGAGATGGATGGCGTGGAGGCCATGAAGCAGATCAAGTATGCTGCTGCTGACACCGGAAGGAGAATTATCGTTATCGCGCTTACGGCCAATGTGGTTTCTGGCGCCAGGGAGATGTTTATGAAAGAGGGCTTCGACGGCTTTATCTCCAAACCCATCAATACTGCTGATTTTGAAAGGGTGATGCTCCAGGTGCTCCCTGATTCCATGACGGAGAAGGGAGGTGCGGACAAATGAGGAAATATGGCGTTATTCGATTCGTGAAAAATGCCATTAAGGATCCGGAAAGAGATTTTTCGGAGCGGGTGTTTTTGATCTTTTCCATCATTCTGGAGTGTTCTGTACTGATCGCGCTTGCGGGGGATATCGTCACAGGTGAGACGTTATGGGAGATCATGGTGCTGGTCATTGTTGTTATGGCTACTCCGGCGGTTACGCTGACCTGCCTGTACAGGAACAAGGTCAGGCACGCAATCAGAATTCTTGTGGCCGGACTTGTATTCTGCGTGCTCCCGCTGCTGTTCTTTTTTGGCGGAGGCCTGGAGGGCGGCGCTGTTCTATGGCTGATCTGCGCGTTCATGTATGTCGGCCTTGTGCTTTCCGGTAAATGGAGGAAAGCTGTTCTTTTGCTGGTTTTTGTCATGGCGGCCGCGTTGTACCTTATGGAGTATTATCATCCGGAATGGATCATACAGCATTCGAGGGAAATGTATTTTGTGGATTCCTTTATCTCCCTGGTTCTGGTTGGAGTAGCGTGCTTTTTTATGTCAGTGGCGCAGAATACGCTTTATCTGGATGAGAATGAACGTGCCAGGAAGGAGACCGAGAGGGCAGAGGAGCTGACACGGTCCCAGAACCGCTTTTTTTCCAGCATGAGTCATGAGATCCGTACCCCGATCAATTCCATCCTCGGATTGAATGAGCTGATTCTGAGGGATGCCGATGCGACGGAGGAGATTCTAAAGGATGCGGCGGGCATACAGGGGGCGGGCAAGCTTTTGCTCGCACTGATCAACGACATATTGGATTTTTCCAAAATGGAAGCAGGGAGCATGGATATTGTTCCTGTGGATTACCGTGTGGACAAAATGTTCTCTGAGATTGTTGATATGATCTGGCTGAATGTACATGAAAAGGGACTTAGGTTTGATGTCAGCATTGATCCCAGGGTTCCCACTGTCCTTTACGGGGATGAGGTCAGAATGAAGCAGGTGATCATCAACCTGCTGAATAACGCCGTCAAATATACGGCGGAGGGTTCCGTTGACCTGCATATAGAGAGTGAGCAGATTGACAATAAAACAGCGGTGCTTACGATTTCCATTTCTGATACGGGAATCGGCATCAGGAAGGAAACGATCCCCTATCTGTTTGACGCGTTTAAGCGTGTGGATGAAGAGAGAAACCGGCACATAGAGGGAACAGGGCTGGGGCTGAACATTGTTAAACAGCTTGTCGGGCTGATGGACGGAACAGTAGCGGTCAACAGTGTCTATGGCGAGGGCTCAACCTTTACGATCACCGTGAAGCAGGGAATCTCCGACGCATCGCCGATCGGGGAAATGAATATCCATCATCAGCATCTGATGAAACGGAACAAATACCAGAGCAGATTCAAGGCTCCTGAGGCCAGGGTGCTTCTGGTGGATGACAATGAATTGAATCTTGAGGTGGGCTACAAGCTTCTTGTGGACACGCAGATGATGATCGATACAGCATCAAACGGCAGGGACGCCCTGCAGATGACAGTGAAAAACCATTATGATGTCATCCTGATGGATCATCTGATGCCGGAAATGGACGGCGTCAAATGCCTGGAATATATGAGAAACCAGGTAGGCGGCCTTAACCGGACAACGCCCGTGATCGTTCTTACGGCCAATGCGGGAAGTGATTACAGGAACCTGTACAGCAGGGCAGGGTTTGACGGATATCTGGTCAAGCCTGTGAGCGGTGAGAATCTGGAAGAGATTCTGATGCGGCACATTCCGAAGGATAAGATCATCATTTTGAGCAGGATGCTCCGCATGCGCGAGGATATCAACGCTGCAGCAGGCTACGCGAGAAAACAGCCCGTTATCATCACCTCGACCAGTATGAGTGACCTTCCGGACTATATGCTGCGGAAACTCAATATACCGATCATACCGTTTACCATACGGACAGAGGAGGGCCTGTTCAAGGATGGCGTGCAGATGGATGCCAACGAGCTGATCCGTTATATCAATGCAGGAAAAACCGCCATGTCGTCTCCACCGGATGTGAAGGCGTATATGGATTTCTTTTCAGGCACATTGAAGAAAGCGCACCATCTGATCCATATCTCCCTTACGACCAGCATGAGTGATGATTATCTCATGGCGTCAGAGGCCGCGAAATCGTTTGACAATGTGACGGTGATCAATTCACAGGTATTGTCCTCCGCGGCGGGATTTCTTGTGCTGATCGGGTACAGGCTTGCGCAGCAGAATATACCTGTAAATGAGATTGTAGCTGAGCTGGAGATGATAAAGCAGAGGCTCCAATGCAGCTTTGTGATTGACACAACTGCGTATATGGCCAAAAAGAAGCTTATCAGTTCAAGGGTGGATAATATCGCGAGGATTTTGAATCTGCATCCATGCCTGTGGTTTAAAAATGACAGGTCCATGATCAGTAATATATGGGTAGGAGACACAAAGAAGGTTTACAAAAGCTATATCCATAAAGCGTTTCCGGTGGATATCATACCGGATTCCGAGATTGTATTCATCACCTATGCGGATGTTCCGATGGAAACGCTCCGCTGGGTAAAGGATGAGATCAGCAGGATCGCGTATTTTGAGAATGTGGTGTTTCAGCAGGCGTCTGCTGCAATATCCTCCAACTGCGGTCCGGGCACAATAGGCATTTTCTATTTTATTAAGTCCAATAAGTCCTACAACCTTGGCGCCTTTGTGAATACGGAGGATGCGGAAGGGCAGGAAGGAAAGACTGATATTGTGGATATGGAACCGGCCGGGCAGGTTGAGGCCAGGCTTCGGCCTGTTATGGATGTGGAGCCGGAAGAGGAGTCCGGATGGTTACAGAAGATTACCTGCGTAGATGCGGAGACTGCGCTGAAAAACTGCGGCTCAGAGGACGCGCTCAAGGAAGTGCTCAAGATTTTTTATGACGCGGTGCCGGCAAAGGTATCGGAGCTGGAAACGTATTACACCATGGGAAACTGGGAGAATTACACGATCAAGATTCATGCGCTGAAGAGCTCTGCAAGGCTGATCGGCGCACAGGAGCTTGCCGACCAGGCGCAGCTTTTAGAGAATGCCGGAAAAGAGGAAAATCTCAGATATCTGATGGAACACCATGCCTCCTTCCTGCAGGAGTATCAGGAAATGAGAGACCGGCTGGAAACGGTTCTGGAGGTGGATCAAGGCGTCGAACAACAGAGGAATCTGCCTGTGGCTGATATCTCCTTTGTGGAGCATGTGTTTGAAAACCTGCGGGAAGCGGCGCAGTGCATGGACTGTGATATGATAGATGAGGCGCTTCAGGAGATCGGGGAGTACGATATTCCGGATGCAGAGAAAGCAGATGTGGAGGCTGTTCTTGCAATGGCCGACAATTTTGACTATGGCGGGATTTTGGAGCTTCTTGACAGGAGAATGCAGGGGAACGTTGAACCGGATGGGGATGTGGACAGGAAGGAAAGTGTGTAAATGCAAACAATAGTCAGAGTAAATGACGCGGTGAATACATTTGCCTGGGAAACCTTCGGTCTGGCGCTTCTTTTGGGAACCGGGCTGGTCTGTACCGTGATCACCAGGTTTTTTCAGATCACTTATGTCAGACACTGGTGGAGCAGAACCTTTGGAATCGTGAACAGGGAGGGAAGGGTCATCAATGACGCGGGCGCCCTGTCGCAGTATCGCGCGTTCTGCACCGCGCTCTGTGCCACAATCGGAACCGGCAATATCGTCGGCGTATCAACCGCTATCTGTGCCGGCGGGCCGGGGGCAGTTTTCTGGATGTGGATTGCGGCGTTTTTTGGCATGATGGTCAAATACTCAGAAAATGTCCTTGGCATCTATTACAGGAGGCGGAATCTGGAAGGCGCCTGGTCAGGCGGACCCATGTATTATCTGGAGGACGGGCTGGGCTCCATAAAGAACTGCAAAAAGCTGGGCAGAGTGCTCGGTGTGCTGTTTTGCGTGTTTACTATGCTGGCTTCCTTTGGAATAGGAAATATGGCACAGATCAACAAGATTACCATCAATTTTGGCGAGACCTTTTTTCGGAATGTGGATTTGGGTATGCTCTGTGGTGCTCCCATGGTGAACTGGGGAATAGGAGTTGTTCTCATGCTGGCTGCCGCGTTTATCATACTGGGAGGCTTCAGACGGTTTGCAGCAGTATCGGAGAAGCTTGTGCCGTTTATGTCATTTGCCTATATGGTGGGATGTTTGCTTGTGATCCTAATTCATGCTGAGAAGCTGCCGGAGGTACTGGCGTCTATTTTCAGATTTGCGCTCGGGACAAAGGCTTTGGTTGGCGGCGTGGCGGGAACTGCTGTACAGGCAGCGTTCAATACGATAAAAAACGGCTGTAAAAGGGGCGTATTCTCAAATGAGGCCGGTCTTGGCTCATCGGTAATGGTACACAGCAATACCTGCGCCAGAGAACCGGTGAGGCAGGGGCTGTGGGGAATCGCTGAGGTGTTTCTGGATACCATGGTGATCTGTACAATGACGGCCTTTGTGGTCTTAAGCTCTGGTGAGATCGATCTTGGCACCGGCCTTGCCGCGGAGGGCACAAATGACGCGACACTGGTTGCCAAGGCCTTTGGTGCCTCCCTTGGCAGACCCGGAGAATGGTTTGTGGTTCTGGCGATTACATTGTTTGCCTTTACGACGGTCATGGGTTGGTCCTATTATGGCGCCAAGGTTACAGAATATCTGTTTGGCGTGATATGGGCAAAGATTTACAGGACGTTTTTTATCCTGCTGATTATCTTCGGCGCTGTGATGGAGTCCAATCTCGCCTGGGATATCAGCGATACCTTTAACGGGCTGATGATGATCCCTAATCTGATCGGACTGCTGGTACAGGTGCCGATGATCATCAAGCTCACACGGAATTACATAGACAGGAGGATAGGGAATCAGGAAATCACGCCGATGCTCTCATTTGATCCGGATATCCAGCAGGAAGCTTATAGGGCAGTGATGAAGGGCATGGATTGATCAATTGAGCGAGGAGAAGTCAGCGCGTGGTCATTTGAAGCAGGAAGCCCGTTGGATTTAGACAACGGGTTATTCACAATGATTGCAGCTTAACGATAAGAAAGACAAGGAGACGATACTGATATGAGAAAATACTGGGTTGTGGTGGTGGATGACGATCCCGCCAGTTTAAAAACTGCAAGGAGCCTGTTAAACACGGAAGAGATGAAGATCAGCCTGCTCCGTTCCGGACGGGAGCTGCTTCAATTTGTGGAGCACAATGATCCCGACCTGATCCTTCTGGATGTCATGATGCCGAAGATGGACGGATTTGAGACATTTCACAGGCTGCGGGAATACGAAAATCTGGAAGGAAAACGAAACATTCCTGTGATATTTCTGACGGGAGAGGATGACGGAGATATGGAGCAGATCGGGCTGCGGATCGGAGCTGCCGATTTTATCAGGAAGCCTGTGCTCCGTGAGATTCTGGTCAGACGCATCCAGAACAGCATCATCAATACAGAGATCATCGAGAATCTGACCGAGGAGGTGATAACGGATAAGCTTACAGGATTTTACAATAAGTCGGTGACAGCCTCCAAGATGACGGAGATGTGCAGGATCGGCAAGGGCATGCTGATGGTATTGGATCTGGATGATTTCAAGCTGGTCAACGATCTCTACGGCCATGAAATGGGGGATAATGTGCTCAAGGCGTTTGCCGGTATTGCGCGCAACAACTGCAGAACCGATGATGTTCTGTGCAGGATCGGCGGCGATGAATTCCTGGCCTTTTTCAGAAATACGGTGGATGAAAACATTGCTGCTTCCTTTACCCACCGGCTGAACACGCAGATGGTTGAGCAATGTGTGAAGCTGATGGGAAATGATTTTAATATTCCGATCGGCGTATCTGTCGGATGTGTTCCGGTGGAAGAGGGCGGAGATTATAAAGAGCTGTTCCGGCTTGCGGATAAGGCGTTATATCAGGTAAAGAGGAGTGGAAAGCATGGCTGCCAGTTTTATGACGCCGGCCTGGTGCGCGAGGAAAAACGTGAACTGGATGTTGAAAAGGAGCTTGGCAGAATGATGGTTCTCTGTTCGGAGCGTGGCAGGCTTGAAAACGCGATGCTGGTCGGCCAGGATTACTTTGTCCCGATCTACCGCTATATCGAACGGTTTACAAGACGCTACAGAAAGGCGTTGACGAAGCTGATGTTCACGCTGTTGGCAGATGAGAGCGTGGAGGGAGAGGAATATATGGAGGCTGTCTCCGTTTTTGGCTCCATCCTGCAGAACACGCTCAGAAAGAACGATGTCATTACAAAGAATAAGCCGAACTGCTATTTCGTTCTGCTTCCGGAGCTTTCCGGAGAGGAAGCTGAGGATGTGATCCTGCGTGTAAACAGGAAATGGGAACAGACAGAATACAGCAGCCAGATCAGGATATCCTACGCAATGGAGAGCTCTGAATTCAATGATTAACGGGATCGGGGGCTTGGAGTTCGCGGATTTGAGAAGAAAAAGGATGCGTTTCTGAAAAAATGCAATAAAAAAAGACTCAGACGATAAGCCGGGTTATGTCGTTGGATGATCATCTATCTAGGCCTGCCGTTGCCGGCAGGCTCGAGCGACCTACCCGGGAACGTGACGGGCCGCCACATAGTTCCCTGTTCGGTCTTGCTTCGAGTGGGGTTTACAGAGCCTGCCCTGTTGCCAGGACAGCGGTGAGCTCTTACCTCGCCTTTCCACCCTTACCGGTCCTTCCACGCGCGAGAACGCGAAAAAAGGGCTGGCGGTATATTTCTGTTGCACTAGCCTGGGAGTCGCCTCCACCGGACGTTATCCGGCACCCTGCCCTGTGAAGCCCGGACTTTCCTCACCTGCAGCCTTTCGGCGTTTGCAGCCGCGATCATCTGTCTGAGTCTGGTCTATTTTATCACATTATTCCCGTTCATTCAAGTTCGGATTGCTGAAAACATGGTCCGGTGGTTGAAAAATCTGTGGTGCCTGAGTTCTAAGTAGAGTAACCGAATTAGCAGAAATATGCAAACTGCTCAGCAGGTACAGAACAGTTGCGAAATATATACAATGGAGGTACATTAATGAGTTATTTTACGTTATCAAACGGGGAGGAGTTGTATTACGAGGATCAGGGACAGGGGGAAAACACCCTGGTCATGATGCATGGCTGGACCAGCTCCCATGTGATTTATAAGAAGCCGGTGGAGCAGCTGAAGAAGAAAGCGAGGTGTGTCATCTATGACCACCGCGGGCATGGCGGCAGCAAGAACGCGAACAGCGAAAGGCCGACAATGGAGACGCTGGCCTCTGACTTAAATGAGCTGATGAAAGGCCTCTCCCTGAAGAATGTTACGCTGGTTGGCTGGTCCATGGGAGCCGGAGTGGCGATGAATTACGTGAAGCTTTTTGGATGCGGCTCCCTGAAACAGGTGATTATTTGTGACATGAGCCCGAAACAGTTAAATGACGCGGAGTGGAAGCTCGGCCTGTATCAGGGGGCGTACACAAGGCGGGATATGGATCAGGACGCCGGAAAGGATTTTCTATCCCTGTACCGTTCTTTCGCTGTGGGCGCGATCCCGAAGCTTGCGAAGATCCCAAGGGCGCTGCTGAACCGCGGATTGAAAAAATGGCTGAGGGACTGCGATGAGGAGGTGTTAAAAAGCCTCTCCGCATCGATGAAGACGCAGGATAACCGTGCAGCCATCTGTCAGATTACGGTACCGCTTACTTATTTTTACGCATTTCCGGGAACGCTGTTCTCACCCGGATTGGCAGACTGGTACAGGGAGCAGGCTGTTTCCCCGTTTCAGAGCGTCGCGTTTCCGAAATGTACGCATATGCTTGTGACGGACGATCCGGAGAAGTTCATTCAGGAGGTGGGAAAGCGGCTGGATTGACTGTGCTGCGATCCGGACGGCTGTCCTGCGGGATGATCGCGGATGTGTATACTGTGTCAGGCGTGCGAGGATCCCGTACCGTATAACGCCGCCTTGATCCGGAGGCGTCCCTTTTTCGTCTCCTGCAGGGATCCGTCATAGCGGAACCGTCCGTAACCCCGTACGGATACGATGCTGCCGGCTTGAAAGCATCCGCTGTTGTTCTCAAATAGCCTGCCGCCGACAAAAACCTTCTGGCTCCGGAACAGGTCAAGGCTCTGGCTGCGGGAAAGGTGGTAGATCTTTGCTACGATCGCGTCTGCCCGCTCAGCGCTCACGATGAATTCCTGTTCCGCCAATGGCGGACAGATGTCTGTCGGAAGCTCAGCTGCCTTTTTACAGGTGACGTTGGTGTGGCGGATCCGTGTAAGGCTTTCCGCAATATAGTCCGCTATGTGTTCCTCGCAGAACAGATAGGCGGTCATGTCATGCATTACGATGTCTCCGAGCAGCTCCCGTTTGATTCCCAGATGCATCAGCGCGCCCAGATAATCCCTGTGCGTCAGTTCTTCAGCAAATTTTTTCATCACAGGGCTGATCTGAAGGCAGACAATGGGAAATTCCATCTCATAGCCAAATGCTTCCGGCGATCCAAAACGGGCCATGATCCGCTCCGCGCCTTCGATGCCCCCGCTTGTGCGGAAGCTGTCCGGCGCGTAATCCTTCATGGCGCGGTAAAATAGATCCTGTTCCGCCAGGGTTAAAAAATCTGTAAACAAATATTGGCAGTTCCGGTCACTCTGATCGGCGAGTTCCTTAAAGCGTTTGATAATCTGCTGTTCTGTCTGTTCCATAAATATCAATTGTTCCTTTCAAATTCTCAGCTGCAAATGTCTGGTTAAGGGGAAACGCTTTTTATTATACCCCTGATTGCAATCATCTGGCAAGAAAAACAGAGCGAATAAGGGAGGTGTTCGCGGGTAGTACTCCGTTTCGAATAAACTGACCTCCGGCAGATTGTGTATAGGATGAGCTGTTAAGAAAGCTCTGCAATCCGGCTTACGCCCACATAAATTTGCGAGATCTTATACCAGGTCGGATAATCTACGATTCCGGTAGCGGGCAGGTTGAATATGGACTGGAAACGTTCAACGGCAGCCTTTGTATTTGGCCCGAAGATGCCGTCTACGGCCAGGCGGGGAATGGACTGGTAGTTGACAGCGATCCGGTTAAGCTGCTCCTGGATGGCGCGCACCTTATCTCCGGTGGAGCCGGTTGACAGGTCGTAGCCAGGCCAGGAGACAGGAACGCCTGCTACCTGCTCCGCCTGATTGATATACAGGTCATCGCCGTAATAATATCTCAGGATCTCAATGGCAGTGTAGCCCTGATCAGCAAGATATTTGGAACCCCACTGGCTGAGCCAGTTCGGGCAGGTCACCCGTTTGCCGTCGCAGTACTGGGTTAAAATGGGCTGGGTTACATTTGGCCTGGACAGATAGCTGGAGAAAATGCTGTCCACAACGCGTGATATGTTCTCGTAGACAGTTTTCTGGTAGATCCATTTGTGGTCAAAGGCCGTAGAGCTTGTGATGGTGAAGTTGTAGCCCTTATCCCGGTACCATTCCGTATAAACACGGTTCAGGGTAAAGGAGATGATAGCCAGCACGTTTGCGGTAATAGCTGCCTCCGGCCAGGTGGCGTAGATTTCACAGGAGGCCACGTTTTTGATATAATCCCTGTAGGGAACATAATAGTCTGCTGCGGTGGTATCGGAGGGCGTGCCGTCGTGAACCACGATATATTCGGGAATGACAACCTTGCTGAGCACGATCTCGCCGCGTTCGGATACGGGCTTGATCTCGGCCTCGGCAATTTTCGGGGGATAATACTCCCAGAGCGTATGTCCGCCGATGACGGTGGGAGCGTAGTCCTGCGTTCCTCCGGCAGCGGGCGTCAGCAGGATGCTCTGCAGGCCGGTCTCCCCGGAGAGGATCTGTACGCCGGAAATAATGGCGTCCTCATAGTTGTCCGCTGATACCTTCAGGTTGTATTCACTGTAGGGCTGGTTGTCTGTGGGAGACTGGGAGTATTCCAGGGGAGGCGCGGAAAGCGTCAGGCGGGGGGATTTTCCGTCTAAGTCGGTCTGCGCCTGCCCAAGGGGCTGATCTGGATTGCCGGTGCCGGCGATCTCAATTTGCGCGTTTGGCACCGGCCTTTGATTCTCGCTGGATAAAACGCTGACTTGCAAAAGGCCGGTATCACCGGATTCCAGGGTGGCATGAAGCTGTGAATTTGATGTCATGAATGCTCCTTTCGGGCACGGTATGGACTGCATTGCGGGAAAATGATAGCAACCGTAAGCCCATATCGGCAAATAAGGTGTCACAGACATTATATGTTCCTGCCGGAAAAATCATTCGCTTAGTGACACCTGAAAGGAAAGCTTTACATAGTCTGCGAGATCAAAAAAGCCGCTCCTTCCGGAACGGCTTTTTTATTATTTGGATGCTTTATTTTTCTTTGCCTCAAGCGCTTTGTCAGTCGGCCGTACCAGCAGCAGACATACGATCAATGCGATGATATACAGCACGATGGTTGCGTAGAGCACATACTGGTATCCTGTCGGATTGACAGAGATCATTTCTACGGTTCCGTCTGAGAGCACATGCTCCATCTCCTCGGCCTTGCCGAAGGTTCTTACGATCCAGGCAGCCATCTGATTGCCGCTAAGGCCTGCAAACGCCCATGCGGATAAGGTGATGCCGTGGATCGCGCTGATGCTTCCCATTCCATAGTGGTCAGAGAGAAGCGTAGGCACATTGGGGAATCCGCCGCCGTATCCGGCATTTACAATAAAGATCAGGGCCAGCACTAAAATTGTGAGCATGGTGCTTCCATTTCCATTCTTGATGCCGCTGGTTGCGAGTACCAGTCCGGTAAATACGATGGAGAGGATGAAAATCAGCTTGTAAATGGTGTTGCGGTCCTTCATGGTATCAGCCCATGCGGAAAATCCGAGCCTTCCGCCTGCGTTGAAGACAGCGGAAAAGGTGGAAATGATGCCGACATAACTTGCAAGGCCGATACATTTTACGATCATTTTTTCCTGAGAGATCAGGGCGAGACCGCAGGTGATATTGATGTAGAACATCACCCAGATACCGATATAGTTCGTGATCGGCTTGGTCTTCAGCACGGAAATGATGGACTGGCGCTCTGACTTGGACTGCGGCTCATGCCAGTCTGCGGGCTTCGCCAGCAGCAGGTGGCCGATGAACATCATGACGAAATATACAACGGACAAAATGATGAACATCTTATAGATGCCGCCCTCTCCTAAATTGTCAAGCAGGGCCTGCATGATCGGGCTTGCGATAGCCTTTGCGGCGCCGAAGCCTGCTACGGCTAGGCCGGCTGCAAGTCCTTTTCTGTCCTGGAACCAAAGCATCAGGGTTTTAACCGGTGAGAGATAACCGGTTCCAAGGCCGACACCCATGACGAAACCATAGCTTACATAGATTCCGATCAGAGCGAGGGGACTTCCCTGGTGCTCACCGCCATAATAGATGAAGCAGCCGGTTCCGGCCATTCCTAGAGCAAAACAGATGGTTGCGATGAGGGAGGACTTGTGGATGTCCTTCTCAACAATGTTACCTAAAAACGCGGCCGACATGCCAAGGAAGAAGATCGCGAAGCTGAAGGCCCATTCTGTGGCACCTTTTGAAAAACCGATATAATCCGCAATCTCCTGACTAAAGATCGACCAACAGTAAACCGTACCGATGCTGCAGTGGAGCAGCAGTGCAGGGATTGCAGCCCGTATCCATTTGTTGCTGCGTCATCCCGCTGTGTTTTCTTCTTTCTTTCCCATGACGTCCCTTCCTTTTCTGATTGTATTTTTAAGAATGCGCTACAGTTCCGCCTGACAGATACGAAGCCACGATGGAACAGTCGCGAACAGTTACATATTATATATCGTCTTTTGGCAGATTGCAATCATTTTTTGAAGATAAATAAAAAAGACTTGCATTTTATAGGAAGTAGTGCTATGCTTATATAGTAGCATATAGATTAAAGTTAGGGAGTGGGCGAAGGTCCACTCCCTTTGATTGTGCAGGCGATGGCCGGCCTGACCGGTTGCCGCCTGTATGTAGAGAGGTGGTCGCATGACGAAGAAGGAGATAGAAAAGACCTGTGAGGAACTGGTCTGCCCGATTTTGCAGGAAAAGTCCTGCGAACTGGTGGATGTGGAGTATGTCAAGGAGGGCTCCAGCCATTATCTGCGGGTATACGCGGATAAGGAAGGGGGCATTACGATTGATGACTGTGTGGAGATCAGCAGGGCGCTGAGCCCGAAACTGGACGCATATGATAAGGATATTCCGGATCCATATATTCTGGAGGTAAGCTCTCCCGGTCTTCTGCGGCCGCTGAAAAAGGATAAGGATTTCGCGAGGAATCTCGGTAAGATGGCAGAACTCAAATTATTTCAGCCTGTTGACGGGTACAAGGAATTTGAGGCGGAGCTTAAGGAATATGATGAGAAGACACTCACGGTCATTCTGGAGGATGACACAGAGATGACGATAGACAGGAGCAATCTGGCGCTGGTCAGATTGGCGTTTGACTTTTAGAAAAGGAGGAATACAGGGAATGTCAGAATTGATGGAGGCATTGGAGCAGATTTCGAGGGAAAAAGGTATTTCCAAAGAAAAGATCATCGAAGCGATCGAGAAATCACTGCTGGATGCGTGCAAGAAGGATTTGGGGAAAAGCGATAATGTGACGGTAAATATGGACCGGAATACAGGCGCAATCGAGGTTTTTGCCAGCAAGACGGTTGTGGAGGATGTGACTGATGATGCGACAGAGATTTCTCTGCAGAAAGCGGCTATGATCAGTCCGAGGTACAATCTTGGAGATACGGTACAGATTGAGATCACCCCGAAGAATTTCGGGAGGATCGCCGCACAGCAGGCGAGAAGCGTGATCGTGCAGACCATCAAGGAGGAAGAGAAAAACGCGCTGTTTGACCATTTTTACAGCAAGGAGAAGGATGTCGTGACCGGAGTGGTACAGCGGTATGTCGGCAAGCACATCTCAGTCAGCCTTGATGACAGGATGGATGCGCTGCTGACAGAGAATGAACAGATCAAGACAGAGCATTATAAGCCGACGGACAGGATCAAGCTGTATATTGTGGAAGTGAAGAAGACGCAGAAGGGCCCTAAGGTGGTTGTATCGAGAACCCATCCGGAGCTGGTTAAGCGCTTGTTTGAGAAAGAGGTTTCAGAGGTGGCGGACGGTACGGTTGAGATCAAGTCCATCGCCCGTGAAGCAGGTTCCCGCTCGAAGATCGCTGTATGGTCGAGGGATCCGAATGTAGATGCGGTGGGAGCCTGTGTCGGGATCAACGGCAGCAGGGTTAACAACATCGTGGAGGATCTGAAAGGGGAAAAGATCGATATTATCACATGGAGCGAGAATCCTATTACATTTATTGAGCACGCCTTAAGCCCCTCCGAGGTTGTATCGGTGAGGATCAATGAGGCGGAGAAAAGCGCGAGGGTTGTGGTTCCTGATTCCAAGCTGTCGCTCGCCATCGGCAAGGAAGGGCAGAACGCAAGGCTTGCGGCGAGACTGACAGGATATAAGATAGATATCAAGAGTGAGTCACAGGCCAGAACAGCTGCTGAGGACTATGCGGACGGTTATACAGATAAATATGAGTATTCGGAAGAACGATATCAGGACGGCTATGACGGTTACGATGACGGTTATGACGGAGACGGGAACTACCGTGACGGCTATGACGACGGTTATGACGGAGACGGGGACTACCGTGACGGTTATGACGACGGTTATGGCGGAGACGGGAACTACCGTGACGGCTACGACGACGGTTATGACGGAGACGGGAACTACCGTGACGGTTACGACGACGGTTATGACGGAGACGGGAACTACCGTGACGGCTACGACGACGGTTATGACGGAGACGGGGATTACCGTGACGGCTACGACGACGGTTATGACGGAGACGGGAATTACCGTGACGGCTATGACGATGGCTATGACGGAGACGGGGATTACCGTGACGGCTATGCGGATGATTATGATGAGAATGGAAATTATCGCGGCCGGTATGAAGATGAGTATGACGAGAACGGGAATTACCGGTATGCGGAAGATTATGATGAGAATGGTGACTACCGTGATGGCTATGATGGCGGAGCTGACGATCAGGACGGCAATCGCGGTTGAGATAGCGAGTAACGGCTCAGCAGGTCTGCGTGTTATGCTGAGCACATACGGTCATACTTTGAAGAAATGCCGCGTAAGCTGATATAAACTGTTCGGGAACGAATGGAGAGTGGATTTTTCTGCGTGGCTCACTGGAAGGGATGTGATAGAAATGGCTAAAAAAACACCGCTTCGCAGATGTGTTGGATGTGGTGAGATGATTGCCAAAAAAGAAATGCTGCGTGTGGTAAAGACGAAGGACAATGAAATTCATCTGGATCCAACAGGCAGGGAGAACGGAAGAGGCGCTTATCTGCACGCGGACAGCGGGTGCTTTGAAAAGGCAGTCAGGTCCAGAGGGCTGGAACGATCCTTCCGGATGTCTATCGATCCTGAGATCTATGACGCACTTGGTAAGGAGATGATAAAGCTTGAACAAAAATAAAGCGTTGTCTCTGCTGGGGATCGCAACCAAAGCAGGGAAGACGGCAACCGGTGAGTTTTCGACAGAAAAGGCGGTAAAGGAAGGAAGAGCCTGTATGGTACTGGTTGCTGCGGACGCATCAGAGAATACAAAAAAGAAATTTCGCAATATGTGCAGCTACTATCATGTGGCTTACAGGGAGCTTGGAGACAAGGTTACGCTTGGAAATGCCTGTGGCAAAGAATTCAGGGCGTCTCTGGCAGTCACGGATCATGGCCTTGCAGATGCGATCATCAAACAGATTGAGAGCTACGATAATTTGGAGGTGCAGTAATTGGCTAAAGTAA
>CAMHJT010000052.1 GCA_946185495.1 uncultured Clostridiaceae bacterium | reverse complement strand
ACTGCTAATGCACCAGATAAAAACTTCTTCAATCTCATTTTTTTAACTCCTCCTTTTTTTCATAAACACTAATGGTTTTTAGCGATAACTTCATTATATATTCCACCCTTACATCGGGTAAATATAAGATATCTTTGATTTATATTGTTTTTTTTAATCTAAACCTAGCGTTTCAGTTCCGTTTCCCCTGATCCCTGTAGCGTTGGGGACTTACCCCGTAATACTCCCGAAAGCTCTGGCAAAAATAGGATACATTGGGATAACCAACGGCGTAACTGATGCTCACAATTTTGTGATGCGTCTCGTCCAGAAGCTCCTTCGCCTTCTCCATCCGGTAGGTTTTGATGAATTTGCTCAGGTTCTGCCCCGTCTCCTTCTTGAACACATGACTCAGGTAACTCGGCGCCATATATACCATATCTGCCAGATGATCCACACTGATCTCTTTGTCATAATTTTCGTATATATACCGTTTGACCGATTCAATCTCCCTGTGCGTCACCTGCGAATTGCCCTGCACCTCTTTTTCCAGCTTTGTGATATTTTTTTTCATGATTTCCCTGACAGACGCGAAGCTTTCAGCCGCCTCTATCTGCTCCAGTTCTTTCTCAAAAAGGCGTCCGTTACCGCCCGGAAGCCGGGCGCAGATCTCCCGCAGCAGGTCAGCGGCCAGAAATCTGATATAGGCAGGCGACAGCCTCCCGCTCTGCCCGCAGGTTTCGCACATCTGTTCAAACTGTTCCGAAAGCTCCGGCATGCTTCCAGTCCTTACGAGCTGTTTCATCGCCTTCACAATGGCTTCCGCCTCCGCGTAAACGGCATTTCCGCTCGCGGCAGGCGCATCCTCCTTCAGGATGCGGTTCTCCGGCTCATAAAACCGTTTCTCCATCCGCTTCCGCAGCGCCTGATAGCAGGAAGACATCTCCTCCAGGGGACGTTCCATGCCGCCTGACGCCGCGTAACAGGACACATCATAATGCGTTCTCATGATATCCAGCGCCTGAAGCGCCTTCTCCTGCTCCTGTCCCGCGTCCATCTTCCCCATGAGCAATAGAAGCTGCCTCCTGTCAGGCTGCAGGCAGCACCCCGCTCCCGTCACCGCCTGAAGCGTCTTGCATATCCGCTCACCGTCAAACAGATCCTGCCCTGCCTCAAGCAGGATCATCGTCCTCATACCTTCAAGCTGCGCCTCATCAAAATCCGATCCATACCTTCTGCTGAGATGCCCTGCGTCCTTCCCGGTAATCAGGGCAAATAATATCCTGTCCTCGATCAAAATCCGATCCATTGTCTACCTGCTTTCTATTGTCAGTCTGCATTTTTGTTGTCAATTCTGTTTCTATGCCAGTTCATACATGACAGCCTCATACGGCCGCAGCTCGAGCCGCGACAGATCACAGCCGCTGTCCTTATAATTTGAGAGAAGTATCTTATATTCCTCCCCGCGTCCACCTGTCAGCCCCGCAAGCTCATCCATGACGGAAACCTCCCTGGCATCCCCGTGGAAATTGCACACTACAACAACCACCTGTCCGTCCAGGATGCGCGCATAGGCGAAGATATCCGGATCGTCCGCGCACAAAAGCCTGTAATCTCCGTCTACCAGAACCTTTTTCTCCTTCCTGAGCCTCACCAGCTTCTGATAATGATAGAAGATGGAATCCGGGTTCCGAAGCGCGGCCTCCACATTGATCTGCTTATAATTCGGGTTCACCGCAAACCATGGAGTTCCGCTTGTAAAACCGGCGTTCAACCCGTCCGTCCACTGCATCGGCGTGCGCGCGTTGTCCCTGCTCTTGGCGTGAATGCTCTCCATCAGCTTCTCATCGGTCCAGCCCTCCGCGATCTTCTCCCGGTACATATTGAGCGTCTCAATATCCTCATACTCATCAATGGTTGCAAGGCTGATATTGGTCATGCCGATCTCTTCACCCTGAAAGATGTACGGCGTGCCCTTCATGCCGTGCAGGAGCGTGGCCAGCATCTTCGCGCTCTCGACCCTGTATGTCCCGTCATCGCCAAACCTGGACACGATCCTGGGCAGGTCATGGTTATTCCAGAACAGGCTGTTCCAGCCATCGCCGTGAAAGGCATTCTGCCATTTGCTCAAGATCCGCTTCAGATCCAGAAGATTCAACGGCTTCAGGCTCCATTTTCCCTCGCCCTCCACCTCGTCAAGGCCGATATGCTCGAACTGGAAGATCATGGAGAGCTCCTCCCTCGCAGGATTGCTGTACAGCTTGCCGATCTGCTCGTCCGCGGCCCAGCACTCGCCCACAACCAGCAGATCCTTTCTGGAAAAGGCCTGTTTATACATCTCATGGATATATTCATGCAGCCTCGGACCGTTGACGATGATCTCCTCATCTGGAATCTTGCCGATATTCTCGATCACATCCAGCCGGAAGCCGCCCGCGCCCTTGTCGATCCAGAAATTCTCAATGTCGATCATCTCCTTAAGCACCTTTGGATTCTCATAGTTTAAATCCGGCTGTTTTTTGCTGAAGCAGTGCAGGTAATAGGAATCCGTCTCCTCCTGATACTCCCAGGCACTGCCCGAAAATACTGACTCCAGGGAATTCGGCACCTTGCCATCCACATTGTCCCGGAACACGTAATACTCCCTGTAAGGATTGTCCCTGCTCTTCTTCGCCTCCTGAAACCACGGATGCTCATCCGAGGTGTGGTTCGCCACGATATCGATGATGATCCGGATCCCCCGCTTTTCCGCTTCCGCAAAGAGCCGCTCCATATCCTCCATCGTTCCGAATTCATCCATGATATCCCTGTAATCACTGATATCATATCCGTTGTCATCATTCGGCGATTTGAATACCGGGCTCAGCCAGACCGCGTCCACACCCAGCAGCTTAAGGTAATCCAGCTTCTCAATGATACCGTTCAGATCTCCGATCCCATCCCCGTTCGTATCCAGAAAGCTTCTGGGATACACCTGATAGACAACACTGTTTTTCCACCACTTATCCATACCTTCCTCCTTCATCCCTGCATCGTATTTTCAAGGCGGCCCGTATACAGCCAGGGTGCCGCGTCCCGCCCCGAATCACATTTGTAATCATTGAACTATAATACCATAATTTTCGCTTTTACGCAATAAAAACGGGACGGGAGCAGGATTCAACAGCTAACCGGACGGTTGCCGGACACAAAAAAGCCGCGCAGGGCGAAACTCCTGCGCGGCCTGGCAAGCATCATTTTACAGATGCCAGATGTCCTTATTGTATTCCTCAATGGTACGGTCAGATGAGAAGAAGCCTGCCTTGGCAATGTTGACAACCATCTTCTTCGCCCACGCGTTGCGATCCTCGTAATCAGCGTAAGCCTTCTCCTTGGTGGCAACATACTCCTCCATATCCGGGAAGGTCATGAACCAGTCCTTGTTGAGCAGCTCGTTGTAGAGACGCTCCAGGTTCTCCTTCTTGCCGATCTTCATCAGCTCATCGCTTACGATGAAGTCTACAGCCTCCTTGATCATCTCGCTCTTCTCATAGTAATCCTTCGAGCGGTAATCTCCGCGCGCGTAGCGTGCAATGACAGTCTCACTCTTCTCACCGAAGATGTAGATGTTGTCATCTCCTACCAGCTGGTGGATCTCAACATTCGCGCCGTCCTCTGTTCCAAGTGTCACAGCGCCGTTCAGCATGAACTTCATGTTGCCGGTTCCGCTTGCCTCCTTGGAAGCAAGAGAGATCTGCTCGGAAATATCACAGGCCGGGATCACTTCCTCTGCCTTGGTCACATTATAGTTCTCGATCATTACGATCTGCAGGTACGGCTTTACATCCTCGTCATTCTCGATCAGCTCCTGCATGCAGAGGATCAGATGAATGATATCCTTGGCAATGGTGTAGGCCGGAGCAGCCTTCGCGCCAAAGATCATCACGATCGGAGTGGTAGGCTTCTTGCCCGCCTTGATCTCCAGATACTTGTGAATGCCATAGAGAATGTTAAGCTGCTGTCTCTTGTACTCATGCAGACGCTTTACCTGAATGTCAAAGATCGCGTCTGTGTTGATCTCAATATCCTGTGTCTCCTTGAGGAAGTCAGCCAGCACCTTCTTGTTGTCCTTCTTGATCTCCAGCAGCTTGTCCAGAACATTCTGGTCATCAACCTTTGTAAGCAGCTTCTCCAGGTTCTTCGCGTCCTTCTTGTACTCGCTGCCGATCTGTTCGTCCAGAAGCTCGGCAAGCTCCGGATTGCAGTGAAGCAGCCATCTTCTGAAGGTGATGCCGTTGGTCTTGTTATTGAACTTCTGCGGATAAATGTCATAGAACTGCTTAAGCTCTGTATCCTTCAGGATCTCTGTATGCAGGTACGCCACGCCATTTACGCTGAAGCCATAGTGGATATCCATATGCGCCATATGCACACGGTTCTCATGGTCAATGATCGCCATAGACGGATCACTGTACTCTGCCTTCTTGATCGCATCCAGTACGCAGATGATCGGAACGATGGCAGGTGCAACCTTCTGCAGATAGTGCATCGGCCATTTCTCCAGCGCTTCCGCAAGGATCGTGTGGTTGGTGTACGCGCAGGTCTTCTCAATGATCGTAATCGCTTCCTTGATGTCAATGCCCTCAGCCATCAGCAGACGGATCAGCTCAGGGATCACCATGGAAGGATGTGTGTCATTGATCTGTACAACCGCGTAGTCATACAGGTCATGCAGGTTGGAGCCTCTCTCCTTAGCCTCCTTCAGGATCAGCTGCGCGCCGCAGCTTACCATGAAGTACTGCTGATATACACGAAGAAGTCTTCCCTCTTCAGTACTGTCATCCGGATACAGGAACAGGGTCAGGTTCTTCTTCACGTCAGCCTTGTCAAAGTCGATACCATCCTTTACAATGCCCTCGTCCACCTCTTCCACATCAAACAGATGCAGCCTGTTGATCCGGTTATTATAACCGATGACATCCATATCATACAATACAGACTTCATCGCGAACTCGCCAAACTGTACGGTAAATTCCTCCGGCTGTCTCTTCAGCCAGCTCTTCTCTGTAATCCAGGGATTCTCTTCCTCCTTCTGAAGGTTCTTCACAAATTCCTGCTTGAACAGGCCCAGATGATAGTTGAGTCCCACGCCATCGCCGTTTAAGCCCAGAGTCGCAATGGAATCCAGGAAGCAGGCAGCCAGACGTCCAAGTCCGCCGTTGCCAAGGGAAGGCTCATTCTCAACCTCCTCGATCTCGCAAAGCGTCTTGCCGGCTTCCGCAAGTTCCTTCTTCACTTCCTCATAAATTCCCAGATTGATCAGGTTGTTGCCCATCAGCTTGCCGATCAGGAACTCTGCAGAAATGTAATAGAGCTTCTTCTTGCCATTCTCGTAGGAAGCCTTCTTCTCGTCCGCCATGTCCTTGCACAGATCGAGCAGGAGATAGTAGATCTCCTCATTCGTCAAGTCCTTCAATTCCTTACCATACACATTTGTTGCCTTTTCTTTTAACATATCCTCAGTCCCTTCCATATAATTTTGATAAACGATTCAGCCATTTCATGTGTTTTCTGCTGAATTCATTTTTCTTCATGCGCCATCTCCAATTTTCTCCCGTCGTCGCGGGAAGATTCATTCTTGTCTCGTTCCCCTTCTCCAATACATCCTGCATCTGGAAGATCACAGTATTGGCAACACTCCTATACGCTGCCTGGAAAATCTTCGGGATCAGCTCCTCGCGGCTATCGCAGTCCGTATAGTCCATCGCAAAAGCAATCTGTTTTTTATTAAACTGGTCAAAATAACCCTTCATTGTCTCATTGTCATGCGTAGCGCCGTAAACGACACAATTCCTCGTGTACATATGCGGCAGATAGGGATGGCGGTTGTTGCCGTCAAACGCGAACAGCAGGGTTCTCATACCCGGATAGCCCGCCTTTTCCAAAAGCTGCGGCACCTCGGGAATGGATACGCCCAGATCCTCCGCGATTATCTTCGCGTCTCCCCTGGCCTCATCCAACGCGTTGGTCAGCTTCTCACCCGGTCCCCAGGCAAAGCTGCCGTTTCTCGCGCTGTCATTCGCAGGCACCTTGTAATACCTGACCACTCCGATAAAATGGTCGATCCGCACCACGTCAAACAGCTTGGCGGCGCTCCTCATCCTGCGCTTCCACCACGCGAAATCCTCCTGCTCCATCGCGTTCCAGTCATAGAGCGGGTTGCCCCACTTCTGTCCCTCATCTGAAAACGCGTCCGGCGGACATCCCGCCACAAACAGCGGCCTTCTGTCCTTGTCCAGCTCAAACAGCTGCGGATTCACCCATACATCCGTGCTGTCAAGCGCCACATAGATCGGCAGATCCCCTATGATCTGCACGTCCTGCTGTCCCGCGTACTCCTTCAGCTTCATCCACTGCTCGAAGAACTTGTACTGCATGAAGGTGTAAAACCCGACATCATCAGCAAGCTGCTTCTGATATCTGTCAATGGCCTCCGGCTGCCGCATGCGGATATCCTCATCCCATGAAAGCCAGTCCCGATAACCGAAATGCTTCTTGCACGCCATGAACAGCGCGTAATCCTCCAGCCAGTCCCCGTTCTCCTCCACGAACTCCCGGTACTTCTTGAGCCGTTTGTGGTTGCTCTTCTCATAGGCCTTGCGCAGAACCTCGTAGCGGTGATCCCAGAGGGCTTCATAGCTCACTCTGTCATCCCGGTCTCCCCAGTCGATCTTCGACACCTCGCTCTTCGTCAGCAGTCCCTCCTCGATCAGCATATTGAGATCGATCAGGTAGGGATTCCCGGCAAACGCCGAAAATGACTGGTACGGGCTGTCCCCATAGCTGGTGGGTCCCAGCGGCAGCACCTGCCAGTACTTCTGTCCGGCTTCATGAAGCTGGTCGACGAAACGGTACGCTTCCTTTCCAAAGGTACCAATCCCGTAGGGCGAAGGCAGACTGGTCACGGAGAGCAGGATTCCCGCTCCTCTCTTCAATTCCGTATCCTCCAACATTACCTACTCCTTTACTCCTGATAATTCGGTAGTATTTACCTGATCCGCCCGCATCCTGAGCCGGTTACGCTGTCTTCCGTTCCCGTCATGGAACACATAACCGGACTCCTGAACGCGTACAGATCAGACACCACAATAATTTAATGTTATCAATTGCCACCCTAAAAATATATATAAGATATCCTAGAAATATGTAAAATTTCTTAACGCAAAAAAAACCATCGTCACAGCATTTTCCGGATCATATCCATGACCTGCTGTCCCAGTTCGGCGGACAGCGCCCTGGCGTCCTCCAGGGATCTTCCCTTCACGCCATAGTAGAATTTCACCTTCGGCTCTGTTCCGGACGGCCGCACGCAAAGCCATGCGTCCTCTGTCAGGTCGTAATAGAGCACATTGGATCTCGGCAGACCGGTAGGCGCCACCTCGCCTGTAGCCAGGTTCCGGATCTCGTCCGCCTTGTAATCCCTCGCGGACAGCACCTGATAACGGCCGATCTGTGTCGGGGGCTCCTTCCGAAGCGTCTCCATGATCTCGCGGATCTTCTCCAGTCCCTCGATGCCCTTCAGGGATACAGACTGGATCGCGTCCAGACAGTATCCGTACTTCTCATAGAGATCCAGCATGGCATCCCAGAGCGTCTTGCCCTGGCTCTTATAGTAGGCAGCCGCCTCACACAGCGCCATGGTCGCAACGATAGCGTCCTTGTCCCTCGCATGAGTTCCGATCAGGCAGCCATAGCTCTCCTCAAATCCAAACAGGTAGGTTCCCTTCCCGCTCTGCTCAAAGGACAGGATCTGCTGCCCGATATACTTAAAGCCCGTGAGGACCTCGATCAGGCGGATGCCGTATCCCTTCGCGATCTCATCAGCCAGGTTGGAGGTGACGATCGTCTTGATCAGCGCCCCGTCCTCCGGCAGGCTGCCGGTGATAGCCTTCCTCTGGCTGATCTCATACTCCGCCAGCAGGCAGCCGGACATGTTGCCCGTGAGCGGAATATAGGAACCGCTCTGTCCATCCTTCACATACACGCCCAGCCGGTCCGCATCCGGATCCGTCGCCAGTACAAGGTCGGCATCCTTCTCCTTCGCGAGTGCAAGCGCGAGGGTAAAAGCCTCCTCCGCCTCAGGATTGGGATAGCTCACCGTCGGAAATTCCCCGTCGGGAAGCTCCTGCTCCGGAACCACATACACGTTTTCAAATCCGATCTCCTTAAGGATCCTGCGGGCCGGCAGGTTGCCCGTGCCATGCAGGGGCGTAAAGACAATCCTGATATCCTTCCCGAACGCGTCGATGCTATCCTGATGCAGCACCAGCTTCTTCAATTCGGCAATATACGCGTCATCCACCCCGGAACCGATCGTGACAAGCAGGCCCGCCTGCTCCGCCTCTGCCTGATCCATGGTTTTGCACGTCGACAGGTCGGTGATCGCCTTCACGCAGTCCATGATCCCCGTATCATGCGGCGGTGTGATCTGCGCGCCATCCTCCCAGTACACCTTGTATCCGTTATACTCCGGCGGGTTGTGACTGGCAGTGACGTTGATGCCCGCGATACAGCCCAGATGGCGAACCGCAAAGGACAGCTCCGGCGTCGGACGAAGAGACTCAAAACGATACGCCTTGATCCCGTTTGCAGCCAGGGTAAGCGCAGCCTCCATTGAAAATTCGGGAGACATTCTTCTGGAATCATACGCGATAGCAACGCCCTTGTTTTCTCCGCCCTGTTTCTTGATGTAATCCGCCAGGCCCTGCGTCGCGCGGCGCACCACATAGATATTCATGCGGTTGATGCCCGCTCCGATAATTCCCCGAAGGCCCGCCGTGCCGAACTCCAGATCCGCATAGAACCGTTCCCTGATCTCCTTGTCGTCCCCCGCGATATCCGCAAGCTCCTTTCTGGTCTCCCCGTCAAAATACGGATTCTTCATCCACTCCTCGTAAATCTGTCTGTAATCCATAAAATGCTCCCTTCATTTATTCCTCTTGGTATGATGTACTTCCTCATTCCGTCCCAATCAGCTCCGAGATGGAGACCAGCCCCTCATACTGAAGCACCTGATCCTGTCCATCATCCGCAAAAACAACCGTATAGCTCTTGGACAAATAACCGGACTGACTCAATGTTATTATATGACTTCCTGTCACTTTTGTAAAGGAAATCGGTGTAATTCCTAAATATTCTCCGTCTAAATAGACAGAAGCTCCCGCCGGGGCAGACACCGTCACCTTATTCTCCGTCCTGTCTCCCTGCGCCAGGTCCTGCTCCCCCGGATCCGTCTGCTGCTCTGTGGCAGATGCTCCGCTGCCTGTCTTTCCCTCAGCCTGCGTCTCCTTCCGCGTCGCGGACTCCGTCTTTGCGGCCGTCCTTCCCCTATAGGCCGTAGCGCCCTGCGTGCTTTCTTCCCCTGTCTTTTTGAGGCTGTACTCCTTTACCTTGTATGCGTATTTCACGTTAAAGGAGGCGCTTAACGGCTCATAACCGTCCGCGGTGATGGAAATCCTGTGCTTTCCATAGCCCAGCTCCACGGCGCCCTCTGTATTTACCGTTTTTCCGTCTATCCGCACCTGTGCGCCCGCAGGCGTCACGACAAATAAAATGGATCCGGTCTTTCTCGGCGCCACCACAAGATCTGCCAGAGAAACATTGGTCTCCCTGTTTCTGACCACCTTCACGCGTTTCGTCCCCGCCTCATCGCCTCTGGAGATGCGAAGCATATGCTCCCCCTCCTGCACCGTCAAGAGCATATCCTCAGTCACAGGAGCGACCACGGAATCCCCGATCTCCACCATGCCGCCCACATAACTGCCGTAATCAGACAGGCGTACATAGCCATGCCCCAGCTCCACATAGACGGAACACACCTGCTCATTCCAGAGCCACACCGTCACCTCATCCTCCCGGCACAGCTCATGCATTTTAATCTCCTGGTCTCCCGAAAACGCCCTGGCATTCCCTGCCATATGGTATGTGGTCCCGTTGATCCGGATCTCCCGCTCCACATTATCCACCTGGATCCCCGACACATGCGGCAGCTGCCGGATATTCTCCGCCCCGGAAAGCGCGACCGATAAAACCTTCTCCCGTCCCGCGTCATACACGACATCTGCCAGGCTGCCCGGCAGAACCTGATCCTGCGTGATCAGGTCTCCGTATTTATTCCGGAATTCCGTCCCGACACTGTAGCGAAGCACCAGCTCCGTATCGCCTGCCGCATTCTGGAACGTCATCTTCTGATTTACCTCATCAATCCTGCACACCATGGCAAAAAGGCTGCGCTCCTCCACCGGCTCCGGCTGCTCCTCCTCCACAGCAGGAAGAGGTTCGTCAGTCCCGCTGCCGCATCCCGCCATGGCTCCCGTCACACAGAAAAAGAACAGGATAAGAAGCGCCCTGCAGGGTACGGCCAATCTGTAATTTCTTTTTTTATCCATCACGTTCATCCATCTCTTCTCCCGTCTTTCCATTATACTTAATATTTTCTCTCTTGAAAAGCACTATATTCCCCCAGCATCCTCCGCTTCTCATTTTCCTGGCAGATCACCGTCCTAAGCTTCTCCACGTACTTCGGCGAAAGAAACGCCTTTCCTGCGTTGTAATATCCGTTGGCGATCTTCCAGAATTTCTCAGGGTAGGAGAACAGGATGTACATATAACGGTAGTCCTCCGCCGACAGGGGGATCCTATTTCCATACACGCCAAACACATCCTTCAGCAGCCGGAAATCAAAATGGTTCTTCTCCATCACCTTGCGCGCAAACTGGTACAGGTCATGCAGCTGGCATCCTCTGGAAAACCGCTCAAAATGCACAATTGCCTCGCCTCCGTCCCATAGAAGCACATTGTGCTGGTTAAACGAGCCATGGCAGATTCCGTAATGCGGATCCAGACATTTCTCCCGTCCCGCCGCCCCCTGCCTGCCGCCGGAATCCGGCCGGAAGGTTTCTTCCGATCCGCCGTCCGCGCCGTGAGCCTGCGCCGGCTCCTCGCACCGGCCTCCCGCTGCGTCAAGCAGCTCCACGCAGGTCACCCCCTGGCTGTAAAACGTGTCAAATACCTGAAGAAACAGATTCTCAAAGTCATTCTTCCGCTTCACCCCGCTGACAAACCGCCGGATTTTTTTCAGCTCCCGGTTGTGCCTCCGGAAGATATCCGGGATCTCCCTGCCGGATTCCTCCTCCCGGAGAGGCTCTGTAAGCGTCCTCTCCCTCCCTTCCGGCTCTCCCTCCAGCGCCGCCTCCAGCGCGCTCTGGCTGACCTCGTAAACGCAGGCGATCCTCTCCAGCTCCTCCCCGTCGAGAATAGCCCTCCGGATCTCCTCCACCTTCCGCCTCTCCTTCTCCTCCCTGTCCTTTGCCCACGCCTCCCGGAACCGGGGGGCGACCTTCCTTCCATAGACATGGAACTGCGCCAGGGCCGCCACCGACCGCAGGATATCGCTCCTGCTTCTCATGTCACACTCATTTCCCTCGAAATGCGCCTTCATCACATAGGGCTGCCTGTATTTGTCACAGGTCAGCAGCAATCCGTCCCTGTTGGGGATCAGCTCATCCAGATTGGAGCAGCCCTCCTCCCGGAACAGGCGTTTCAGCACATACTCCTGCTCCAGCCTGGTCACATTTCCCCTGAAGGGCTCCAGGATCCGGACTCCCTCCGACGTCTGCAGGATCGTCGCGCCCCGCCCCTTTTTCGTGCCAAGAATCTCCATATCATATTGTTCAAACACCTCGGCAAGTTTTTCGGACATAAAAACATCCCCTCCTTTTCTATTCCATCATATGAAGGGGATCCCAGCTTCATTCATCGCAACTTCAGGCAGAAGCAAATGAATCGCTCTAATCAAATATATCTCTGTATCATTGTCCGGCAGGGCAGGCAGCCAGTACACCATTCACAAATCAACTGTCCATTATGCACATGTCAGCATCACTTGAGACAAGGCGCCTGAATGAGGCGATGCGGCGGCATCGCCGATTGAAGGCAACGCAGTATCAAGGGATTCCGGACGTGCAGAATGGATAGGTAATTGGTGAATGGTGTACTAGCATGCTAACAGCTCAGCCCTCAGGCAATACACAGGCTTCCAGAGGATGGTTTATTTGCAACGAAGGGCTATTTGTGAACGCCGGTCCCTGGTGAGCTACGAAGGACGCGAGCCTGGTACCGCTGCGTGAGCAACTGAGCGCAATGCCTGAAACCTTAGCGAACCCAGGCCAAAGGCGCAGGATAAGTCTGGTTCGAAGTTATGCATTAGCTCGTACCCGGAGTGCAAATGAACCATCCGGCAAAAGCCGTCCGGTATACAACAGATGCGTCAACCCTAGCGCGGAACATTCTTTCCGGCGCCCCGCAGCCTCGCCATCGCCCTGGCCAGGGATGCCTGGGAAATCCGGTACTCCTGAAGGCTCTGCTTCTGCTGAAGCTGCTCCCTGGCCCTGGCCGCAGCAGCCTCTGCCCGGAAGGCGTCAATCTCCTCCGGCTTCTCGGCAGAGTATACCAGCAGGTTCACCTTGCTCCGGTCCACCTTCAGCAGTCCGTCTGACACCACCGCGTACTGCCAGGAGCCGTCCGGAAGCTGGTAGCGGATCTCTCCGATCTCAATGGTGCTGGTCATGGCCTCATGCCCGGCCATCACAGCCATCTCCCCGTCAAATCCGGGAAAGACCAGCATGGTGCATTCGCCGTCATAAAACACCCTGTCGCAGGCTATGATCTTTAATGAAAATGTTCGCATGCGCGCCTCCTATCCAAGCCGGGCAGCCTTCTCCCTGACATCCTCTATCGTTCCGACATTGAAGAAGGCTGCCTCCGGGCAGTCGTCAAGCTCCCCGTTCAGGATTGCCTTAAAGCCCCTGATGGTTTCCGCCACCGGCACGAACTGTCCCTTTACGCCCGTGAAGTTCTCCGCGACATGGAAAGGCTGGGATAAAAACCTCTGCACCTTTCTCGCGCGGTAAACCGTCATTTTATCCTCCTCGGACAGCTCCTCCATGCCGAGGATGGCAATGATATCCTGCAGCTCCTTGTACTTTTGCAGCACTTCCTGCACCCGCCTTGCCGTGTTGTAATGCTCCTCGCCCAGCACATCCGGCTCCAGGATCCTGGAGGTAGACTCCAGCGGATCTACAGCCGGATAAATGCCCTGCTCCACAATTTTTCTGGAAAGCACCGTCGTCGCGTCCAGATGGGAAAATGTCGTCGCGGGAGCCGGGTCCGTCAGGTCGTCGGCCGGCACATACACCGCCTGCACCGAGGTGATGGAGCCGTTCAGTGTAGAAGCGATCCTCTCCTGCAGCTCGCCCAGGTCATTGGCCAGCGTGGGCTGGTAGCCCACGGCCGAGGGCATCCGTCCAAGCAGCGCGGACACCTCCGAACCGGCCTGCACAAAACGGAAGATATTGTCAATGAACAGCAGCACATCCTGATTTTTCACATCACGGAAATACTCCGCCATAGTAAGTCCCGATTCCGCCACCCGCATACGGGCTCCCGGCGGCTCATTCATCTGCCCGAAGACCAGCGCTGTCTTGTCCAGCACTCCGGACTCCTTCATCTCCATCCAAAGGTCATTACCCTCTCTGGAACGCTCTCCCACTCCGGTAAAAATGGAATAGCCTCCGCTCTCTGTGGCCACATTGTGGATCAGCTCCTGGATCAGCACAGTCTTGCCCACTCCGGCTCCTCCGAACAGGCCGATTTTTCCACCCTTGGCATACGGTGCCAGCAGGTCAATGACCTTGATCCCGGTCTCAAGCATTTCCACCACAGGGCTTTGCTGGTCAAAGGTAGGAGGCTCCCGGTGAATGCTCCAGTGCTCTCCCTCGTCCAGCTTCTCGCCGTCATCCAGCGTCTCGCCCAATACATTGAACAGCCGTCCCAGCGTCTGTTCCCCCACCGGCACCTGAATGCCCGAGCCGGTCGCGATAACCTCCATATCCCGGCACAGTCCCTCGCTGGCAGCCAGCATGATGCATCGCACCACATTCCCGCCGATATGCTGTGACACCTCCATCACACACTTTCTGCCGTTATTGATCACATACAGCGCGTCCTTGATCGCCGGCAGCTGCGCGTTTACAAACTCCACATCCACCACCGGCCCGGATACCTGCACGATCCTTCCTATATTTTCTGACACGTGATTTTCACCTCACTTGCTTTTTCTTCTTTTTTCTGAGCGCCTTCGCTCCTCCGATGACCTCAGTGATCTCCTGGGTGATCGCCGCCTGCCGCACGCGGTTGTACTCCATGGACAAAGACTTTAACATCGCCTCCGCATTGTCCGTCGCGGACTGCATCGCCATCATCCTGGCATTTTCCTCACTCGCAGAGCTCTCCACCAACGCGCCGTACAAAAAACCGGTCACATAATTATACACCAGCTTCTCCAGCACCTGCCTGGGAGAGGGATAGATCAGGAACCAGTCGTCCACGCGGTCCAGCGCCTCCCTGTTGTAATTGCCCTCGCCCTTTTGCGCGTTCTCGATCAGCTCCTTCTTGATAAATTCGTGTGTCTTGAGGGGCAGAAGCTGCTGCACCTCCACCTCCTCCTTCATGCTGTTGATCATGCGGGTGTACACAACATACACCTCATCAAGTTCCTCCCGCTGATACAGGTCCACGATATACTCCGTCATCACCCTGGCCCTGTGCATGGAGGGATTGTGCGCAGAAAAATGAAACGCCGTATCCACCGGCTCCTTTCTGCTCAGGAAATACTGCCTGCCCGTCTCTCCGACGAGATACAGCCGCCTGTCCTCCGCCTCATTTGCCAGTGTCTGCGCGGTCTTTATGACATTGTGGTTATAGGCTCCCGCCATTCCCTTGTCTCCCGTGATCACGATGAAGCCCTTTTTCTTTACGGTCTCCGCCCGGTCATCTATCCGGTTATCAAAATACAAATGCTCCATATCCGGAAAATGACTCAGGATCTCCGAGATCTGCTCCTGCAGTCCGTAGAAATACGGCTCGGTGTCGGCAAGCTTCTGCCTCGCCTTCCGAAGCTTCATGGAAGACATCATATACATCGCCCGCGTGATCTTCATCGTATCCTGTATGCTCTTTATTCGATTTTGGATCTCCTTTGTATTCGCCATCGTCCATCACTCACTATCTATTATCATTTTTCAGGATCTTCCTTCTGCCCGATCCACCGCTCCTTGTATTCGCCGGCCGCCTCGACGATCGCCTCCCTCACCTCGTCTGTCAGATCCCTGGAGGACTGCAGCTGGCTGATCAGGTCGGTATGGTTTTTCTCGAAATCCTCCAGCAGCGCCCCGCGGAACTCCTTCACCTGAAGCGGTTCCAGGTCACTGTAAATGTGGGCGTTGGCCGTCACCAGAATGATCACCTGCTGCGCCATGCTGAACGGATGTCCGAGGGGCTGCTTTAAAAGCTCCATCAGCGCCCGGCCATGCGCCAGCTGCTTTTTGGTGTTGTCATCCAGATCAGATGAGAACTGTGTAAACACCTCCATCTCCCTGTACTGCGCAAGATCGATACGGATGCTTCCCGCCGCCTTCTTCATCGCCTTGGTCTGGGCCGCGCCGCCCACACGGGATACCGAAAGTCCGACATTTACCGCCGGGCGCTGTCCCGCGAAAAACAGCTCGCTCTCAAGGAAAATCTGTCCGTCGGTGATGGAGATCACGTTGGTGGGAATATACGCCGAGAGATCTCCCGCCTGCGTCTCAATGATCGGCAGCGCTGTGATCGAACCGCCCCCTGCCTCCGGCGTCAGCCTGGAGGAACGCTCCAGCAGCCTGGAATGCAGATAGAACACATCTCCCGGATAAGCCTCACGTCCAGGCGGGCGCTCCAGCAGCAATGAAATTGCGCGGTACGCCACCGCGTGCTTGGAAAGATCGTCATAGATGATCAGCACATCCTTGCCGCCATACATGAAATACTCCGCCAGCGCCGTTCCCGAATAGGGCGCGATATACTGTAAGGGAGCCGGATCCGATGCCGTCGCGGCAACAATAATGGTGTAATCCATGGCTCCTGTCTTTTTCAATGTATTCACCAGCTTGGCGATCGTGGAAGCCTTCTGCCCGATGGCCACGTAGACACAGACCACGTCCTTGCCCTTCTGGTTGATGATGGTGTCCATCGCGATGGAGGTCTTGCCTGTCTGGCGGTCGCCGATGATCAGTTCCCTCTGTCCCCTTCCGATCGGAAACATGGAATCAATCGAGAGCAGTCCCGTCTCCATCGGCACGGAGACTGATTTTCTGTCCACAATGCCCGGAGCCTGGCACTCTACCGGCCGGTATCCCTGGGCGTCAATCTCTCCCTTGCCGTCTAACGGCTCACCAAACGCGTCCACGATCCTTCCAAGGAACGCGTCGCCTACCGGTATGCCCGCCATCTTTCCTGTGCGGATCACCTGGCTTCCCTCACCGATCCCGGTATCCCTGCCAAACAGCATGACGCCGGTCTCATCGCGCCGGATATCCTGCACCATACCCTTGACGCCGTTATCAAACACTACGATTTCGCCGTAAAAAGCATGTTCAATGCCCTCCACGCTCGCAATCCCGTCTCCGATCCAGGTGACGATGCCGACCTCCTGTTCCTCCGCCTTCAGCTCGAAATCAGAAATGTTTTTCCGGAGCATCGAAAGAAGCCCCTTCTTGTCCGGCGGCAAGGTCTCCCTGCTGTCTAATACCTGACGGATGCGGTTCTCTAACTGCGCGATCCGCCCCTTCTCGCTCCAGTCATATTCCTTCGTGCCAACCCTCAAGATAAACCCACTCTTCAAGGATGCGTCCTGCTGGCATTCAAGCTCCATCTCCTGAGCCTGAAATTCTTTTTTCAGAAAGCTCTTGATTCCCTCAAGCTGTTCTTCGGTCGGCGGTGTCACATATATGAGTTTTGCACGATCTGTCATGCCTTATCACCTGCTTTATCTAAAAATTTGTTGTAGAGAGCCCTGTCTGACTCCGCGCCCTCCGTCTCTCCGACCATCTTGCGGGCTGCCTCCATGACCATGTCGGCAATCTCCTTCTC
>CAMHJT010000051.1 GCA_946185495.1 uncultured Clostridiaceae bacterium | reverse complement strand
TCTTTGCAGGGGCTTTTTGATGAATACACTTAAAAAGAAGATATCCGTTCCGCTGTCTGTATTTATCAGTTCAACAGCATTTGTTGTTCCGCATCTGATCATGACACCTATTCTGGATTCGGGATTTGTATATGCATTGACTGGCATCGCAAATTTATACCTCATCTCTGTTGTGTTCTCCATAATTGTTTTATGGCGCAAGAATATATGGATTTCCTGCGGACTTCATGCGGCGTGGAATTATGTTTTGAATATAATCCTTGGTCTTTCGGTTTCAGGAAATGCTGCAAAGATGGAAGAACTGTTTCTGATCAGGATAAACAAGCTTAACATTATCAACGGATCAGAATACGGATTTGAGGCTGGAACTGCAACGACGGCCATAACCATACTAATGATTTTCGTTATTCTTAATATTTGGAAAGGCAGGAATGATAATGGAATTCAATAATAAACTGTATGCACTTCGTAAGCAAAAGGGGCTTTCACAGGAAGAACTCGCACATCGCCTGAACGTTTCCCGCCAAACGGTTTCCAAATGGGAGGTAGGGGAATCTTCACCGGACATGGAGAAACTAGTTGCAATCAGTGAGCTTTTTGATATTTCACTGGATGAACTTGTACTTGACAAAGTCGTGAAAAAAGAAAATGCCCAGGAACAGATTTTCAAGTGGTTTCCAACATAACATACCTCATCAAACAGAGCCAATGAAGAAATAGCATTAAAAAGTTCCTGTTCATCCTGGTTCTATGCTTTTTTATTGCCTGCATTATTGAATTTTCAAGGTTCAGCACACCTTTTCGGTGTAGGAAGTTTTAGTTAGTTATAGCATATACCATTGTGACGTAAAACGCGACTTCAAGGTTCACGTTACCTCTAATTCCTATCAAGAACCATTTGACTTTACAAGTGTAATTTCTTATAATATTAAGTGGTATGTTATCGAAGGCCTGTGATACGCGCAAGCCGCCATTTTCAGATACAAGAAGAAAGGAGCACCCGGATCATGAACATCACCCCCATCATGCTGCACAAGGTACAGCCAGGCATGGTCATTGCAGAAGATGTGTACAAAGGGAATCAGCTCGTCGTGCTGAGGGGCACCATCATCGATGACGACGTGATGAAGCTTCTGCGCAACACCTCCGTGATCTCCGTCTCCATCTATGACCGCAGCGAGGAAGAGAAGCCGAAGCCCCAGCAGGAGCAGGCGAAAGCCACCTATTCCGAACGGGTGCGCAGCAGCGAAGCCTTCCAGAAATTCGAGAAAAGCTTTGAAAGCGCCACCCATGATTTTTCCTGCAAGCTCAACGATATCGCGGCCAAGAGCGACGCCGTGGACATCGACGAGCTGTTTTCCTCCGCCAACGAGGTCATGGCCGGCACCTCCAACACGCACCAGCTCATGGAATTCTTAAGCAATATCCGGTACTTTGACGACATCACCTATGCGCATTCCCTGAATGTCGCCCTGCTGGCCAATATTTTGGGCCGCTGGCTGCATTTTAACGAGGAGACACAGAAGCTTTTGACCGTGGCTGGCATGCTGCACGACATCGGCAAGCTGAACATCCCTCCCGAGCTGATCAAGAAGCCGGGGCGCCTCACCAGTGAGGAATTTGCCATCATCAAGCAGCACCCCGTCCAGGGCTACAAGATCCTCAAAGCCAAAAAGGTCGATGAGAATATCGCGCAGGCTGCCCTGCTGCACCATGAAAAATGCGACGGAACCGGTTACCCCTACGGCCTTAAGGGTGAGCGGATCAACAACCTCGCCAAGCTGATCACCATCGTGGACATCTACGAGGCCATGACCGCCAACCGCAGCTACCACAAGGGCATCTGCCCCTTTGCTGTGATCAAGCTCTATGAGGATGAGGGCTACGCCAAATATGACCCGGCCTATCTGGTGCCATTTTTGCAGGGCATCTCGGATACCTATCTCCACAACCATGTCCTGTTAAACGACGGCAGGCAGGGGGAAGTGATCCTGACCAACAAATCCGCCATTTCCAGACCGGGCATCATGATCGGGAAGGATTTTGTGGATCTCGCAAGGCACCCTGAGTTAAGTATCATCGCGGTTTTGTAAGGAATGCCCGCAGGGATATTCAAGATATTTGGCACCTGCCAAGCAGTTACGAGGTTTCTTAGAAAGGAGACATATGCCATGACATTTGAAACAGATATCTTTTCACAGTTTAATAATAAATGGGCGCTGCTCACCGCGGGAAGCGCGGAGCACTTCAACACCATGACGATCAGCTGGGGCGGCCTCGGCACGCTTTGGAACAAGCCGGTAGCGACAGTTTATGTGCGCACCTCCCGCTACACCTATGAATTTATGGAGGACAGCGACTATTTCACCGTCAGCTTTTATCCGGACAGCTGCAAGAAGACGCTGGGCGTGCTTGGATCAAGATCCGGCAGGGATATGGATAAGATCCACAATTCCGGCCTGACCGCCAAAGCACTTGAAGAGGGCGTCACCTTTGAGGAGGCGGAGGTCACCCTCGTCTGCAGGAAGCTGATGAAGCAGCCGCTTCAGACAGAGGCCATGCCGGCAGATGTGCAAAACAGCTTCTACAACGGAGACGCGGAGCATGTGATGTTCATCGGGGAGGTCGTGGACATTCTCTCGTAAAACACAGCATATGGCAGTTCTTTCTGCTCATCATGCGCATCCTTTCCGGTTGGCATTTTCCAGCCGGCAGACCGTAATAATCGAAAACAGGCGCTGCCCCTGCAGGAAGGGCGACGCCTGTTTTGTATTTTGTAACCTTCATCACATTCCGGCCGCTGCATCCCACAGGCCGTAAGCGGCCGGAATACGCCGTCCAAAGCTCCGGAATCCATTACTGCATGTATCCCTACGCATCCGCAAGCGACCGGATCAGCCCGCAGGCCCTGTAATGCCGCAGTGGATATTCCACGATGTCCACCCGCTTTTCCCTCGCAAGCTGGTACAGGTGTCCAAGGTGTTCCTCATCCTCCATGCTGTGCACAAGCACCTTCCATGGAAGCCTCCTCAGAAGCACCCTTGTCGCCTCGCCTATGCCGGGCTTGACCAGATTGATGTCACCGATTCCAAAAGCACCGGCGATCTCCTCCACCTCCCCGATCGCGGAGCCCTTGATCTCTTCCCCGCCATCGGCAATATCGTCCATCCCAAATTCCTCCTGCACAGAATCAATAAAATGATACGTCACATCCCTGTCCGCCAGCTCCCTGTAAAAGACAGCCCCGTGAAAATCCTCCGGACCGATAATGTCCGGTCTTAGAAACGTGCGGCTGAGCAGTCCGGACACTGTGGAATTCAGGCAGGAGCTTGCGATCAGGAAATCGTCTTTGGTCCCGCTGATCCCTGCCACGTTGGCGGGATCAGACAGCACGGCCAGTCCCGCGTCTATATCAGGATATTCGGCCATCGCCTTCTTAAGCTCCCTCTGTATCGCGCCCTTGCCGGTCCACCCGTCGACAAACTGGATATCGCTTCCTCTGTGCCGCTGCAGGATATACCGCAGCGCGTTCTGGTCAATACCCCTTCCCCTGATAATGGATATGGTATAGTGTGGAACATCGGCTCCATATTTTAATCTGAGATATCTCTTGATCAGAATCCCCACAGGCGTCCCGGCCCGCGCAAGCGATACCAGGACCACTGATCTTCCCTTGCTCTTCCATATTTTCTGCGCCGCGGAAGCAGCCGCCTGCGCCGTGAGAAAACGATACCGCCGAAGCGCGTCCTCAAACGCCGCCTCATATGCCGCGGACGGCTCATATTCAATGGGCAGCATCTCGCAGTAATGCCTCCCGCCCTGGATTTCCTTTTCCCTCTCCTCCGTACTCTGCGGCTCTACCAGCCCCGTGATATCCTTCAGCAGGACCGTCACATCCTCTTCCTTAAATGTTCCAAACAATGATGATTCACCCGTCCTCCCTCACGCCATACAACTCCGCAAGAAGGGCTATTTTTTTCGCCCATTTTGCGTGAACCTTTACCTCGTTCATCCTGCCGCCATTTCCGCTCTTGGCAACACCAAGGCTCCCGTGCTCCCAGCCCAGGATCCCCATCGCGTCGTCATAATCCGTCCGGCTGACCTTCATGCTCTCATAGATCAGCGGAAGCTGCGCAGGGTGGATCGCCGTCTTTCCCGTAAATCCATTCAGGCGGTCAAGCTCCAGCTCCCTGACAAGACCCATGTCCCACCTGCCGTCCCTCTCCGCGCCAAAGTATTCCCAGACCGGACCTGAAACCACATAATCCGACGCGAAAATGTTAATGATATCCACAAAAATATCCCGTATCACGCCAATATCATAGATGCTCTGGCTGACCGACCTTCTCAGGCCGTACAGATTGCAGAAATCATTGCCGCCCACCCTTACATTTAACACATATTCCCTGATGGCATCCAGAGATTCCTTGAGCTTCAAGATCGTTCCTACCCTCGTCCCGATATCCGCGATCATGCGGCTTTCCAATACCGGCATGATATATTTCACCGGCCCGCCGCTTTTTCTGTTGATCTCCCTGGCCAGTTCCATATATGCGTCCACATTGGACAGGTCAAACTTGGGAAGGATGTATCCCGTAATGATACCCTGGTACGGACGGTAAAGCTCCACGATATGCCTCATATGCTCCGGCGTGCGGATCCTGATAAAAATAAGCGGAAGCTTCCCTTCCATTCCGTCAAGCTCCGCAAGAATATCATACAGGCTCTGCTCCGCCTCCTCCAGGCACTCATCCTGAATGGTATCCTCCAGACAGAAAGCCATGGAGGTCAGGCTTTGAAACGCCCCGTCTCTCAGCTTCTGTGGTATTTTTTTATTCATGGCCGGCGTATACAGCAGGCCGCCTACCGAATACTTTAAACGTTCTTTCTCGCTCATTCCCACTCCCTCTGCCACACTCATTACTGCAGGCCATTCAGCCATCCGGAAAACTGCTCCAGCACATTGGTGTACAGCTCCTTGTCCGTGGCCTTATTCAGATCCTCCATCTTGGAAAATCCGGTATTGTCCCTCTTTCTGCCGGGCATATCATCCAGCGACATAAGGTACTTGAACCGTTCCCTTCCGATCCCGATGAACTGTATAAACACATTCATTTCAGAACACTGCCTGATCACCTCGTCCGTCGCGGATTTATCCGCATTCTCCCCGTCGGTGATGAATATAATAAAGGTCGGATCCCCGCTGTCGACTATGGCGTTGTCCACCACTGTCTTCGCCCCGAAGCCCAGAAAGCCGCCTTCTTTGTGGGAGCCTCCCAGAATGATCGCCTTCAGAACCGGCGCGTATTCCGTGCCGCCCATGGAATACCCGGACTTGTCCACCACTGTCTTGACATAATCCTCATAATTCGACAGGTTCATATCCTCCATCTTTCTATAGGAATTCTGGAATAAATAAACGTCAATGGAGCCATTGTCATCAAATGTCAGTCCGAGCGGAACAAGCTTATCCAGCGTTTTCTGGATCGTCCCGTCGTGGTACAGCATACTCATAGAACCGCTGTAATCCAGAACAACGACCACCTTTGCGCTCGTCGCCCCCAGATCCACGCCGCTTTTTTTGCTTAAATCAATGACGCTTTTGGACAGGTTGATGACATGCTTTTCCAGCTTGCTTTTATCCTTGTCCAGATTGATTTTGCCCATTACCTCCCGGGTAATCTGCTCTTCCGTCTTGCTTAATTTTATCATGCGGAAGCCTCCCTTCTATTCCGGTCACGGGAAATGGACAGATTGGCAACAGATCCCGCACCGGACCGTTCCTACCTGCCCATTTTCCTGATCATAAACGTTATATCCGCAAAACATTGCGAGGATCCCTAATCCTCTTATGCTTTTACGGCCTGCACTTCAGCCGTTTCACACATCTGAATATGCTTGTTTCGTGGCCGCGCCGCAACAGCCGGTCACATATACCTGCCAGCCAGCTCATCAATGCCCGCGTCCTGTGTTCCCTGTCCAATGGCATTGAACTTCCACTCGCCATTATACCTGTATATTTCCCCGAAGATCAGCGAAAGCTGGCCGGAATAATCATCCGTCAGGTTATACCTGCAAAGCTCCTGATTACTCCTGTCATCAACAATTCTTACAAACGCGTTCTGGATCATGCCAAAATGCTGGTTGCGATTGACAGCCTGGAAAATATTAACAACGATTACAATCCTGTCATACTCTGGAGGAACCGAAGAAAGATCAATAACGATCTGCTCATCATCGCCCGCGCCCGCGCCTGTCAGGTTATCGCCCATATGCCGTACCGCGCCGGAATAATGCGTCAGATTGCGAAAATATACAATATCCGCCCTTTCCCTTAACTTGCCATCCTTTAGGAGCAGGGCAGACGCGTCACAATCAATATTGCTGCCTTTGCTGCCAAACATGGAACCGAACCGTTTGCCCGACTTTTTGGAAACCTCATCCCAGCCAAGGCCTACTACGACTTTACCCAGTCCCGCATTGCCTTTGGTCAGGCTTACCTTCTGTCCCTTCTGTAAACTAACCGCCATATCTGTCACCCATCAATCCGTTTCCACGCCATAACTTGCACACAAAGCTGCCAGGCCGCCCTGATAGCCGCTGCCGATCGCGTTGAATTTCCACTCGCCGTTGTTCTTGTACAGCTCGCCAAACACAGCCGCTGTCTCAATCGAGAAATCCTCGCCCAGATCATAGCGCAAAAGCTCCTCTCCGGACTCCTCGTTATAGATCCGGATAAACGCGTTGCTTACCTGGCCGAAATTCTGCCGCCTTGTCTCCGCGTCATAGATCGTTACTGTGAACGCGATCCTCGTAAGCGTGTCCGGAATGGCAGAAAGATCGATCTTGATCTGCTCGTCATCCCCGTCGCCGACTCCTGTCTTGTTATCCCCCAGATGCTCTACGGCTCCTGACGGATGTTTCAGGTTCCCGTAAAATACAAAATCCTCAGACTTTGTCACCTTTCCTGTGTCTGCCAAAAGAAACGCCGCAGCGTCAAGGTCAAAATCCCCGCCGGTATCAAACGCGTTTACATCCCAGCCAAGGCCTACTACAACCTTTCTAAGCCCCGGATTACCCTTGGTCAGGCTGACCTTCTGCCCCTTACTCAAATTTACGCCCATTCTCTTGATTACCTCCTCTAAAAATCCTGATTTTTATCCGACATCATACGGCCGGATGCCGATGCCGTATATCCCGCCCGAATACGGGCGGGAACGGTATCTGTCTTCTCTATCAAAGCGGTTTCCCGCTGATGGCTCCGATTACGCCGCGTCAATTCCATAGTGGCCGCAAAGCGCCGCAAGTCCGCCCTGGAAACCGCTGCCGATCGCGTTGAATTTCCACTCGCCGTTGTTGCGGTACATCTCACCTACCACAACCGCCGTCTCAATGGAGAAATCCTCGCCCAGATCGTACCGTATCAGCTCTGTATTCGTCGCCTCGTCCACGATCCGGATATACGCGTTGGATACCTGTCCAAAATTCTGTTTACGCTTGTCAGCGTCATAAATGGTAACGGTAAACGCAACCTTCTCAATCTCTGCCGGGATCAGGCTAAGGTCAATCTGGATCTGCTCGTCATCGCCCTCACCCTCTCCGGTAAGGTTATCCCCCATATGCTTGACTGCTCCGCTGGAATGCTCCAGATTGCCATAGAATACAAATTCCTTCTCCGTCGGGCATTTTCCGTTAGCCCCGATCAGGAACGCCGCCGCGTCCAGGTCGAAATCCGCGCCTGAATCAAACGCGTTCACGTCCCAGCCAAGGCCCACCATAATATTCTTAAGCCCCGGATTTCCTTTCGTCAGATCCACCTTCTGTCCTTTGCTCAAATTAATACCCATAATACTGCTCCTCCTTTTATAAAATATGATCAGGCGTTTGCGAAACAATGTACTTTTTCGGTCGGCTTTGTGCACGATATATATTTTTTCCCGGCTGATGTTCCTAATGCCGGTGAAAAAACATATATCATGCACAAAGCCTCCGTCTACATTTTGAGTCTCGCAATTACCTAAATATGATATCACAACCCGGCATGCGCCGTGGAAATATCCCTGACATAATCCGGCCGGATCACCTCCGCGCCAGCCATTCTTCAGCGAAGGAATATGATTGGCTGCCTGCGGCCGGTTCTTCGGCCGCGCCCCCGCGTCAGCGGTTCTTCGGCGCGGGCATATGATACTTCTTGTTGAAGTCCTCCTTGATGGCCTCCAGCCGCTTCTGGTCGTCAATCCTCTTTTTCCGTGCCTCCTCCTGGATCCGCTGTGTCTCATCAATTCCCGATGTGATCGTTCTCCATGTCGACTCCAGCGTCTCAATCTGGATGGAGCTTCCCGAAGCCATTCTCGCAGTATTCTTGGAAACCTCAACAGAATTCTGCGCGTTCTTCATGAGCATCTCATTCGTCTTCTTGTCGAGTTCAGACATAGCCTCCGCCTGAAGCTTCTGCCGCTTCAGAAGGATTGCCTGCGCGAGCGCCTGCTTAAATACCGGAAGCGTGACAATGAAAGCGGAATTGATCTTGCGCACCAGATTGTAGTTGCTGTATTCCATGGTCTTGATCATCGGAATGGACTGCATCGCGACATTTTCCGCTGTCCGTAGATCCTGCGTTCTCTGCTCCAGCATCATCAAAGCCTGCTGCAGGCTTGTCAGCTCAAACTGGATCGAATTGTCCCCTGTAGTCTCCATATCATGCTGGCGCTGCGCAATATACGCTTCTATCTCCCGGCAGCCCTGCTCACCCGCAAGGATATACTTAACCAGCTGGTGGTAATAGTCCACATTGGCGTCAAACATCATATTGAGCTTCCTGTTGGACTGCTTGATCTCATCCTCATAGCCCCGGAGCTGGACGTAGATCTTGTCCACCTCCTCGCCCATCGTGTGGTACTTCGCAAGGATCTTGTCAAGCTGCTTCTTCATATTGTTAAACAGCTTGCCGAAACGCGAAGGATTCTCCTTGATCTCCTCAATGTCAAACTTTGACATGATATTTGCTAACGTCTTCAGCATCTCGCTGGAATCGTCCAGCTGCGACATGTTCATGCTGTTCAGCACGATATCAGACGCCTTCGAGATCTCCTCGGCCACCTCAGCTCCAAAGGTCACGATGGTCTCAAGGTTATGTACCTCGATCTGGCTGCAGATGGCGTCCACCTCCTCGGAATTCACCAGCTGCTGGTTCATCTGGTTTCTGTCAGCCACAATGTCATACTGCTCAACCGGCTGGATCTCATTCTGCCCCATGGGCGCCCCCATATTAATCGTTGTTGAGCCTGTCGCAGCAGTCTGCTGCATCGTCTGCGGTTTGCTAAAATCAAGTCCCATTTTTTCACCCTCTCTTAAATATTTTTCTCCATGAGTTGCTGTTTCCCTTATTCTGCTGAACATTCAAATTGGGAATGCGCATATCGTATAAATACTCTCCAATCTGGTGTTCCTCAAAAATCTTTTTGTTAAAATATTTCTCCACATTCTGATATCCCGTCGGCACAAAAAATACAATATCAAAGCCAACCAGATTCAAAAACGCCACTATGATGGAATCCTCCAGGCTGATCATCTTTTCTCCTGTATTGATGTAGATCAGCTTTGGATTCTTTTTGGTAAAATCAAATTTATGCAGGAGCCTGATCAGGTCCTTGTTCAGGTTGAGCACGGTAGCGATGATGGTGTACTCCGTCCCGTTTTCAAACGTTCCCTTGATCACCTTCTGCTCGATCAACAGCTGCAGCTTGTCCAGAATATGCTCCTGCATATCCTCCCGCAAAAATCCATACGGATAATCCTTATGGTTCCGGATCAGGGCTCTCTGAAGCTTTCCATTCTTATAAAAATCCGTGGCAGCCGCCTTGATCGGATTCGGCGCTGCAGGATCAACGAACGGAACCCTGGTAACCAAAAACACATCCTCCTTCATCAGCTCTTTGACGCTGTTCCAATATGCCTTGACATCTCCATCCTTCACGCCGGATACCTTGGCAAAGATCACCGGAATGCAGACCGTAGTGTCTGTCGTTTCAAAGTTGGGCCTATATTTAACCTCTTCTTTCCATAACAGCTGTATCTCTTCATACATGGTCATCAATGTCAGCGCATTCGCCTTCGCGTACTGCTGATTCCTGTACATGCCGGAATCCTGATACATCAGGGTGTCAAGCTCCCTCTCGGCATGATAAGCGGAGGTCCCGACCTGCAGGTCTGTCGTCTCTTCCGGGAACCTCGCCACCTGCAGGCTTGTGACAAAGTTCTGCTCATACAACAGGGGATCCGCCAGGACACACTTCCCGTCCAGTTCCGGCACAAACACCAGAACATCTGCCGGAAGCCTTGCCAGCATCCTGAGAAAGACTGCCTCATTCTCCTTCTGGCAGCTGCCAAAATGGATAAAGCAACTGATCTCCGGCATCTTCCAGCCGGAAAACATCTGCGGAAGATACCGCTTCAGCCAGCAGACCATGGAAACCCCTTTGCTGGTGAGTTTATGAAGGCTCATGCCCTCCACCTTTGCCTCCGCCAGCATGACGTCCAGGAACGCCTTGCGCGCCAGAGCCTGGATCGCATTGCCCGCCGTGAATTTCAGGTTGTTGGAGAGATCCAGCAGCATCTGGTCCTGCTTCTCATAGGTACTTTTTCTCTGCACCGCGTTGATCTCCTCCATGGTCGGAGCGGGAATCTCCCCGTTCACGATGACAGCCTTCCGCCCGCTGTTTTTCAGCTCCTGATTGAAATGATACAGATCACTTAAGTATGTGAGCTTATCCTCCACGCCGTTGATCCTGCAGAAACAGTTGTAAAATAATTTACTATCGCTACCGCGGGCGCCAAATGGCGTCTTCGCGTCGTCTAACACACGCTCGCCCTTGATCCACGCGTTGGTGCAGTTTGTCAGATCCGGAAGCGCTCCGTAGAGCCTCTCGCAGTTCACCGCCTCCTGTATGTCCTGGCGCACCTTTTTCAGGCTGTAGCCCGCCGGAAATCCTGTCATGCCCGGCAGCTTAAGCGCATCCGACTTCTGTGACTGCGGATCCAGCTTCAAGTAATTCTGGTCTCCGCCATACTGCAGAAGCACCACATCACAGCCCGCGTTCGACAAAATGGAAATGAGCATCAATTCATAATTGCTGATATCGGCTTCATAGAGAATCTTGGGCACATCATTGCTGCCAAGCTGGCTTACAATACGCTCAAACTTGTAATACAGCCAGCACATGAACTTGATGTACGCGTTCTTCAGCATATTCTCAGTCTTGCCGGTACGGCGGAGCGCGTCCAGACAGTCATAGATGGAGGCCGCCACCGTCTTCAGCTGGTAATCATTCATCCTCGGCAGCCATTTTTTCAGGCTGGAGGTAATGAAGCCCAGGCTCATCTGAAAATTCATGCCCATGATCTCCCCGTAGTAGGCAAGATTCTTATCATCCGGATTGGGAATCCGCCCCTCCAGAATGACGCCGCGTCTTCTGGCGCTCTCATAATAACGGCATATAAACCTGCCGATCTCCTCGCTGTAACCGTTAATCCGGTAAAAATATACACCCCTTGTCTTCCTGTCCCCAAGCCCCTTAAAAAAATCATCCAAGGCTTCAATTTTGATATGATCAAACATCCCGCAACCAGCCCCTATATCCGCTGTAATAGTCCGTGTTCCTATGCTTTCGGGCCGGTTTCCAGCCGGCCTGTACGTCCCGCCGCATATGGCGGGATCCACTGTTATCCAATGTTTATATTTTACAATATGTAAACACATAATGCAAGTTTTTTCAATGACCGTGTACCAGTTCACCAGGGACCGGCGTTCGCAAATATCCCTTCGTGGCAAATATACTATCCTCCGGAAGCCTGTGTATTGGCTGAAGGGTAAACGATTACGTGACGCTTCAGCGGCTAACCGGACCTCCTCACGCCTTGCCAGTTCATTTCGGATATGATATGATTCGATATATATTTCAGTGTGACGTCTCAAGCATCCTTTTCTTTATTCTCGCCAGCTTCACGCCATCTGCTGCGTTGTCGTCGGGGCACATAGCCCGCTATGCTCCCCTCCTCCACCTTGCAGCTGAAGCAAATCTGTCAAGAATAAATAAAAAATGATCGAGACGGCACACCAGGACAGAAGGAGGAGCCGATGGAGAACAGATTACAGAAACAGCTTGATTTCATATTGGAGATCGATAAAGAAAAAAATATCTTCCGCCAGACGCATTTAAGCGGCCATGGCAGAAATGAAAACGACGCGGAGCACGCCTGGCACATGGCCATCATGGCCTACCTGCTCAAAGAATACGCCAACGAGCCGGTTGACGCCGGACGGGTGATGCTGATGTGCCTGATCCATGACATTGTGGAAATTGAGGCAGGAGACACCTACGCCTACGACACAGAGGGCCTAAAAACCCAGAAGGCCCGGGAGGACGCAGCGAAGGAAAAAATCTTCTCCCTGCTGCCGGAAGACCAGAAGAGAGAGCTGATCTGCCTGTTTGATGAATTCGAGGAAGGCACATCCGCTGACGCGCGTTTTGCGCACGCCATGGACAACCTGCAGCCGTTGTTATTAAATGACAGCAATGGCGGCGCCGACTGGAAGTCCCACGGCGTCACCGCCGCGCAGGTATACGGAAGACAGGGCACTACGGCGCAGGGCTCCGAACAGCTTTACGAGGTTACGGACCGGATCCTCAAGGAGCACATCCGGAAGGGAAATATCACCCCGTAGCCCTTCGGGCTTGCGCGCTTCCCCGCTATTTATCTGCCTTTCTCCCGTCTTCAAAAAAATGGCAGGGTTCCCGGACTCCCCGGATCCCTGCCATTTTCTGTCTATCATTTCTGATCAATATACGATGGATCTGCCTGATGCGGCGCGATTCCAGATTCCTTTCAAAAAGGATGGAGACGGAACACTTGCAGCCTTTATTTGAGCACCGCAACCCCGAAGGCCGTCAGCGTCACATTTCCATCCGCCGCCTGAAGCTCTGTGCCCTCGATGCCGAGCCCCGCGGCAAGCTCCAGCTTCCTGCCGTCACGTTCAGGAATGGCGATCGTCTTCTCCTGATCGCTGTTGTTCATCAAAAGCAATATCGTCTCCCCTTCATACTCTTTCCAGAGCGCCACGATATCGCCGTCCGTGATCTCCTCCGCCACCGTCTCGATGCCGCGCCCGATCTGCGGAAACGCGTTGCGGATCTTAATGACATTGCGGATATAGTTGTAAATGGAAGCGTTGTCCGTTTTCTGCTCCTCATAGGGCGGGAACTTGTGCTCCACCGCATCCATATTCGGAGAGCCCTTGGCCATACCGCCGTCCCCCCTGGTGTTCCAGTACATCGGCGCCCGCTTGTTCTCATCCTTGCCCGGGAAGCCCTTCACGCTGCCCACCATGCCGAGCTCCTCGCCGTAATAAAGGAACGCGTTGCCAGACATCAGGATATTGACCGCCTCGGCAAATTTCATCTTCACCGGATCCTGCGCCAGAAATCCTGAGATACGCCCTGTATCGTGGTTACTAAGAAACGGCGCGTCTGTCGCCTTGTCATTTACATTCCGGATCATCTCATGGTAGGACACAATGTCCTGCGCGAGCGCCTTGCCGGTCGCGCCGTCACCCGCCTTGCGGAGATCCTTGCAGATAATGCCGTCGCTCTGCGCGAAGGGGAAATTAAAGAGGCTGTCAATGCCGCTCCTGTAATAATTCTCAATCGCATTCTTGCTATCCCAGGCCTCGCCCACGACATAGGCATCCTCCTTCACGCTCTTGCAGTAGTTGACGATCCAGGAGATCACCTCCACATTGTCATCGGGATGCCCCGTATAATATTCCTTGACCGCGTCCAGGCGGAAGCCGCCGACGCCCATATCCAGCCAGTACGCCATGATCTTCTCAAGCTCTGTCCGAAGCGCCTGGCAGCCAAGATTAAGATCCGGCATGCCCTCCCAGAACTGCGCCTCATAATAAAAATCGGTTCCCTGCAGCTTCGCGTACCCGTTCCTGCCCTCTTCCCTCGTGAAAAAATAATAATCCACATACGGGCATACAGACGGATCCGGCTCCTGTCCCGCTGCAAGCGTCTTCAGGTACTCCGCTGCCTCCTTAAACCATGGATGCTCCGAGGAGCTGTGGTTTAACACCATGTCCATGATCACCTTGATGCCGCGGCTGTCGCATTCCTTCAGAAACGCCTGAAAATCCTCCAGCGTCCCGTATTCCTTGTCGATCGCGTAATAATCCGTCACGTCATATTTGTGGTAAGTCGTGGAGGAATTGACCGGCATCAGCCAGATTCCGTTACAGCCCAGATCCTTGATATAATCAAGCTTCTCCGTAAGACCCTTGAGATCCCCGATCCCGTCCCCGTCGCTGTCATCAAACGCATACACAAATACCTCATAGTACATGCGGTTATTGTCATCTATCCGGTTGTCCTCGAGCGCAAGCTCCATGACAGGGGGAGCGGCCGGCGCAGCCGGCTCCTGGGTGCCCGTATTCGCAGCCGGCTGTGCGGTTCCCCCGCTGCAGCCCGAAAGCAGCATCAGGGCCGCCATCATGATACTCAGCATTTTCTTCTTCATCTCTATAATCCCTTTCCCGCAAATCTTTTTGTGGCCTTTTGTATGTTCGCAGGGCATCAGGCCCGCGTTTTTCATTTTCCTTTTCTCGCGTACTTTCTTCTGGCCTTCTTATTCTCGTAAAGCATCAGATCCGCCTCATTCAGCATCTGCGTCAGCTCCAGACTCTCCGCGTACTGGAAAACCGCATAGCCAATGGAAACCTCGACATAATAGGGCTTCTCCGATTCGTCATTGAATTCCATGCTGCGCGCCTTGATCCGCTTGCTGATCTCTGCGCCCATCTCGCTGTCATGCACAATGGCAACCGCCGCAAATTCATCTCCGCCAATCCGGCCGATCACATCGGTAGCCCGCAGGCAATCCTGCAGGTACTTCGCCGTCTGACAGATCGCAAAGTCCCCTTCCTTGTGCCCGAACTCATCATTGATCTGCTTCAGATGGTCGAGGTCTGCATAGATACAGAGAATATAGTGCTCCTTCGCGCTCTCCGCCAGCACCATGGCTTTCTCCCAGAAGCCCCTTCGGTTGTAAAGACCCGTCAGCTCATCCTTCTCGGAGATCATATTGAGCAGGTCATTCTTGCTCTTTAACGCGTTCATCGCAAGCTCCAGCTCCGCCTGAACCTTGCGCTGCTTGCGCATCAGGTCAATAAACTGGAACGCGCTTCCGATATGCAGAGCCACGCTGTACATACTGGTAATGTTGTCCTCCGTCATCTCGCTGGCCAGCATGCCGTACATGCGCTTACCTGCGAACAGGGAGTAGACCGCCATATTGCTGTTGCTTGTGAAGGTAAAGATATCCGTCAGCCCGTGGCGCACGTCCAGCCACTCCCCCTTCACATTTTCCGTGATCACGCCATCCTCAATCTTTGCCACAAGCTGAAGCTCCGCAGGACAAGACCAGTCCTGAATCGTACGGTTGATCTTATTCTCCTTAAGCAGGAACAGATAAGCGCTCTTGATCTTCATGAAGCACAGTCGTTCCATCAGGCTCTCGTAGAGCTGCTCCTGATCGTCAATATTGGCGATCATGTCCCTTGTGATGAACGGCGTAGTCCAGATGTTCCTCTGCAGGTTGTCATACCTGTAGTTCGTGTCGATCAATGTCTTGTTCTGCACATAATCCATAATGTGCAGCAAAAGGTCGCTGAGCACTCCGATCCGTTCCTCGTCCCTGCCCATGAACATGACATTGGAAATCTGCCTGGTAAGCTCCGTCATCAGGCTGTTCACCGAAAGCTTTCTCGAATCCACAAGGCTGTTGACGCACTCCTTGATAAACTCCATGTCATAAATCCGGTCATCCTCATCATCGAGATACACATCCACGATATGGTAACATAGCCTGTAAACCATATCAAAAGTTGCCTTGTCCTCCATGATCATCAGTTTATATAAAAATGCTTTCTCCAGAATGTTCTTCGTGCAGTCCTTGGCGATCTCCTTTCTCTGCATCTGCGGGGAGAGATGCTCGATCATGCCGGCGAGCCCGCTGCCGATCTCCTTCTCACTTCCACAGGAAGCCCTGTGCTTGAAATAGACGGGCACCTTGGCCGATTCCATCTTTCCCTCACGGAGCGCCTCCACCGCCTTCTCCATCGCCACAAATCCCAGGTCATAGGAATTCTGCTCAATCGTAGTGAGAGGCGGCGTTGCGAACCTCGCCTCCGGAACATCATCAAATCCGGTGATCGCGATATCCACGCCGGGGATCAGGTTACGTTTCCGGCACTCTTCATAGCCCGACAACGCCATGGTGTCATTGGCGCAGACCACGCCGTCAACGCCCGGATTGTTGTCTAAGAGCTTCCCGAACAAGGGCGCGGAATTGGCAGAGTAATCACCGAATTCCACCATGCTCTCCGTCACCTCATATCCCCGTTCCGCCATCATCTGAAGGTAGGCCTGATAGCGCTCCTCGGCATCGCGGTTATTGTACTTCGGGCCTCCCAGATACACAATCTTCCTGCAGCCATGTTCGTCAAAGAGATGCTGCATGCATTTCCTTATTCCGTCCCCATTGTCCGTGATCACGCTCGGAAGCCCCCTGTATTCATCCCCCACAATGATGATGGGAATGCTCAGCCAGCGAAACCGGCCAAAAAACTCCTCCTTGTTCTCCTTCATGTATAAATAAAATGTGGAGTACACCACGACCAGCAGATCCAGCTTGCCGAGATTGGCATAGTCAAATACGGTATTATATTGAAACAGATATTTCTGCTCCTTATTGCCGCCCCTGTAATAATAGAGCTCATCAAAACAGTTCGCATGGGCACCCATAAAGACAACCGTCTGCACATCTTCTTCCTTGGCCTTATGCACAAGCCCGTTTAACAGGTCATCCGAATGGGACGCGCAGATATTGCCGATCAAAATGCCAATCGTATACTTCTCCATACCAGTCTCTGCCTCCATCAGAACAAAAACAATATTCGCATCAAATAGTTACAATTACCTATATCTTACCTTATTTTTCAGTTTTTTTCAACAAAAATACAGGTTTTTATCCATTTTTTTTGTCCGATTTATAATATTC
>CAMHJT010000050.1 GCA_946185495.1 uncultured Clostridiaceae bacterium | reverse complement strand
ACAAATTTGTCATCGGACGGCTGCCAACGGATAGTTCATTTACACTTCGGGCACGAGCTAAAGCATACCTTCGAACTAGGCTTGCCCTACGCCTTCGGCTTGGGTTCGCCAAGGTCTCAGGCATTGCGCTTAATTGCTCACGCAGCGGTACTAAGATGTGCTTCCTTTGTCAGCACATCTAAGGACCGGCGTTCGCAAATAGCCCTACGTTGTAAATAAACCATCCATTGGCAGCCTGTTTACTTTCTAAAGGGTGATCTGTCATATGTCGCCCAAATATTCCCCCAGCAATCGCTCCGCCACCCTCTCCGCTCCCTGCTCCATGTTCACAAACCGCACCTGCCCCTCATCAAGCCAGGCTCCGGTCTTATCCAGCAGCCGCTTCAGCCTTCCCTCCTTCGCACGTCCCGGCTCCCCCGCAAGATACGGCACGATCAGCCCGTCGAACAGGGTAAAAAGCTCCGGCTCCTCCACCACACCGGTTCCCATATCCACCACAATTTGGTGAAAGACTCCCAGCTGCTCTGCCTGTTCCCGCAGCCAGCCAAGCTCCGCTGCCCCGATCAGCTTCATGTCAAAGGGCGAGGTTCCGGTGGCGATCCTCCCCCCGCACCGGGCAAGCAGCTCTGTCACGCGGTCCCCCCGTTTTTCCTTGACATAGTAATAAAAACGGTCGGCCAGAAGCTCGTCTTCCTCCGGAAAGCTGCCGTAATCCTCCATTCCGAGATACAGCCCCCTTCCCCTCTCCGCCAGCCGGAGCGCCAGCGCGGTCTTTCCGCACCTTCCCACAGGGGAATACACCGCGAGCATGGGAATGCTCTTTCTTCCGGACAGGCCGCTGCGGGCGGCGATCTCCTCCAGACACCGGATGATCTGCGATACACTCTGAAATCGACAGACCTCAAATATGCCGTCTTTTTCCATCCGGCATGCCGGATCCATCCTGCCGTTCCTGTCAAGCCCGGCATTTTGCCGGCCTGTCCCATCCTGCTTCCGGCCTTTTTCGTTTCCAGGCAGAATGGCATCTCCTCTCCCATCCCCTCCTCCGGCAACATACGTCTCCCCGCGCCCAGCTCCGGTTGTGCCGCCTTCCTGTCCCTCCTGCCCGTCCTCGGTAAGCCACACCCGGCACAGCCTCTCACTCTCCGCCCTATGCTCCAAAACCCTTCGGTCTGTCGCAAGCAGCAGGGAAAGCTCTCCTCTTTCCATATAAAGACCCAGACGTTCCTCCGATGTAAAGCCTATGGCCCTCCAGCCGGAATGCCGCTTCAGCGCGCCTGCCAGCTTCTCCACATATCTGTCCTCGGAATCCAGTATCCCGATCCGCATTTCCCTCATATGCTCCCACCCAGGCATACCCACAGGGTTCCCAGCGCGATCGCGACAGAAAAATGGATCGTTTCTCCCCGCACATAAACCCCGTCCTTTCCCCGGTCACTCCCGCGATCCTGACCATCCGCAAGCACGTCCGGAAGCGCAGCCATCTCTTTCCTGCGCAGCTCCCCTGCATCCTGCCCATCCGCAGGCGTACCCTCCGATCTGCCGCTTCGCCGCATACCGCGCCGTTTCTGCCATCGGTACAGCGTACCCTCCAGTCTGACGCTTTGCCGCATTCCGCGCCGTTTCTGCCACCGGAACAGCGTGCCCTCCGATCTGCCGCTTCGCCGCATACCGCGCCGTTTCAGCCACCGGAACATTATCCTGCCCAGTGACAGCACAGCTCCCGCCACAAACGATGCAGCCACACAGCGGAATGCCGCCTGCGGCAGAAACGCCGCGACCGCGGCCAGCAGCTTGATATCCCCGGCACCAAGCCCCCGCACCAGAAACAGCGCGAACAGCCCGGCCAGCACCAGCACCGACGCCCGCAGGCTCTCCCGGATTCCCTGCCCGCCTCCCGCTGCCAGATTCAATAAAAGCCCCATCGCAAGTCCTGCGCCCGCCAGGCGGTTCTCAATCTTTCCGGTTCTGACATCCGTATATACCGCCCTTGCCAGGATCAGGCCGAGCAACAGCATTTTTCCATATTGCAATACGATCCCTCCTCTTTCATCAGGCCATACACTACAGCCTTATCGCTCCGGTTTCTGCCCTTTAATGTGTTATTGTAACCATGTAACTGCTCAACAGGTTCTGAACAGTTACGCAGCGGGTGAAGCTGGCGCATCCTAATTCACCCGCTGCACGGCTAAATATACTGTCTTGGCACGGTCCATGCGGGCATCAGGATGCTAAACCCACTGCGAATCTTCTGTACCTGCTGTAACAGATACGACGTATTATATAAATCAGGACAGGATTTGTCTATAATTGTGAACGAAATAGAATAATAAACATAGAAATGTCAAAAACAGCAGAATTTATGAATTTTTTATGACACCATTTATGAACCCGGTGTCATAACTTTTTGTACTTTTTGACAAAATTTTGAATTTTATGAACTATTCAGCAGATCTGCGCAGTGAATGCTCAGACCTGCTGAGTCGTTACGAATATTTATAGTTTTTCCTCATATACTGTATAAATCCCCCAGTTTCTTCCAATACTGATATCATAATGCCTTCTTATTGAGAGGAGTATGTCTATGAAAACAGTCTTTGCGCCGTTTAAGCATAACAAAAGGGAAGCCTGCCTGCCGCCGGTGAAACCGGCAGCAGACGCTTCCCTTGTAAATGACCTGCAAAACACAAAAAATATGATCGACACCCTTCTCCTGCACCTGGATTACCAGACCGATCCGGACCTGATCGACTGTTACTCCTATCAGCTGAAAGGTGCCTATATGCAATACCGTTTCCTGCTGAAAAAAATCCAGCAGACATAAGCCTGAAATCCCGGCCTGTCACTCAGGACTTCTGTTCTGATGTATCCTTGTCCACATATTTATTCAGGATCTCCACTACGTCATTGAGGTTGTAGGGCTTGGCGATGTAGTCGTCGAGCTTAGACTCCAGAATCCTTTCCTTGTCCCCGAACATCGCCCTCGCGGTGACGGCAATGATCGGAAGGCGTTTCCGCTCCTGCACCTCCTCCAGCTCGCGAATCTTCAGGGTGGCCTCCAGCCCGTCCATCACAGGCATCTGCACGTCAAACAGCGCCGCCTGGTATTCCTTCATCCGGTAAAGCTCCACTGCCTTTTCTCCGTTTTCAGCAATATCGTAGGAATAGCCGGCCATTCCCAGCAGCTTCCCGATCACCTGCTGGTTCACAGGCTCGTCCTCCGCCACCAGGATCCTTGCCCTTGAATGCCCGTTGATGGAATAAAGCGCGGGATCCCGCCTTCTTTTGGCAGCCTCCAGATCCTCCTCAGAAAGCTTCATGATCTTCAGCGGAACCTCCACGATAAAGGTGGATCCGACGCCCTCCTGGCTCTGTACAGTGATCGTTCCGCCCATCAGCTCCACAATCTGCTTGGTGATGACAAGCCCCAGTCCAGAGCCGCCGTATTTTCTCGTATCTGACGCGTCCACCTGCGAGAAACGGATGAACAGCTTTTTCTTGTTTTCCTCAGAAATTCCGATACCGGAATCCGCCACAGAAATCCTCAGCTTGATCATGTCCAGAAAATCATCATAGCAGCCAACCTTGATGCGGATTCCGCCCTCATTGGTAAATTTGATGGCGTTGGTGATCAGACAGTTCAAAATCTGCTGCAGCCTCTGGGAATCTCCCCTTACCAGCTCCGGAAGCCGGCTGTCAAAATTATATTCCAGAGACAGCGCCTTGTTCCGGGCAGCCGGAAGCTGGGCGGCGATCGTCTCCGTAAAGACTGCCTTTAAGTCAAAGTCCTCCTCTCGCAGATTATACTTTCCTGCCTCCAGCTTTGACAGATCCAGAATATCATTGATCAGCCGAAGCAGCGTATCCGCGCTGTTCTTGGCGATGATCAGGTTATCTCGGTAATCCGCCTGCAGATCCTCCGACATCAGCGTAAGCTGCAGCATGCCCAAAATGCCGTTGATCGGCGTCCGGATCTCATGGGACATGTTGGCAAGGAATTCCGCCTGCGTCCGGTAGGCCACATTGGCGGCCTCCATCGCGTCTGACAGCTTTTTCTCGGTCTCCTTATGCTCGGTAATGTCAATCACGACCATATTGATGTAATCCGGCTCCAGCTTATACATCACCGTGGTAAACACCTTGTTGAGGTTCTCCATGGTGATCTCCACCGTTAAAAGCTCACCCAGCTTGGTGCCGGAATTGTCGTAGGCCTTGAACCAGGCGTTGATGCTCTGCAGGATGTCCACCCGGCTTTCCGAAATGTTCCTCCCGTAATAATCCGACATATGCAGGTCAAATAACTGGCCAAAGGTCTCATTCGCGTCACAGATCTGATACCCCAGATGATGGTCTGTCTGGATATCCCGCAGCACCTTCACCTGTGCGAAACCGATCGGCAGGTTCATAAACAGCTTTTTGTATTTATCGGTCTTGACATTGGATATCTTTTCCTCCCTCTGCACCACCCATAAAATGTAGCCGCCAATCCCGATCGTAAATACCATCACCAGAAGCTGTACCACCACCAGCATGGTCTTGATCTCCCTGCCTGCCCCCATTGCGTTCAACCTGCCCAGCAGCAGGATCGTCCCTGAGACAATCACCGCGAGCAGCAAAAGCACGCTGATAAAATAAATGATCTTGGACCTGGATAAATGTTCGTCCTTTCTCAATCTCCATCCCCCATTTCTGACTCATAACCACCATTTCGTCCATCATTCCTGATGAAGCCGCCCTTTTCTGCCTTCTAAAATGTCTCCACCAGCGTCTTCAGATACGCCTGCAGATCCGCTTTGAGCTCATCCCGCTCCAGCGCGTACTCCACCGTCGCCTTGATGAAGCCGAACTTATCACCCACATCATAGCGCGTGCCCTCAAAGTCATAGGCGTACACCGACTGGCTGATCATCAGGTTTTTGATGGCGTCGGTCAGCTGGATCTCGCCGCCCGCCCCCGGCTCCTGTGTCTCCAGGTAATCAAAAATCTCCGGCGTCAGTACATAGCGACCAAGCACCGCCAGATTACTCGGCGCGTCCTCAAGCTTCGGCTTTTCCACCATCGAGGACAGCTTCACCCTGCGGCCGTTCATCTGTCTTACCGGCTCCACAATGCCGTATTTATGCACCGCCTCATCGGGCACGGTCTGCACGCCCACTATTGAAGCCTGCACCGCGTCATACGCCTCGATTAGCTGCTTGAGCGCAGGCTTGCCGCCATGGTTCTCCACCACGTCATCTCCGAGCAGCACCGCAAACGGCTGCTCCCCGATAAACGACTTCGCGCACAGGATCGCGTGCCCCAATCCCTTCGGCTCCTTCTGTCTCACATAATAGATATTGGCCATGTCCGCGATCTCGCAGATCATGTCGCGCTCCGCCTGCTTGCCCGATTCCATCAGCCGGTTCTCCAGCTCATAGTTCCGGTCAAAATGGTTCTCCATGCAGTGCTTGTTGGAGTTGGTGATGACCAGGATCTCCTCTATCCCGCTGTCCACCGCCTCCTTTATAATATACTGTATCGTTGGAATATCCACGATAGGCAGCATTTCCTTCGGGATCGCCTTTGTCGCGGGCAGAAATCTGGTGCCCAGTCCCGCTGCCGGAATCACCGCCTTCTTCACAGCTCTCTTTTTCATACGCTTTCAGCCTCCTTTATTTATCTCCTATTAGGTACAGGCAGCTTCCACTTCTTCGCGAGGGCGGCCACATCCGTCTTTCCGCTCTCTATCCTGTACAGCCCGATCAAACACAGGATGCCGAGCACCGTCAGGAAGAATCCCTTCAGCATTCCCGGACAGCGGTACACCATCTTAATCTCATGCTCGCCCGGCTCTAACTCCGCGCCGAGGAAGCCGTCGAGGATGATCCATGTGTCCGTCTCCTCGCCGTCCACGTAGATGTGCCAGCCGTCATCATACGGAATCGATGTCATGAACATCTGTCCCTCCTTCGCGGTAATATCTCCCTCGATCTCCGTTGAGGAGAAGCTTGTCACCTCCATGCCCTGGCTGTCGAGCGTCTCATAAAATTTCTCAAAATTTCCCCTTGAAAACTCCATCGGGTAGACATACAGCTCCCCGCTCTGGTCCTCGCCGTCATTTAACTCAAACTGGATATCCACCGTCTGTCCCGTCGTCATCTTTCCCACATGGAAGAGCTGGCCCTGGTAACGGTCATAGCCCACCTCATTGCCATCGATCAGAAGGGCGATCTTCTTGACATTGGTGCCCCGGCAGCTCACATACAGATCCATGTCCCTGGGAATCGTATAAATGATGTCCCCCCTCGCGCTGCCATTTGCCTTGGAATAATCCGCGTTGAATTCATCCCGCATCGCGACCTCCATGTTCGTGCCATAGGTTCTGGTCTGCAGGTCATCATAAATGGAGCAGAACACCGGCTCAAATCCGGTAAGCGCGCCCGACACCTCATTTAACACGGTAAAGGGACCGCTGTTTGCCGTATCGTAATCCAGAATGTCGTCCTTTACCATGTAGCCGATGGGCAGCACATAGTTGTTCCGGTAGGCAGTGATGTTGTCCTCCGTGTCATAGGCGTCCATATCCACATTGATAAAATTGTTGTCCCTCGCATAGACATATTTTACCCCGAACAGCGCGTTTGTAACAGGGGTTGCGCCATAATAAAGGTACTCGTTGGCTCCCGTATAAAAGCCCATCTTTCCCATGATGTCCACAAGCTCCCCCCGCACCGTGGAGCCGAAGATGCCGACGCTCTTTAAGTTATACCAGACTGCCTCGTCCACCCCGATCGGCTGCAGGATGTCGGAACGGCAAAACTCCGATTCCTCCTCATCCTCCACCCGCTCCTTCAGCGCCTCAAAGGTTTCCGTCTGCCCGAAATAATACTCCATATCCGAGCTTCCCACATCCTCAAATCCGCTGCGGCCATTGGCTCCGACCTCCAAAACCGCGGTGATGACCATCGCCCACATAAGAACCGGCCGGATCTTTGGAACCAGCCTGTACAACAGGAGGAATACCAGATACGCCGAAAGCAGCACCGCAGACAAAATATACACATTGTTATCATAGGTCTCCTCTGCCTGGAAATAACAGTACGCCACAAGCATCGCGCCGGCCGCATAGGCAATCAGGATTCCCGGCACCCACAGCTCCTCCTTTTTTCTCCATACCTCATACGCCATGAAGATCAGCAGAAAAATGTACAAAAACGCGAAACGGTTGGGAATCCCGTACTGGTTGTGGAAGCCATGCCAGATATAGTTAAGCTTCTCCTCATTGAAGCTCACCACAAACAATGCCAGCAGCAGGACATATTTGATCTTCCTCGCAAGCTTCACATCCTTTAAAAACAGGTACATCACCGCAAGTATGATCGTGAACATCCCGCAGTACAGATTCGTCCCGCTGTCCGTGATCTGATTGGTAAACACCTCAGCCTTGAACAGGTGGGAGCGCAGGGTATCCGCGAAGGAACCGTAAAGCTTCCACTCCGGCAGCGCGAACTCGGCAGAGGCCGTCGTCATGATTCCCTTGTAAGCGGGCAAAAGCACTACCGCGCTCAGCGCCGCCGCGATCAGGGAGCCGGCCGCGAACCGCAGTCCCTTCATAAAAAAATCCTTCACGCCGTCAAAATGAAACGTGAAAAACCACAGCACCAGGAACACGCAGATCATGAAGCTGATATAGTAATTGCAGATAAAACAGTAAAGCAGCGTGAAAATATATAGCCTGCTGTCCTTTTCCTCCATCAGCCTGCGCATGCCCAGCAAAATAATGGGGAAAATATAAATGGAATCCAGCCACATCAGGTTCCAGTAATATCCTATGATAAAATTGGAAAAGCCGTAAAACAGGGAAAACGGCACCACGCCCCAGTCCTTTATAAGCTCCGCATCCTTGTGCCGCAGAAAATACGTAAAGCAGAGGCAGCCTAAAATGATCTTGCAGGTAATGACCACATTCAGCGCCACCGGTATGTTCCGCTTGGAAAACAGGAGGATCAGCAGGTTAAACGGACTGGACAGATAATACGACCAGAGGGATAAAAAATTATTGCCAAGGCCTACGTCAAAAGTGTACTGCAGGCTGTCCATTGTCCTGAGCTTTTGCTGATACTCAGAGAAAAACGGCAGATACTGGTGCACGCCGTCCACCAGCATCAGTGACTGTTTGCCAAAGAAGGGAGCGATCTCTCCTATGCTCCACACCATGAACATTATGGCTGAGGCCAGCAGAAAAGTCATCACATACACATCTTTTTCCTTGATCCATTTCTTTAAATTTTTCATTATTCACTATTCCTTTATCATTCATTTTTTCCGCTCTCGCGTCAGCGATCCATCATGGAGAGCACCTTCTCATAGGAAAGCGCCCCTCCGAACAGGTCGAGCGCGCTCCCGATCGTAAGGTCAAGCCTTCCCCTGCCGAGCCAGCGGACGGTCTCGATATCCTCATACGAACTCACGCCTCCCGCGTAGGTGACGGGAATTCCCGCGCATTCGCCCAGCAGGCTGATAAGCCCTGTCTCCACGCCGCTCACCCTTCCCTCCACGTCCACCGCATGGACCAGGAATTCGTCAGCGTAATCCTGAAGCCGTTCAATCGTCTCAGGACACAGCTTTTCATCCGTAAATTTCTGCCACCGGTCGGTCACGATATAGTAAGCATTCTCGCGTTTCCGGCAGCTTAGGTCAAGCACCAGGCGTTCCTTCCCCACAGCGCGGATCATGCGTTTAAGCCTCTCATAATCCACCCTGCCCTCCGTAAACACATAGGAGGTGACGATCACATGGCTCGCTCCCATCTCAAGAAACGCGCCGGCGTTCTCCGCGGTCACGCCCCCGCCGATCATCAACCCGCCCGGATATTCCGAAAGCGCCAGCCGGGCCTGCTCCACATCCGCCTCATATTCAGGGGTTCCCGCCTTGTTCAGAAAAATAATATGCCCTCCCCGGATCCCGCTGTTCCTGTAAAGCCTCGCGTAAAATCCGGCGTCCTGCTTAGCGACAAAATTCTCCCTGGCGTGCCGTCCCGCGTCTGACAGCGTGCCGCCGACAATCTGTTTTACCTTTCCATCGTGTATGTCAATACATGGACGAAACTGCATCATTTTCTCCTCTATATTCCAAATGTTCCGGCCTGCCTGAACGCAGGCACTGCTTTGCTCATTTTATCACAACTTTATAATTCATACAAGAGTATCATTTTGTAACTGCTCAGCAGCTCTGCGCGTTCCCTGCGAAGGCCGTGCCAAAGCAGCTCAGCACACTCACAATTTCAAAGAAAATGATTGTCAGTTGACACACAATAATGCTATAATCAATAAAAATTCAAATTTGGAGGTATTTATGAAAGTTCGAAAGATAAGCCTTACCACACGTGTTCTGATCATCAACATACTCGTCCTCCTGATCGCCAACGCCACGCTTGGCGCTGTATCCATCAGCCAGACGAGAAAATCGATGAAACAGGCCATCCAGCAGAGAATGCTTGACGCTGCCAACAGCGCCGCCGCAAGCATTGACGGCGATGTGCTGGAAACCGTTACAGAGGACGACAAGGACTCAGAAGGCTACCAGGCCATATTCAACACCCTGGATACCTTCCGCAGGAGTATTAAGCTCGAATACATCTACGGGCTCAAGCCGTCCGGTGACGACACCTTCACCTTTACCATCGACCCGGATCCGGACGATCCCGCGGAGTTTGGTAGCGAAGCGGAGACCACCGACGCCATGCGCCTTGCCGCAGAGGGTACAGCCGCCGTTGACCAGGAACCCTATGAAGACCAGTGGGGCAGGTTTTACAGCGCCTACAGCCCGGTATTCAATTCTTCCGGGGAAGTTGTGGGGATCATTGCCGCTGATTTCAGCGCGGAATGGTTTGAAAAGGAGATCTCCAGGCACGTGATCACCACCACCATTATTGCGGCCTGTACCATGATGATCAGCATTATCATTATCCTGATCCTGATCGGAAACATGAAAAAAGGATTTCGTACACTGAACCATAAGCTCTGCGATCTCGCTGACGGCTCCGGCGACCTGTCCAAGGAAATTATCGTGACCTCCGGAGATGAATTTGAAGTGATCGCGGACAGCATGAATATCTTCATCGGCCAGATCCGTGACATTGTTCACGGCGTACAAACAAGCGCGGAGACCTCTGCTTCCTCCTCTACGGAATTGTCAGATATCGCGGAACAGGCCTCCGAGACCATGAACAGCCTGTCCGAGGCGGTTTCCGACGTATCCAGGGGCGCGATGCAGCAGGCACAGGACGTGACAAACGCGGCGCAGAATGTCTCCTTGATTGTTGGAAAGCTCTCCATCATGCATGAGATGATCGACCGGGCGGAGGACTACGCCGAGACCATGCACAACAATTCTAATGAGGTGTCCGACAGCTTCCATGTGCTGATCAAGGCCATCCATGATTCCATGGCAGAGCTTAAAGAGGTAACAAAAGAGATCAGCACCGTCGGTTCGTCCGTGGACAGCGTTATTGAAGCCGCGGATGTGATCAATTCAATTGCGAGCCAGACCAACCTCCTCTCCCTCAACGCCTCCATCGAGGCTGCGAGAGCAGGCGAGGCAGGCAAGGGATTTGCCGTAGTCGCCGGAGAGATCGGCGCCCTTGCGGTTCAGTCCAACGAATCCGCCGCCTCCATCAAGCAGATCATGGACAACCTGAAAAAACAGACCACACAGGCCATCACACTGGTCAAGGAGCTAAACAACGCCATGTCTGAGCAGAACCAGACCAGCAACTACTCCAGCCAGCATCTGGATACCCTGTTCCATGAGATCGAGCGCACCAAGGAAACCCTCGATGTGATCAGAAACGGAGTCTTTGATATCGAGGTTGCCTGCGGCGAGCTGAACAACACTGTCGAGAGCCTGTCAGCAATCTCCGAGGAAAATGCCGCCTCTGCCGAGTTGACAGCCGGCTCCGTCACAGAGATCACCAATATCATCCACACCGTGTCTGAGAAGGCCAATCACATCAAGGACATGTCGGATGACCTTGACAGCATGGTCAGCAGTTATCACGCATGACGAACCGGGATACAGCCCTGTGATAGATTTGGAAAGGAACTGACAGCAGACTGCTTTTCCTTTGGCAAAAACAGCAAAGCACCATAACTCCGCAAAACCGCAGCACCTGACAGCTTATGCAAAGAAAGGAAGGATATCATGTCACGCCACCGTTTTTATGCCACGCTTTTCATCCTGCTTCTCGCGTTCCTCTTCATATCTTCCCCGGCATCCGCCGCCCGGAAAACGCTTCCGAAGCTCCGTCACCTGCCGCTGACCACCTCAGGCGCTTCCAAAAAAATCCCCGCCCTCAAGGTGGAGGGAAACCACCTCACAGACGGGAAAGGGCACACGGTCCGGCTCAAGGGCGTTTCCACCCATGGCCTTGCCTGGTATCCGCAGTATGTCAACAAAAAAGCGTTCAAGCGGCTGCGTGACGACTGGAAGGCCAACACCATCCGCCTCGCGCTCTACACGGAAGAATATAACGGCTACCTCGCCGGCGGGGACCAGGCCGCGCAGCGCGCTCTGATCGACAAGGGCGTGCGCTACGCCACAGAGCTTGGCATGTATGTCATCATCGACTGGCACATCTTAAATGACAACAATCCGAACACGCACCTCGCAGAGGCCAAGAAATTTTTCAAGGCCATGGCCAAAAAATACAAGAACCATACCAATGTGCTCTTCGAGCTGTGCAACGAGCCCCACTGGGTATCCTGGGAGCAGGACATCCGGCCCTACGCCGCGAAGATCACAAAGGTGATCCGCAAATACAACAAGAACGCGATCCTCATCGTCGGCACCAACACCTGGTCGCAGGACGTGGATGATGTGATCGGGCACCGCCTGAAGGACAAAAATACCGTCTACACCTTCCATTTCTACGCCGCGACACATGGCGAAGACCTCCGGCGCAGGCTGGAGTCCGCGCTGTCCGCCGGCATTCCCGTCTTCGTGTCGGAATGCTCCATCTGCGACGCCTCCGGAAACGGCAGCATCGACAAAGCCTCCGCCTCCCAGTGGTTTTCCCTGTTAGACCGGTACAAGGTGTCCTATGTCGCCTGGAACCTGTCCAACAAGGACGAGACCTCCGCCCTGTTAAAGCCCGGCTGCAGCAAGCTCTCCGGCTGGAAGTCCTCCGACCTCTCCGAGACCGGAAAATGGTTCCGCAAGAGGATGCGCGGGAAGTGAGGCGGCTCCCTCGCAGGCACAAATGCCGCAACGCTCACCTCTTCACAATCAGGCACTTCTTGCCCTCGAACGCAAAGCCATACTCCAGAATCCTTGTCACGCCTTTCGCCGCAAGCTCCGCCGCGTACTGCTTCTCCTCGATCTGCGCAAGCGCATTCTTCGCGGTGTCCGTAAGTTCCTTCTCGCCGTCATATTCATCTAGCACCTTGAACTCCATGACGATCCCAACGTCCCTCACGTTCTTCGGCTCCATCACCACGTCGTAGCGCCCGAAGCCGCTCTCCCGGTTGGACTTCACCATGTAGCCTTTCGCCTGATCTACCAGAAGCCCCAGCACAAAACCATGATAGAATTTCTCCGGCTCACTCTCCTCCGATGGCTTCTTTCCCGCATCAAAATAGCTGAAGGTGTTGAGAGCCACCCGGTTCATATAGTGGTTCATGCCCCGCACGTCCCCCGCAAACATGGCTTTTACAAATTCGTTGAAGGAGCGATCCTTTCCAAACCAGTCCTTGATCATTTTCGAAAACATTTTCTTCACTTCAAGGTTGGTCAGCTTCATCCGGTAGACTGCGTCATCCTCCGGCGCTTCCTGCAAAATTTTCTCCACCTTCAGGTATCCGCTCGCAAGCAGCAGGCTCCAGATCGCATTCTGGTTCGTGTCAAGCTGGTTAAAGATGATCTGCTCGTCAATCTCCGCCTCAATGCACTCCCCATCCAACAGCCTCTCAAACGCTTCCTTGATATCCTTGTCGCCCTCCCGGAGAATCTTTCCCACCAGCCCGTTGCCGCTGGTGTTCGCCCAGTGCGCGCCGATTTTTTTCTCATCAAGGTACATAATGACCGACCACGGATTATAAATATCCGTAACCTTCCCAAAGGTAAAACCGTCATACCATCTCTTTACCGTTTCCTTCTCCTCCTCCGGTATCCCCTGCTCGTCCATCGCGGCAAATACCTCCTCCTCCGTAAATCCAAAGGCTGTGGCGTATAGATCTGATGTCGTTGTCACGACATGCAGGTTGTTTAGGTCAGAAAAAATGGATTCCTTGCTCACCCTTGTGATCCCCGTCATGATGCCCCGCTCCATGGATGGATTGCTCTTGAAGGTATTGTTAAAAAGCGCCCTTGTATAAGTTACCAGTTCATCCCAGAAACCATGGATGTATGCCTCCTGCAGGGGCGTGTCATACTCATCCAGTATGACGATGCATTTTTTTCCATAATATTCGTACAGCCACTCGCACAGCCTGTTCAGTGACAGGGATGCTGTCGGATCATCCATATCCGCGTTCACATGACGCCAGAATTCCAAGTCCGCTTCATCAAAAAAATCTGCCTGCTTTAACCACGCATATTGCTTATACTGCTTTGCGATCAGCGCATTGATTACCTTCCTTGTCTTCTCATAGGTATCCTGCTTCACCCCGGCAAACGACAGAAAAAGCACCGGATAGGCTCCCTGCAGCTTCCGGAACCTTTCATCCTCCCATACGGAAAGCCCCTCAAAGAGGTCGCCCCTGCCCGCATACCGGTTTGAAAAAAAGCAGTTCAGCATGCTCATGTTGAGTGTCTTGCCAAACCGCCTGGGACGGGTGATCAGCGTCACATCATCATGGCTGTCCCACCATTCCTTTATGAATGCTGACTTATCCACATAAAACAGCTCGTTCTCCCGAAGCTTTGCAAAATCCTGTATTCCCACTGAAACTTCCCTAACCATACCGCACCTCCTGCCCGTGTCATCTGTGCCCATTATAGCATTTCATTGAGATCCTTACAAGGAAAGTGTTCTAAAACTGCTTGCAGTGCTTAACATTGGTTCTATCTGTGAACAGAACGGATTGTCAAACCGCCTGGCACGATCTGAGCTGTGAATGCGCAGACCTGCTGAGTAGTTACCTTAATCCCCCCCCCGCGCGGACATTGAATTCCAGTCTGCTTTATGGTATGATGGAGCTTAAGTTACAGGAAGGGGCCGGAAAAGAGATGGTAAACGCGATTGAAACAGACAGACTCACAAAAACATACGGTACCTGCAGGGGGATCACGGATTTAATGCTGACCGTCAGACAGGGAGACTTTTTCGGCTTTATCGGACCAAACGGAGCAGGAAAATCCACCACGATCCGGACACTGTTAGGACTGATCCGCCCGACCTCCGGAAGCGCAAGCGTACTTGGTTTTGACATCGCCTCTGATCAAAAGGAAATTCTAAAGCGGGTCGGCTATCTTCCGTCGGAGATCCATTTTACAAATGGCATGAAGGTTCGGGACGTCATCCGCTATTCCGCAAAACTAAGGCGTCAGGCCTGCCAAAAACAGGCAGCCAGCCTGTGCGAACGCCTTGCGGTGGATGTGGAGAAACGAGTCGAGGATCTTTCCCTCGGCAACCGCAAAAAAGTGGGAATTGTATGCGCCCTGCAGCATGAGCCGGAGCTCCTGATCCTGGACGAACCTACCAGCGGGCTGGATCCCCTCATGCAGAAGGAATTTTTTGAGATATTGGATGAGCTGAACGAAAAGGGAACCTCCATATTCCTGTCCTCCCATATTCTGTCCGAGGTACAGACCCACTGCCGGACAGCGGCCTTTATCCGGGAAGGCAGCATCATCGTATGCGACCGGGTAGAGAAGCTGGAAGAAACAGGCGCGAAAAAGGTTACGGTTTCCGGCTCCTTTGCGACAGAAGGCTTGCCCGGCATCACGGATTTCCGATCAGACGGAACCTCCGCAGCTTTTTTATACAAGGGGGATGTGAAGGCGCTCCTCAAAAGGCTCTCGGAGAGCGAGATCCGGAACGTAAATATCACCGAACCGACACTGGAAGAAATCTTTATGAACTACTATGAAACTGCTCCGTCCAACACAGACAGGGCAGATCCCGAAGGGAGGACCCTATGGCCATATTCGAACAGGAGCTAAAAACCCAGAGACGATCCGTACTGATCTGGAGTCTGTCTATCGGGCTGATGATCGCGGCCTGTGTGCTGATGTATCCCGATATGGAATCCGAGATGGAAAATGTAAATGAGATGTTCGCGTCCATGGGAAGCTTCACGGCTGCCTTTGGCATGGATCAGCTCAATTTCGGCACCCTCATCGGCTTTTACGGCGTAGAGGGAGGCAATATCCTCGGCATCGGCGGCGCATTTTTTGCGGCAATCACGGGTATTAACGCATTGATGAAGGAGGAACGGGACAAAACGGCAGAATTTTTGATGACGCACCCCGTTTCACGGACAAGAGTTGTGACCGAAAAGCTTCTGGGCGCCGTCATCACGATACTGCTCTTAAATGCCATTGTCCTGCTGTGCGCAGGAATCTCCATAAAAATGATCGGCAGCGAAATGGATTGGGGAGATTTCCTCCTGTTTCATCTGGCGTACCTGATCCTGCAGCTTGAAATTGCGGGAATCTGCTTCGGAATCTCCGCGTTTATCACCCGCTCAGGTGCCGGAATCGGGATCGGGATCGCATCCCTTTTGTATTTTCTGAATATTGCCGCCAACATTTCCAAGGACGCGGAGGCCCTGAAATATATCACCCCATTCGGGTACACGGAGGCCTCCGACATCCTCAATACACATACGCTCAACACCGGATATCTGGCCTGCGGCCTCCTGCTCATGGCGGCAGGCGTCGCAGCCGGCTACGTCAAATATACACGGAAGGACTTGAGAGCTTAGGTCCCTACTGTCATTCCGCTTCCCTGTATTCCGGAAACCGCATGACGATCTTGAACAGATCCCCGTCCAGCGCGATCTCAAACGTTCCGCCCTGCAGCCTGGTCAGATCCCTCGCGATCGAGAGCCCAAGCCCGCTGCCCTCGGTGCTCCTTGCGGCGTCTCCCCGCGTAAAACGTTCCATCAGCTCCTCCGGGCTGATATTTAACGGATCCTTCGATATATTTTTCATCTCAAAGCAGACAGCGTCTCCCTCCTTCCAGAGCTTCGCATAGATCCGGGTGCCCTCAAGGGCGTATTTGTACGCGTTCTGCAAAATGTTCTCCAGGATCCGGAACATTCTCCGGCCGTCCGCCAGAACCACAACCGACTCCTCCGGATAGGCGGCGATCATCTGAAGGCTTCTGCCTGCAAATTTATCCTCAAATTCCCCGATGGCCTGTTTCATCAGCTCCGCAAAATTCAGCGGCATCAGCTCCAGCTCAATATTGCCGGTATTGGCTTTCGCGGCTTCCACCAGATCCTCCGTGAGCTGCTTCAGCCGCTGTGCCTTCTGGTCCAGCACCTCCACATAGTGCTCCGCCTCCGCCGTCGGCATTTTCTCCTTCTTCAGCAAATCGACATAGTTGATGATGGAGGTCAGCGGCGTCTTCAGGTCATGGGAGACATTGGTGATCAGCTCTGTCTTCATGCGCTCGTCCTTCAGCGATGTCTCCACCGCGTGCTTCATGCCGTCCCGCACATGGGAAAGTCCCTCCCGGATCCCACCCAGCAGGCTGTGCCTTCCCCTGATGCTTACCTGGCAGTCCAGGTTCCCCTCCGTAAGCTCGCGCACGGTCTGGGACAGGGCGCGGACGTCCCGCAGCAGGAACCAGAGTGCCGCAAGGTTTACAAGAGAGGCGACAGCAAAAATAAGACACGCAATCTCCGGATCCGACAGCACATAGACCGCGCAGGCCGAAATCCCCTCGATGATCAGGCAGCTTCCAAATACAAGCAGAATTCCCTTCCAGTCCTCCCTCTGTTTTTCCCTCTGCCCGGACCTGCGCCGGACGATCTTCCACAGCTTCACCAGCAGCATTTTTTCCCACAGGTTCCCTGCCTTGATCCGCCGGACAAGGCTTAAGCCCGTCACCATCACAAACACGATCCAGGCCGCACTGCGGGCGGCCGTCTCCACCACCATTGTTTCCAGGCTGCTGAATCTGCATGGGAAGCAGTCAAACAGCTCACAGCCAAAATAAACAACTCCCAAAATAATAAGCGCCGCCAGAAACTCCGCCTGAATCCTGTCTAACCAGCAAAGCCTTAACGCGTAACCGTCTGTTCCGCTTTCCCCGGTTTTCTCCGCAGAAACGGGTTCGGACTTCTCCGAAAGGCGGA
>CAMHJT010000049.1 GCA_946185495.1 uncultured Clostridiaceae bacterium | reverse complement strand
CCTGTACCCACTTTGCCTCTTCCGGAATCGGTGCGCAGCCATGATGTACACCCTGAGCAACCGGGCACATATTCTCTACCTCTTGTGAATAAATCATGTTGAAACTCCTTTCACTATATAAAATATTTACCGACACCCCAACGATACAGGAATATCGTGCTTTCTATATTTTCTCACATTCTTCCCAAAAAATCTAGTCCCATTTTTATAATTCTGTATGAAATCACCGAAAAATACGTCAGCAGGGTTCCACATCTCCAAGCCCCATCTCAACATTCGTCATGCTGCCAAAAATGGAAACCTTAACCACGACACTGTTCTTTCCCGCGCGGACCTCCACCACCTCAAGCGGAGTATCGCCATAAATCCCCGTCGTGTTGATCACCATGTCTCCCGGCTGTACTCCCAGCATGCCATCATCAATTTCCTTTGAACTGCGGCTTTTCTTTATCTCCTTCCACGCCTTCCAGTCCCATGGATTCTCCGGCGACGCCTTCTCCGGTTTTTCCGCAGCCTGCGCGCGTTTTTTCTTCTCCTCTTCGATCCATTCGATCCGGGGATCCTTGTCCAGCCAGAGCCCGAATTTGACCTTCCTCGGTTCCCCGAGAATCGGGATCTCAACGATCGCCCTGCGGTGCGGCAGATCCACGCGCACAATCTGGTCCACATAGGCCTCGAGCGGCCCGATCACCTGATCCAGCCTGCCCCTTCCGCTCATATGGATATAGCTGACCTTCATCAGCCCATCTGACAGGACGGAATCAAAAAATATTTCCTCCTCCCTCAGAATCGGCAGAAAAACCCTTCCTTCATTATCATCCGGAAGATAGAGCAGCTTCGTCAACGTCAGAATCTCCTTCATGGCCTCGTGCATCTTTACGGGTTGGTTCGTCTCCAGGAAGAGATATCCTCCAAACATCTTTCTGATACAGATATTACCAATCCCGCCCTTTCTCCAAACATCCTCATAAATTGGAACAAAACATCTCTGAAACAGGCTCTTGTCCACATATGTGTTGATCCACATGCAAACCTCATGTTCCTTCCCTCCCATTGTCTGAATCACATACCACATTTTTGTCTGCCCTTCCCCTTCTATATCTTTACTATCTTCTCTGAAAAAGCGGGAATAGCGCCTTTTCTTTCTGACTTACAGATGCCCGCCTATTCAGTTCCTCCAATGACACTTTTCTGCTATAACCCAAAAATGGAACCCGGACCATATCCGGATTCCACCTTTCCTTCCAAGGATCTTCGACCAGCTTACCTGTTAACAATTCTCAGGAAAAACTCATTTTTTCGACTTCTCCTCATGTCCATACTCGCCATAGTTGCCATAGTACTTACCGTAGTATCTGCCATAATAGCCCTTGCCATAATAGCCATATCCCTTGCCGCCCATCTCTACCTTATTGAGCACCGCGCCAAGAATACGGCATCCACTCTGGTCCAGCTGCTTCTTTACACGCTGTACCAGCTTGTAGCTCACATTGTCAGTCTCGATCACGATGATCGCGCCGTCGCACTCCTTCGCCACAATCGCGGCATCAATCACGCTGCCGAGCGGCGGACAGTCAATGATGACATAATCATATTCTTGCCTCATGTCTATCAGCAGTTTCTTAAAACGCGCGCTGCCAAGAAGCTCCGCCGGATTCGGAGCAACCTGACCGGTAAAGATGATATCCAGATTTTTGATGCTTGTATCATAAATCACATCATTCAGCTGTTTCTGACCGCTTAAGTAATGCGTCAGTCCTTTTGTCTCGATATCCACCCCGTAACGGGCTATCGTAACAGATTTACGGATATCAGCGTCCACATACAGCACTTTCTTGCCATCCTCCGCAAAGGCTCTGGCCAGATTAAAGGATACCGCCGATTTTCCCTCATTCGGCACCGAGCTTGTCAGTGCGATAGTATGAATGTCATCTCCGGCAAAACTGATATTGGTACGAAGTGATTTATACGCCTCATTTGTCTTAAAATCCAGTTCTGTGTTTTTTTCAAAATTAACCTTCATATCCCTGTCTTCCTACCTTTCTGTGGCAGACGCCGCCTTTTTCTTTGCATTTTTGCGTTTTTGCTTTCTGGCTTTCGCGGCATCCTTGTCATGGCCTCTGGTGCTTCTCTTGGATACGCCCTCTTCAAGCGGAATCAGTCCCAGTGTATTGATACCAAGATATTTTTCCACGTCCTCTGATGTCTGAATCGCGTCGTTCATCAGATAAACCACAACAATGCAGCCAACTGACAGAACAAATCCTAAAATCGCTCCGATCAATGCATTCTTGGTCAGGCTCGGACTTGTAGGCGCTTCTGGCACATGTCCATAATCCAACACATTCGGTCCCTTCGTCTCCATGATGTCCCCCATGCATTTTGCGGAAACATCTGAGACCTTATCTACAATGGTGCGGGCCATATACGGATCTGGATAGTTTACAGTAATCTTGAGAAAACGGCTGCTGGTAGGATTCTCCACTGTAATATTCTTTGCAAGCTGGGCATACGTAAGATCCAGCTCCAACTCATCAATCACCTGATCCAGCACCGGACGGCTAGTGATAAATACCTGGTAATCCTGAGTAAGGGAAGTACCCATCTGCAAATCCGTCAGTGAGGTAATACTGGTAGATTTGGACAGCACATACATCCACGATGTGGAACTGTAAATCGGCTTCACAAACGCCATCGTATAACCTGCTGAGATTCCAAGCCCCAGCGCTGTCACCAGAATAATGATCCAAATCTTACCCAACAGCACAAAAAACAATTCCCTCAAATCAATTTCAATCTCATCATTTCTTTCTTCGTACATTTCTACTCTCCTCTATAAACAATAGTTTATATGTGACAGATTTGTTCCAGATATTCCATACCTGGTACTTCATATTAAATACTCCGCCAAATGGCTTATCAGATATTTTATACCAGATATTTTATACCAGATATTTCATTCCAGTTATCTCACTCCAAATTTTTATTCAAGGTATTCATTCCTAAGCATCTTCTCCGGATTCGTCACGAACATCTCTTCAATGGCTTCCTCTCCGCATTTTTTTCGGATCCATCCCAGGTAATCCTGTATATATGGAGCCCTGCTCTCCAGATCATGCGCATCCGTTCCAAAAAAACTGATGTACCCTTCCTTCACAAGCTTTTTGCACCATCGGGCATCATCATCCAACAGACCACCATATACACTGGAGATGTTCATCTGCAGGGCAGCCTCCATTCCAATCAGTTCCTCTATCCGGTCAACATGCTTGAACAGGCTGCGATACCGCTCCACGTGGGCAATAATCGGGCGATACCTGGCGCCCACCAGCTTTCGGACAGCCTGATAAATCTGATTATAACTGATTCTGATATTAAATTCAACCAATACATACTTGGTATCATTCATCGTCTGGATCAGACCGGCGCGAAGATCCTCCTCAACGCCTTCCTCATAGAGTATCTCATTTCCCAGATAAAGCTTTATATCCGGATATTTATCACGGACCTTGTCCTGGAAATCAACAAATCTGCCGCGAAGCTCCTCTCTTGTATATTTATTCCTGCCCCGCATGTAGTGCGGAGTAAGAACCAGATTCCTTGTCCCCTCCCTGTAAGCAATGTCAATCATCGCCATGGATTCCTCTAACGACTGGGAGCCGTCGTCCACCCCAGGCAGAATATGATTATGAATGTCATAATACTCCATCTTATATTCCCTTCTATTTCACCACAGCGTATATCTGATGTTTCCAGCCGGATACCGATACCTTTATCCCATCCCGGCTGCGGACACGAATATGATGCGGCTCCTGATTATGCTACTCTGTTCTCTGATTCTTTACTGTCTTGTATACACCGATCAGGATCATGCCAAGCACCACCCCGAAGGCAATGATGCTCGTCATAACCTTCATGCTCCAGCGCACACATTCCATAATGAACAGATACAAATAATCCGGTTCAATATAAAGACCCTGATATGGCTTTGCAACCGCCATGATTCCCAAAAATAAAATCAATATTCCACTTGCAACCAAATCCGCTACCGCTGTATGCTTGATTCCCCTCTCGCGGCTCTGATCCATGAAGATCATCAACACGATCCCCAATAACAGGCTCAAAATCATATATATACCCGCCTGTCTGAACAGCATCATATAACTCCTCTTCATATTGTAGATATACGGCGCAACATTGCTGTCCGGGATCACCACATCCGTATCCCCGTTCAGGATACGGATCGAATTCTGCTTAAGATTAAAGAGGAAATCCTCATATACCATGATATCCTCTGACTGTTTCAAATCTCCTGATGCCAGCGTCTTCTTCGCAATCTCTGAAACATACTCGGAATACGCATAATTAAAATATCCACTGCTCTGCATATTCTGCATGATCGTGTTCTGGTTGAACAGGCTGATATAAATTGCCAGAAGCGCAAACACGCCGACCAGGCTGATGGTCGTGGTAACTGTCAGCACATTTCGTGTATAGCGGCGGATCCTTCTGCGCTTCGTGTGTCCCGGCCTGGCCCTTCTGCCCTTTGGCTTCCGGAATACCATGCACTTCTTCATAAACAGAATTATGCCACAAATCACAGTAATTGCAAGCAAAAACAGCGAAATGCCATTCATTACCATGATCACGCTGTCCGGTATGAGCTGCCGTACCTTCGATACCGTCACAAACCCGTCTCCTGTCGTGATCACGATATCCTCACTGTCCAGCTTCACCGTAGCAGAGGCATCCTCCTTGACCGGCCGCTCCTGCAGCTTTGTCTTGGCCGCAGTCTCATTGGACATCGCCTCCCAGACATCGATGGAAGCAGGATCCGTCTCCCCGGCCTGTGCCCATGGGAACTCACTCTCCTCCTCTGTGCTTCCATCCTTTACATCCCTGCCTGATTTATCTGATTTATCTGATTTGCGCGACTTGCCGCCTTTGCCCTTTTCCTCAGAGCTTCCTGCAGACCCTTCCTCTGTCCCTTCTTCCAGGGATGCGCCCTCTTCGGCGGACGCGCCTGTGATTTCCTCCGTAGACGCATCCACACCCGGCAAGATCTCCGTAGATTCTCCCGGAATGAATGCCGTTCCATTCTCTCCTGTCTCCGCAGGCTGTCCTGCCTCTGTCGTCTGTCCGGGAGCAGTCTCCTGTTCCGACGTGGAGCTGCCGCCCACTTCATACAGATAGCCTCTCTCTATTCCCTCCGCCACGCTGTCATACATCATGGAGATAGCTCTGGAAGCCTGGTCCGAATCCAGATCCACATCATCCGCTGACAGATATGCCGTTAGGGAATTAATATAAGCCGACCCGGCCCGATAGGTCTTCCCATCATATGTAAACGTTCCACTTGCAGCAGAAATCACACCTGCCTCATTTCCGTTGATTTCTCCTGCAAATGTAATCATGCGTGGACACGGCACAGCGACCAGCGCCGCCAATGTGATGATCCAATACAACACCAGATGATTCCGTCCTGTCTTCATGTCAAACCCCTATCTGCCCTTTCAGCTTTTCCTTCCTGCCATCCACCAGCCGGCCGTCGAGTAAACCGTTCGGCCGGCCGTGAACCGCAGCAATTATGCCTATACATAGATTAAGCCGTTAGACATGCCGTCTAACAGCTCAATCTAAAATATCATATCATGTCATACAACAATATGTCTGAATTATTCCTCAGCCTGTACGTCAGCAACCTCAATTGTAGCTACAGTCTCAAGAACCTTTAATGCCTCTGCTTTATCGCCCTTAACAACGATTGCACCATTGCCATTAACATCTACAGAATACTCAAAATCAGCATCACCAATCTTGAAGGACTCAGCAGTAATATCTGAGAATACTGTATTAGCAAACTCAACCGTCTTTACAGACTTCGGAGCAAACGGCAGTAAGTTAACAACCTTATCAGCCTTCACATTGGCCTTCACTGTAACTTCCTTCGCATCCTTAGCCTTAGCGGAATCAGCAAGTTTCTTGCCATTGATCATAACATTCTCGCCATCATATGTAGCAACATATGCCTGACCATCCAGTTCAACATCAAATGTAGAACCCTTCTTAGCTACAAAAGAAGCAAGCTGATTTACATCATCCTGAAGTGTTGCAGCATCATCAAAGGTGATCTTAGCTGTTACATTCTCAGAATCCTTAGCAGTTACAACAGTCTTCTTCTCAACTGTCGGCTCTTCAGATGTCTTCTGCTCACTTGTCGGTGCCTCTGTCTTCGGCTCTTCAGATGTCTTCTGCTCACTTGTCGGTGCCTCTGTCTTCGGTGCTTCTGTTGCAGGAGCCTGTGTAGAAGGAGCCTGTGTAGACGGTGCCTGTGTAGACGGTGCCTCAGTTGTCGGTGCCTGTGTGGTTGCCTGCTGTGTGGTTGCAGCTGCCTTAGCCTTAACAGTTACCTTAAGTACATACTTAGCTTTCTTGTTAGCCTTGGAAGTAATAGTGATCTTAGCTGTACCTTTCTTCTTAGCAGTAATCTTACCGCTTGCTGATACGGTTGCAACCTTCTTCTTGCTGGTCTTGAAAGTAACCTTCTTGCTCAGCTTCTTGGTCTTAACCTTCTTGCCATTTACCTTAACTGCTAACTGAAGCTTCTTACCAGCGGTAAGAGTAACTTTCTTCTTCTTAACCTGCTTGTTGGTAACAGTAACGCTTGCCTTAGCAGCTTCTGCAGTGTTAGCACCTGCTGTGCTCAATGTTACAGCCAATGCTGTAGCAACTACGAGTGACTTTGCAAATTTCTTCATCTTTTTTCCTCTCCTTTAATAGATATTTTAGATAAGTACACTATAATGTGTTTTTGTCCATCTGTCAATGCTTTTTTCATTTTTCGTCATAATAACCACAATTATTGCATTTCAGTCTGATTTTTCTGACCTCTTTTATAATAATTTTGCCGATTTTTTCCTGCCGGCACTCATAACCGGGTTTTCTTTTTTCTTTTGCAGGCTCCCAGCACTGTTTTTCTATGTCTTAGTACCGCTTTTTTGACGGTGCTTCAGGTCAGCTATCATTTTTCAATCTTCTGGCGCAGGGTTTCCGAGTCCATCCACCTCACGCCCTGATCCGCAGCAGCCAATAATCGCTCCAGCTCCTGCCGGCTGCCGCTGCAGACGGATACCGTGCAGGCGTTCTGTCTGCAGAATGTAGCAAAATATACCTCTTCCCCCGCCGTCCCTGACAGGCCGCCCTCTCCTCTTACGATATGAAAAGTATCCAGGCCGCGGGCCATTCCCTCCCCTGTCCGCTTGATATAGGCCTCCTTCATCGTCCAATACCACGCAAAACGCGTGCTTTTCTCCCGCGGCGTGGCCGCCTTCTCAATCTCCCTGTATTCCTCCGGGCAGAAGAAACGTTTCGCAACCTCCATCCGCACCCGGCCCAGGCACTCCACATCAATCCCTACCGGTGCGCTACTGACCGCCAGCACCGCGTACCTTCCTGAATGCGACAGGTTAAAATCAACAATTCCCTCCGGATCCGTTTCAGATGACAGACGTGGTTTTCCATTTTTTTCATATATATATGTAATTTCATCTATCGGATGGCCGAGCGTCCTGCTGATCCCATACTGCATGAATAAGCTTGTCTTTAAAAAATGAAGCCTGCGCTCTTTATTTTGAAAGCGTTCCAGGCGCTCCCTCCTCTCCGTCGGAAGAAGCTCCGCCAAAGGCTCCCATGCTTCCGGCTCTCCCGCATCCGTAATTTCCATTCCGTAACATTCCAGCATTTTCGTCCCTCCTCTTATTTACGGTTTAAGCCGCCTTTTCTCTTTTTTCTCACAATTTGAACACATTTTCTTCACAGATTAGCTCTATACTGTGAATTGTAATTATTTTTCGTATTTTTGATTCCTCTCCCCCTCATTGAAAAAGGAATGTACATCGTGTACATTCCTTTTTTCGTGTCATTCTTTCCTGTTTTCCTTAAGCTCCTTATTCTTCTTATTGCGTACCGCCCGGAGCAGGACTCCGTGTACCAGATTCACATAGAAGAAAACGCCCAGGCAGGCCGCCACCGCAAACGCGATCCAGACGCCCATATTATAGTAGGATACCACCCCGTCCTGCATCGCGAGGTGCACATAGCCGAACGCAGTTTTGCCGACACCGTGCGGCGTAATGCCGGGAAGGATGCCCGTGATGACCTGCAGCAGGCCGGCGAACAGGAGCAGGCACTCTCCAAACAGGTACGGATGCTTTGAAAAATCCACCTGCTCTACCGGTTCCTTTTCTCCGCTCTGTTCCTTCTCAGGCTCCAGGATATGCTCGGTCTCCTCTTGTTTGCTGACAAACAGTTTCATAAACACCCTGGAGACTGCTGTGATGAAAAATCCCCATTCCACCACATAGAATACACAGAGCCACTTCCAGCCAAGTCCCGCCTGTATCGTGTGGAATAAGGTGGAATGCGCCAGAAAACCTGCAGTTCCCGGCACCCCCGCCAGGCTCCCGCAGGCGATCAGGCAGGCGGCCGCCAGCAGGCGGTTATCCTTGCCCGAAGCGATCAGCCCCTTGATCTCAAAGGTATCGCATTTTCTCACCTGCTCCAGACACGCCATATACAGCACTACCAGAGAAAGCGTAGAGCTCAGCATCGTATAGAAGCTGCTCTCCAAGGCGTAATCGCTGAACGCCTCCTCCAGATCCCCGCAGCTGACACAGATCACGCCAAATCCATTGGCTGCCAGCGAAATTCCCATCAATATTTTCCGGATGTCGGTGGACAAAAGCGTCACCACCATCCCCCAGAGCACCGTCAGAAGCCCGGCAGGAAGCAGGAGCTTGCCGTAAACACGGTTTTGCAGCGGCATGCTGAAGGTCAGCAGCAAAATCCCATACGCCCCCAGCCTCGATACGAGGGAGGCCAGAATTCCGGAAGCCTCCATCATGCTTTTGGAACTTCCCTTTGTGACCATAAACTGTACCGGAAAAATGCCTGAAAATACAGACAGTCCCAGCAGCACCAGAAGCGCCCCGACCGTCCGTGTCTGAATGTCCGTCACTCCATCCGTCCAGAACAGTTCCCCGATATACACAGGCGTCTTCGTGTGCACATAATCTAACACAAGGCCGGCCTGCACGGCCACGATCGCAGTGATCACTATATAGAGATACTGTGACGCGTTCTTCCTCACAGACGCATCCTTCCTGTGCGCCACCATAGGATACAGGAGCAGGGCTGCAAGACTGATGCACATGGAAAACACCCACAGGCTGCCGGACAAAAAAGCTCCGAGTACCATGCCGTAGGTGCTCATCAAAAACAGGCTGAAGCGGTTGCTCCCCTTTTCCCTTCTCATGGATTCCTTCATAAACCAGATAATGATGACATACACAAGATCCGTCAGCACGCAAAGGGATAGCCGGATCTCATCTAACCGGAACACGATCTTGACGCCTAGAATCTCCCGAACCGCAAGCTCCCAGTCCACGCCTTCGCCCATGAAATATCCAGCCGCTGCCTGCAGCAGAAGCTCCGCTCCTACCACAAAGATCATCCAGTAATTTCTGTTCCGCTTATTCTTCTTCCCGAGCAAAAAACCGATGATCCCTCCAACCAGCGGGAGAAAGATCATTCCCATGATACATAATCCGTCCTTCATTCTGCCTATGTCTCCCTACGAAAAGAGCTCATTAAAAAACCTGGTAATCGCCTCTATGATCTTCTGGAAAAAGCCCTTTGCCTTTTCCTTGTCAATTCCCATGGACTCCAGCTTGTTAAAAAGCTCCTTCGCCTGCGTCTTCATGCTGTCCACATCCAGATCCAGGTCGCTGATCTTCTTCATTAGGGAAATGATCGTTTCCTTTTCCTCCTCCGTGATGGAGATTCCAAGCTGATTCGCGCCCTCGTCGATCGCCTTGCTGATCGCCTCGTCGTTATTCAGGCCTTCCTGGACCACCTTGGCCTTCACAAAGGCCATCAGCTGCTCCACGTCCTCCGCATTGATATCCTCTGCCATCTGGCTGGTGATGACCAGCTCATTGACCGCTGTATCCATGCTCTCCGCAGAGATCGTCTCCCCTGTCAGGCTGGAATACGCCTTCATCGCGCCAACCAGCGCCGCGGTTCCCGTAATCTCAAACGGTCCTGCAACGATCACGTCCGCGTCCTCAATCCCCGCGGTGATCAGCGCATTGGTATACATGCCCTTGGTACAATAGGAAATATTTTTGGTCTCCACGTCAATGCCATCACCCTGCTTTCCCAGGACTACAATTACAGAAGAAAGCGCCCTGGAACCGATCACACTGGAATCCAGATAGGAGCCCAGATACTGCTTCTCATCGGCATTGGTGATCTCGCCCACTGAAAAGCTTTGAAGATCGTCCTCCGTAATCCCTAAAAGCCCCATCACCGTCGACTTCTCTGAATTGTTCAGATCCGCTCCAAAAGACACATACACATCCTTCGGATCCGCGTCCGTCACCGCGTCCGCCTTTACCTGAAGTCCCGCTGCCGGCATCGTGACCAGCATAAGCGCAGCCAATGCTGACGCTGTTATCCTCTTTTTATCTATCCTCATCTTTTTTACCTCCTTATCAATACGGACAGCCTATAAACCATCCACGCCATCATATCACCATTTGACCAATCCGTCAATCCGGCGTTCGCACCTCAATTATGATGTTCTTGTCAACCGGAGTTAAGATTCCCCCTTCAGCCGATACACGAGTTCCCAGAGGATCGTATATTTGCAGCGAAGGGCTATTTGCGAATGCCGGTATGCAACAGACTATTCAAAGGGTGAACGGTTACCAACCGGACGGCTTCACGATAACAGCTGCTTTGTAATGTCAGAAAGCGCCGCGTCCTCCATCTCATGCTCCAGCGGCGGCAGCTTTTCCTGATACCTTCTGCGGTACGCGATCCCCAAAAGCTCATCTGCAAGCCTCGCGTTCTTGGGCAGCAGCGGGCCGTGGGAATAGGTTGCAAACACATTTTTGTAGCGTGCCCCCTCTGTTCCGTCCTCGCCGTTATTGCCGTACCCCTTCACGATCCTACCCAGGGGCTTAACGCCATCTCCCAGCCAGGTCTGTCCGTTGTGATTCTCAAAGCCGACGATCTGGAAGCTTTCTCCATCTTCTCCCGTATAAGTATAAATGAAATTGCCGATCATGCGCTTATCGGAAGCCGTCGTATAGATATCGATCCCTCCGAGAAAATCCACTCTCGTACCGTCCGCCGCCTCATAATACTGCCCAAGCATCTGGTATCCGCCGCAGATCGCGAGGATCACCGTTCCCTTCTCGATCTCCCGCTTCAGCCAGTCAGCCTTATACGTGTGAAGATCCTTCACCAAAAGCTCCTGCTCAAAATCCTGCCCGCCGCCGATAAAAATGATATCATACTCCGCCGGTGGATCCAGCGGACCGAAGGACAGCCTCGTCACCTCCGAGCCTATCCCCCTCCAGTTCAGTCTTTTCTCCATCGTCCTGATATTTCCATTATCCCCGTAAAGATTCAGTATATCATAGTATAAATGGCAGATGCGCAGACATTTCCCATTTTCCATCTTCCCACTCCTTCCCGCTGTTACCATTCCCCCGGGCAATTGCAAATCAACATCCTTTTTCTATCCGCGTATCAAGCTTCGCAATCACCTGATCCCTATGCTGTTTACAGCCGGCCTGCAGGTTTCCCTACTTGTCAGCCTCATATCGTTTGAGCGGCACAAAATCCGCCAGCTTATCGCGGAATTCCAGCATGCAGGTATAGGACAGCACCAGAAATGTCGGCTGCCCGGACTGCTTCAGCTGCGTGATCAGCGTCTTGTAATCCTTCTCGACGCTGAACCTGGCCGTATCAAAATCCGCGTACTTGAGCCTGAGCTGCATGTCATAGGCGCGCTTTCCTGTAAAATAAAAATGCTCCGCGCCGGACGCGGCCTCCGTCAGCCTTTCAAATTCGACATCATAGATCCATGAGATATCCCTGCCGTCCGCATAGTTGTCGTTCAGGCCGAATACGATATTGCCCGTCGGCCGCTTCTGGATCAAAAACTGCAGCACCTCGTTAAAGCCCGCCGGATTTTTGACCAGTACAAGGCTTAATTCCGCATCTCCCAGGCGCACCTGCTCCATGCGTCCAAAATGGGTAGTCAGTCCGCCGAGCACAGAGCAGATCTGTTCGCCGGAAAGGCCGGTCATGGAGCCGATAGCCGCCCCGGCCAATGCATTGTAGAGATTATAGCCGCCAGGCAGCATAACCTCTGTCTCCAGCTTTTTACCGAACACTTCAAGCTCCACCACGGATGAGGCCTCCCGCCACTCTATCACGCGCTTCAGAGCCGTCTCCGGCTCCTCGCGGCTGTAGCCGCATTTTTCACAGTAGAAGCCCCCCAGATGTCCAAAGGTATGATACCTGTAGCGGTATTTTGTCTTGCAGCGGATGCAGTAGACCGCATCGGAGATATCGGAAGACGCCTCCTCATACAACGGTATATTGATGCCGAAATAATGAAGCTCCTTATGCTCCAGATCCCGCAGCGAACTGGTAAGGGAGCAGTCCGCGTTCAAAAGGAGCTTGACCTCCGGAAGCTGGGAAAGCCCCGCACGGATCTTGTTGACCGTTGTCAGCACCTCTCCGTACCGGTCGAGCTGGTCCCTGAACACGTTGGTCACAACCGCCGTCACATCAAGCCCGCCAAAATGTTCTACGATACTCTTAAGCGCCGCCTCGTCACACTCCAGCAGGGCGTAATCCGTATCAATCCTGCCGCCTGCCGATGACGCCTTCACAAACGCGGACACCACGCCTCCTAACAGGTTTGCCCCCGCGTCATTGCAAAAAACCGTATTTCCTCCCGCCTCCAGCATATCCCTTATAATATGGCAGGTAGTGGTCTTCCCGTTCGTACCGGTAACGCATATGATCTTCATATCCTTTGCCAGATGCCCCAGAATATCCGGACACAGCTTCAGCACTACCTTTCCAGGCAGCGAGGTCGCTCCGCTTCCAAACAGCTTTAATACATTGGCCGTCAGTTTCCCGGCACATATCGCAACGGTTGCTCTTACACTCATTTTTCTCTCCTCTATAAAAGCGGTTTTGGGGCCGCCGTTTCTTTCCGGCACACAGCTGCAAGTCTGCGTGGCTTCTCAATAAAAAGCGGTTCTTTGGCCGCCATTTCATTTTCTTCCTGTTCCGCCTCCCGCATCCCTTCACGCGGCAGGAAAATGGATGGAAAACGTCTCCGCCTCCATCACCCCTTCTTTCCCGCACGCTCCTTGCTGCCGAACTTCGTGTACTTTCCGAGCCATACAAGCTCTACCGGTCCGGTCGATCCGTTTCTCTGCTTGGCAACAATGATGTCGGCAATGCCAGGCTTTTCAGATTCTTTATTGTAATAGTCGTCCCTGTAAATAAACATGATAACATCGGCGTCCTGCTCGATCGCGCCGGATTCACGCAGGTCTGACATCACCGGCTTGTGATCCTCCCTGCTGTCCACCGCCCGGTTGAGCTGGGAGAGCGCAATCACCGGAACATCCAGTTCCCTTGCCAGCTTTTTGAGGGAGCGGGAGATCTCAGAAATCTCCTGCTGACGGGATTCGGAACGCCCGCTTCCGTTCATCAGCTGCAGGTAATCGATGATGATCAGGCCGATGTTCTGCGTCTGCTTGAGCTTCCGGCATTTTGACCGAAGCTCCGGCACAGTGATGCCCGGCGTGTCATCGATAAACATAGGGGTGGATCCTACCCGGTAGGTAGAATCGATCAGCTTATCCCAGTCGGAATCCACCAGCTGTCCTGTCCGGATGGCCTGGGAGTCCACCATGGAATCCATGGCCATCAGACGCGTGGCAAGCTGCTCCTTGCTCATCTCCAGACTGAAGATCGCGCAGGGAACGCCCGATTTCATGGCAGCGTTCTGCGCGATATTGAGCGCGAAGGCCGTCTTTCCCATGGCAGGCCTGGCGGCGATCAGGATAAGCTCCGAACCATGCAGGCCCGTCAGCTTCTCATCCAGGTCAATAAACCCGGTAGGCACTCCAGTGATCTTGCTGCCCCTCCTGGCGGACGCCTCGATGGTGTCAAGCACCGACAGGACGATTTCCTGCATGGGGACAAAGTCCTCGCCTCCGCTGCGCCCCTGCACAATATCAAACAGCTCCTTCTCCGAGCTTTCCAGAAGCTCCTCCACTCTGGTCTGCCCGGCATAGCAGGCTTCGGTGGTCTTCTCAGTAAATTTGATCAGCTTCCTGAGTACCGCCTTATCCTGTACGATCTTCGCGTACTGCTTCACATGCGCAGAGGTCGGCACCACAGCCAGAATATCGCCCACATAGGACAGGCTGCTCACAGATTCCGGCGCTCCCATCTCCTTGAGCTTATTACTCACCGTCACCAGATCCACCGGCCTGCCCTCATTGTAAAGCGCTACCATCGCCTCAAAGAGCATCCCGTACTGCACATAATAGAAATCCTCTTTTTTGAGAATGTCAGCGGCCTCTAGAATGGCATCCCGGTCCATCAGCATGGAACCGACCACCGACTGCTCCGCCTCTATGCTATTTGGTTGTATCCGCTTGATTACTGCCTCATCCATTGTTCATTACTTTCCCACAACCTCAACCTTGAGTTCCGCCGTCACCTGCGTGTGAAGCTTGATCTTCACCTCATGCACCCCTGCCGTCTTGATCGCATCCTTCAAGAGTACCTTCTTCTTGTCTATTTCATAGCCGAGCTGCGCCTTAACCTCCTCCGCAATTTCTTTGGAGGATACGGAGCCGAAGCTCTTGCCGCCCTCGCCCATCTTAATGGCAATAGTGATCTTTGCCTCCTCCAGCTTCTGCTTGAGTTCCTTCGCGGCCTGCAGGTTCTCCGCCGCGATCTTATCATCATTGGCTTTTTTCAACTTCCAATCGTTTAAATTCTTGCCGGTTGCCTCCACCGCCTGCTTTTTCTTGATCAGCACATTGCGGGCATAACCGTCATTGACCTTCACAACCTCGCCTTTTTTCCCCACATTCTTTACATCTTCTGTCAAAATTACTTCCATTATAATGCATTCCTTTCTATATTATATATACCGGATTTTGTGGTACCGGATATTTTCCTCCACAAGATGCCGGATGTCGTTTTCTGTTAATTTCACGTTGCCGGATATTCCCTTCCAAAAATGCTCCCCGCCGTTTTCTTTGTATTTCTCGAAGCTGGATGTTTCCTTCCGCAAACTGCCGCCCTTTCGGGGCTTTTCAGATCTCGCCCTCAGACCGCAGCTTCTCCAACTGCTCCCGCAGCATCGCTTTTACCTCATCGATAGTCACATCCTTTAACTGCGCGCCCGCCACAGTTCCATGACCGCCGCCGCCAAAAAACTCCATGATGACCTGTACATTCACATCATCGATGGATCTCGCACTGATATACACCACATTGTCTATCTTTGAAAGCACAAAGGAGGCCCTGACATTTTCCACATCCAGCAGCTTGTTGGCCACCTTGGCCGCCAGCACCGTCGGGCTGTCCACGCCCTTCTCCGGCACGTCGGAGATCACGAAATTGTCCATCAGGATCTCCGCCCTCGAAACGCCTTCGGAAAGCTGGCGGAAGCCCTCGAGATCCATACGGTAGGCCTTGCGCACGCGCGTCATGTCAGCGCCGGATTTTCTCAGGAAGGACGCAGCCTCAAAGGTGCGCACGCCGGTCTTGGTCACAAAATTATCCGTATCCACCAGAATGCCCGCGTACATGGCGTCCGCCTCGGCAGGCCGAAGCTTTGGCTTATCAACACTGTACTGCAAAATCTCAGCCACCATCTCGCAGGCCGAGGACGCGTAGGGCTCGATATAGGACAGCGTAGCATGCTCGATTCCCTCTCCTCCCTGCCTGTGATGGTCTATCACCACGATATTCCTGGTACGGAACAGAAGCTCCTCGCACTCGGTATAGCTGGGACGGTTCACATCCACCACGACCAGCACCGTATTCGGTCCCACAGCTGCCAGTGCCTGCTCACTGTTAAAGAACATTTCCTTGGGATAGCTGCTGTTGCCGGCAAAGGTGTTCATGGCCGGGCGGATCGAGCTGGTCACCTCGTTGATGACAATGTGCGCTTCCTTATCGAGAAGCGTAGCCAGCCGGAAAATGCCGAGCGCCGCGCCCAGGCTGTCAATGTCCGGCTTCTTGTGCCCCATGATGATCACCTTGTCCCTGGTGATCAGCATTTCCTTCAGCGCATGGGCCTTCACCCTGGCCTTCACCCTGGTATTCTTCTCGGCAGACTGCGTCTTGCCTCCATAGTAAACGATGCGGTCTCCCTTCTTGATCACAGCCTGGTCTCCGCCCCGTCCGAGCGCCAGGTCCATGGCCATGTGGGAATACTCATAAGCTGTGGTATAGCTGTCCCTCTCGGGATCGATTCCCACCGCGATGCTTAACGTGACAGGCGTTTCATTTCCGATATTGATGCTGCGCACCTCATCCAGCAGGGAGAATTTTCCCTGCTGCAGCTCATCCAGATGCTGCTGCTGGCAGACAAAAATGTATTTATCCTTTTCCAGCTTCTTGATAATGGCATCCGCGCTCTGCATATATTTGGTAATCTTCCGGTCGATCAGGGCGATGAGCAGGGATCTGCGCACCTCCTCGGTGGAATCCATCGCCTCCTCATAGTTGTCGATATAGATATGCCCGACCACCAGCTTGACCTTGGCCTTTTCCTCCAGCGTCTCAATGAGCTCCGTCTCATCATAGAGGTAGATGGCGTAGAGCACATCCTCCTGCCGCACGTCCGGCTTCATATCAGGGGACAGCAGCTCATGCACCTCAATCCTCCGGATCTCCACCCGGTAATTGCGGTCATCCTGGCTGATATGCACCACCCTCTGGCCGCCGTCCTCCGGATGTATCTCCAAAAGCTCAATGGTGATATCCGCGAAAATATGCTGGATATGGTTCCGCATATGCTGCCTGTCGCTTTTCACCGCCTCATAAAACGCCTTATTGCTCCACAAAATCCTCCCGTTGTGATCCACAAGCGTGTAAGGTATGGAAAGCTCCCGGATCAGCTCATTCTGCACAGAGCCATGCGCAAACCCGAACGCGACAAGGTCTGACATGATGGTGGGACGCTTCCTGAAATACATATAGGTCGCAACCATCAGGTACAGCACTACAAATACAGTGACGGCAATTCCGCATTTTAAGTCATAGCCATAGACCACCGCGTTCATTGCGATCAGAAGAATGGCCAGGGCAAAGGGAAATTTCAGGTATTTTTCAATTTCCTTCCTCAAAACAGTCTTTTCTTCCATCTTTTATCCTTTCCGTTTTTCACTATCACTAATGCATCATACCATCTTTTTCTGTCTTCTACAACCACAGTCTTCAAAGAAATCTACTTTCAGAATATAACCGGACGGTTTCCGGCTGATAACTGAATCGTAACCTTAATTACGTTCATCTTTTCCCTATTTCTGCAACCATAGTCCTCGAAGAAATCTACTTATAGGACTTAACCGGACGATTTCCTTTACAACTCATGATGATAGGATTCATACCAGGGTACCGCAGGCGGCTCCCCGTACTCGTAAATGACCACCTTCTCATCCCAGTCCACCTCATAGGCGGGAAGCTTCACCACCCGGTACAGCTTGAACATGCGGTGCTTCAGGCAGGTGCGGTATTCCTCCTTGGGATAATACATCAGGATGAACACGCGCCTGGGATGATCCGCCACACTTTTCTGGAGCTGGTCGATCACCTTCTCGAACACGCTGATATCAAAGGGATTAAAAAAATAAAACAGCGTATCCTCCGGCCGCACCTCATATTCCTCCGCCTTGCCGCAGATCAGCTCAATCTTTTCTGCAGAGCCGCGGAAGCGGGTATTAAAATAGGAACGGTTATCCATGGCCGTCTCGTAGAGCTCCTCATCCACTTCGATCCCGCAGACCTCGCACTGGAATCTTTGATTTACATAAAATAATACTCTTCCCTTGCCGCAGCCGAAGTCCACGAGGCGGTCATATTTCGATACCACATGTTCCATCTCATCAAACGCGCAAATAAGCCCACTGTAGCTGGTGGGCTCATACCGGTAGTACTCATCATGATACCTGTTATTATATACGATTTCCGTACTCTCAATGCCCAGAAATTTCTCATATTTTTCATTTTCGAAAAATCTGGGCGTCTGTCCCTTTTTCCTCTTCATCTCGCCTGCACCTTAAAATTCACTTCACACTCAGAGATATAATTATAG
>CAMHJT010000048.1 GCA_946185495.1 uncultured Clostridiaceae bacterium | reverse complement strand
TGAAGGAGAAAGACGACGCGCTGAAGGAAAAAGATGACGCGCTGAAGGAAAAAGAAAAAGCTGCAGGCATAAAATTAGTGCGGCAGGTATGCAGGAACCACGAGAAAGGGAAATCTCCCGAGATGATCGCAGAAGACCTGATCGAGCCCGTCGATGTGGTGAAAAAGATCTGTGAGATCAGGGATTCTATGGACGTGGAATGTGATCCGGAGGAGATTTTTGCGAGTATGGCAGAACAGTTACTTTTGAGATAATTCCTGACAGAATAGGTGAAGAGCCTGTTATTTGAAATGCCTCCCAGACTTAACGCCGGGAGGCATTATCTTCTAAGTCTTGTTCCATTTCAGTTCGACGATCATCGCCGGAAGAGAAATGTCCCTTCCGTCATCCGACGTACTGCAGCACCTCCGCAATATTCTTCACCCCGATCAGGCGCATGCCCTCCACCTGGTCCATTCCGCTTAGATTGATCTGCGGCAGGATGCAGGATGTAAAGCCCATCTTAGCCGCCTCCTTGACCCTTCTGGCTGCCATGGATACGCCGCGTACCTCCCCGGCAAGCCCCACCTCCCCGAAGATGATGGTGTGGGGATCCACGCAGATGTTGCGGAAGCTGGAAACCAGCGCCACCACAATTCCAAGGTCGATGGCCGGCTCATTCAGGCGCATGCCGCCCGCGAGATTCACATAGGCGTCGTTCCCGGCCAGCATCATGCCCGCGCGTTTTTCAAGGACTGCCATCAGCAGATTGACGCGGTTGTAGTCAATGCCCACAGAAGTACGCCTGGGCAGGTTAAAATTGGACTGGCAGACCAGCGCCTGGATCTCGATCAGGATCGGGCGCGTTCCTTCCATGGAGCACACGACGACGGAGCCGGATGCGTCTAACGGGCGGCCGTTTAACATCACCTGTGAGGGATTCTCCACCTCATACAGGCCGGTGTCCTTCATCTCAAATACCCCGATCTCATTGGTCGACCCGAACCTGTTCTTGACGCCCCTTAATACCCTGTAGAGCGCGTTCTTCTCCCCTTCAAAATAAAGCACCGTGTCCACCATGTGTTCCAGAGTTCTTGGCCCGGCAACCGTTCCCTCCTTGGTGACATGGCCGACAATAAAGATCGCCACATTCATCTGCTTCGCGATCCGCATCAGCCTCGCGGTCACCTCGCGCACCTGTGATACGCTTCCCGCGCCGCTTCCGATCTCCTCCAGATACATGGTCTGGATGGAGTCGATCACCACCACCTCCGGCTGAACCTTCCCGATCGCACCTTCTATGGCGTCCAAATTCGTCTCCGACAAAAGGAGCATATCCTTTGTAAAGCCCCCCAGGCGGTCCGCCCTCATTTTAATCTGCTGCAGGGATTCCTCCCCGGAAATATAGAGCACCTTACAGCCTGCCGCTGTCAGGTTGCGGCACACCTGCAAGAGCAGGGTAGACTTGCCGATGCCGGGATCCCCGCCTACCAGCGTGAGGGAGCCCCGTACGATCCCGCCTCCCAGTACCCTGTCCAGTTCCTTCATTCCTGTGCCAAAGCGCGTGTCCTCCGATGCCTTTACTTCAAAAAGACCGGTAGGCGCCGCAGCTTCTGTCTTTCCAGAATGCTTTCCGGCGCCTACAACCAGTTTTTCCTCTACAAAGGTATTCCAATTCTTACAGCCGGGGCACTGCCCCAGCCACTTTGTGGACTCATAACCGCACTCCTGGCAAAAATACACCTGTTTTGCCTTTGCCATTGTCCTGCTTCCTCTTCTATCTACAACTGCTGTTCATCGGCTGTACTGTATCTGAACATACTGCTCCCATCCGCTGCGCAGGCGCAAATCCGCTTTCCGCAGCCCCACGCTCAGATCCATGTTTCAGCTCCTACAGCTTCTCAATCTTGATCTGGGACACCTGTCCCGGATTCAGCTCCACACTCAGATTCAGTTTCCCTCCGAGATTGGTCTTGACTGATCCGGCGCTGTTGCCGTCAATCACCGTCACATATTCCTGTCCGGCCTCCAACTCCAGCGTGATCTGGGAATCCTCCGTTCCTTCCACCTCAAATTCTACCACCTTGTCATCCGCACGAAATCCATGTACGACTGTTCCGGGAACTGACTCATATACAAAAGAACCGTTCTTCTCCAGCTTCGTAATCTCTTTGAAGGTCTTGATCTTATACTTGTCTCCCTGGAACTCAAATCCGTCCAGCTTCGTCTTCGTCGCCAATTCATAATTACCAAAGCTCAAGGTTCCGTTTTCTTCCTTAATCAGTTCATTCACTACTGCCATTTCTTCATCCTCCTGTGTTTTTCAATCAATGTGAACAACTATGCCGGGCCTTCCCTGTATGAGAACTGCCCCCAAAATAGTCCTGTAGATCTCATTCATAACCACAATATATTCTTTGCACATTATCATCTGTACCAAATACCTGATATTCCTATTATACAATATAAACCACTGTTTTTCCAGTGCTTTTTTCTTCCTCTTCTGAATCTGCCGCAATTCTAATCACAGTTCACACATCACCTTTGCGCATATCTTCCTTTATTGTATAAGCTTCTGAACCTGCCGCAATTCGCATAACAGCTCACCCTTCATCCAATAAACCGTATGGTCAGCCACCTAAACTCGATTTGAAGCGTATCTCCCCTTCTTCCACGGAAATCTCGACCTTCTGCCCGGAGGTGATATTCCCCGCCAGAATCTCCTCCGCCATCTTATCCTCGATCTCATTCTGGATCGCGCGCTTCAACGGCCTCGCTCCAAACTTTTTATCATACCCCTTCTCGAAGATATAATTCTTCAACACATCGCCATAGTTCAACTCGATATTCAACTGCTGTTTTGCCCTGCCGGCAAATTCCCGCAGCAAAAGCTCGGTGATATCCATGACATTTTCCCTGCTCAGGGCATGGAATACAATGGTTTCATCAATGCGGTTCAGGAATTCAGGCTTAAACAGGCGTTTCAGCTCATCCATCACGCCCTTCTTCATATCCTCATGTTCCTTCTCCTCTGAGGTATCCGACTGGAATCCAAGCTTTTTGGGGTCCATGATACGCTCCGCACCCACATTGCTTGTCATGATAATGATCGTATTCTTAAAATCGACCTTTCTTCCCTGCGCGTCCGTCACATGTCCATCGTCCAGGATCTGCAGCAGTACATTAAAAATATCCACATGCGCCTTCTCTATCTCGTCAAACAAAATGACGGAGTAAGGATGCTTCCGGACCTGCTCACTGAGCTGTCCGCCATCCTCAAAACCGACATACCCCGGAGGCGAACCGATCATCTTGGAAACACTGTGCTTTTCCATATACTCGGACATGTCAACGCGGATGAGTGACTTTTCATCCCCGAACACCGCTTCCGCAAGCGCCTTGGAAAGCTCGGTCTTACCCACGCCAGTCGGACCAAGAAACAGGAAGGAACCGATGGGGCGTCTGGGATCCTTAAGTCCTACCCTTCCCCTTTTGATGGCTCTGGCAACTGCGCAAACTGCCTCCTCCTGTCCGATAACCCGCTCATGCAGCGTATCCTCCAAATGCAGCAGGCGTTTGGATTCCTCCTCCTGTAGCCGACTCACCGGTATCCTGGTCCATTCAGAAACGACAGCGGCGACATCCTCTTCCTCCAAAACCAGGCTCCGGGATCTCATATTGTGTTCATGCTTCTTGTGAAGCTTCTCCTTCTTTTCCTCCAGCACCTTGAGCGCAATCTTTGTCTCATGGGCTGATTCAAGGTCATTTTCCATAAATGCCTGATCCAGCTCATCATTTAACGCCGCCATTTCCTTGTCGAGCTGCAGCATCTGCGGCGTCCGCTTAGCTGCCGCGAGCTTCTTCTTCGCGGCCGCCTCATCCATCAGGTCTACCGCCTTGTCCGGCAGGAAACGGTCATTGAGATACCGGACCGCAAGCTTCACGCAGGCCGTGAGCGCCTCATCGCTGATGGTCAGGCCATGGTGGTATTCATAGCATGACCTTAAGCCCTTCAGGATATCGATCGTCTCCTCCTCTGTCGGCTCCGCCACCGTCACAGGCTGGAAACGCCTCTCCAGGGCGGCATCCTTCTCCACATATTTCCGGTACTCCGCATTGGTCGTCGCACCGATCATCTGGATCTCCCCTCTGGACAGCGCAGGCTTTAAGATATTTGACGCGTCGATCGCGCCCTCTGCGCTGCCGGCACCGATCAGCGTGTGCAGCTCATCGATAAACAGGATCACATTTCCCGCCTGAATTACCTCCGCGATCAGCTTCTTGATCCGTTCCTCAAATTCACCACGGTATTTCGATCCAGCTACCATGCCGGAAAGATCCAGGGACAGCAGGCGCTTTTCCACCACCGTCTCGGGAACTTCTCCCGCCACGATCAGCTGTGCGAGTCCCTCCACGATGGCTGTTTTTCCGACGCCAGGCTCTCCCACCAGGCAGGGATTGTTCTTCATGCGGCGGCTCAGGATCTGGATGACCCTCTGCATCTCGCTCTTGCGTCCGACCACCGGATCCAGCCTGCCCTCCTTGGCGAGCCTGGTATAATCCCTGGAATACTGGTCCAGGGTAGGGGTTGTCGATTTGCCCTTTTTCTCCTTTGATTTGATGCTGCTTAACTCTGCCTTGGCCGTGGCAGGATCCACGCTCATGGCTGTCAAAATATCCGAAAAAAGCTTCGGTGCCGCGATATTCATCGCCGTCAGCAGGCGAAACGCCACACTGTCCGGATGCTTGATGATCGCGATCAGCAAATGCTCTGTTCCCACCTGTTTTGCCTTAAACCGCTCCGCCTCCTTCTCTGCAAGCTCCAGGATATCCATGCAGCGCTTGGAAAACTCCGCCTTTTCAGCAAGCCCGACATTTTTATAATCCATCATAAGCTGGCTGGTCAGGCTTTCCAGCCGTTCCTCATCTACTCCGTTCTGTATCAGTACCGCAGAAGCCATACCATTTTTTTCCTTCACCAGGCCCAGCAGCAGATGCTCGCTTCCCACATATTCCTGTGACATCTGCTGCGCCGCCTTCTTCGCAAGCCGCAGTGCGCTGTTCGCGCTTTTGGTATAATTCTGTCTCATTCCATCCTCCAAGCTGTCATAACCGGGCCGGTGTGTCATCTCTCTTTGCCGGCTCTGTGATAATACGCAGAAGGACTGTAAGAAATTACAGCCCTTTCGCGGAGCAACCCCTGAAGCGCTCAGGCTTCGTCGATTGCCTTTCCAATATCATGACGCATATATTTATTGTCAAAATCAATCCATTCCACTGCCTGATAAGCGTTTTCCCTCGCTTTCAGCAGATTCTCTCCCTTCGCGGTAACACCAAGCACCCGTCCGCCATTGGTGACGACCTGGTCCCCCGCAAGCTTCGTGCCCGCATGGAACACATAATAGCCCTCTTTGTCCCGGAAGCGATCAAGTCCCCGGATCTCAAAGCCTTTCTCATAGGATACAGGATATCCATCTGAGGCAAGCACCACGCAGACAGCCGCGTTATCTTCAAATTCCAGGCTGATCTCACTGAGCCTGCCGTCAATGCAGGCCTCCATCACATCAATGATGTCATTTTTCATGCGCGGAAGTACCACCTGCGCCTCCGGATCCCCAAATCTGGCGTTAAACTCCAGCACCCTGGTTCCCTGTTCCGTGATCATCAGGCCTGCAAACAACACGCCGGTAAACGGCCTGCCCTCTGCCTTCATGGCGTCGATGGTCTTCTGATAAATCTCCTTCTGGCAGAACGCGTCAATCTCCTCTGTATAGAACGGGCTTGGCGAAAACGTTCCCATGCCGCCTGTGTTAAGCCCCTGATCCCCATCCTTCGCGCGCTTGTGATCCTGCGCGGAGGTCATGGTCTGAATGGTATTGCCGTCACAAAATGCCAGAACGGAAACCTCCCGCCCTGTCATAAACTCCTCGATGACCAGTTTATTACCGGCATCTCCAAAATGCTTATCCAGCATGATTTCCTTTACGCCTGCCTTTGCCTCCTCCAAATCCTTGCAGATCAGCACGCCCTTTCCAAGCGCCAGGCCGTCCGCCTTCAGCACGATTGGGAAGCTGGCAGTCTCAAGATAGGCCAGTGCTTTCTCCGCATTATCAAAATTCTCATAGGCTGCCGTGGGAATCCCGTATTTCTTCATAAGATCCTTGGAAAATGTCTTGGATCCCTCAATGATCGCCGCATTTTTTCTCGGGCCGAACACCCTGAGCCCCTCCTTTTCAAACGCATCCACGCATCCTGCCACCAGGGGATCATCCGGTCCCACGATCGTCAAATCAATCTCCTGCTCCTTCGCGAAAGCCGTCAGCCTGTCAAAATCCATCACCGATATATCCACACACTCCGCCAGCTCCGCGATTCCCGCATTGCCCGGCGCCGCAAATATCTTCGTTACCTTTTCACTCTTTGCCACCGAAGTGACAATGGCGTGCTCCCTTCCGCCGCCTCCGATCACCAATACCTTCATGTCATACTCCTTATCCTTCTTTATCTGCAAGGCAGCGCGCAAGCACCCGCCCTGCTACATATTCAAGCAGCTGTTGCCGCCTTATCCTTTTTTGCCTGTAAGGCTGCGCACAAGCACCGCCCTGCTACATATTCAAGCAGCTGTTGCCGTCTTATCCTTCTTTGTCCTCAAGACCGCACATACGCCTTTCCATCTTTCAAAGTTACCTTGCCGTTCGCGATCAGGTTGATGGCCCGCGGCAGGATTACCCATTCTGCCTGTTCCATCACGCGCTCCTGCAGGCTTTTAGGCGAATCCCCGTTCATTACATTGACAGCCTTCTGGAGCAGGATCGGACCCGTATCCGTCCCCTGATCCACAAAATGAACCGTCGCTCCCGTGACCTTTACGCCTCTCTCCAGCACGGCCTCATGCACCTTCAGCCCATAATAACCCTTGCCGCAGAACGAAGGGATCAGGGATGGATGAATGTTGATGATCCTGTTCTCATACTGCCTGGTCATCTTCTCCGGTATCACTACCAGATATCCGGCCAGAACGATCAGGTCAACCTGCAGCGCGTCTACCGTTTCAAGCAGTGCCTCATGAAAGGACTCCCTGCTTTCAAATTCTCCCGGAGATACAACTATGCCCGGAATACCAGCCTTGCCTGCGCGCTCTAACGCATATGCTTTCCTGTTATTGCTGATGACAGCGGCAATCTCCGTATTCGTGATCTCACCAGACGCCACTCCGTCGATGATCGCCTGCAGATTTGTTCCGCCTCCGGATACCATCACAACAATCCTTAACATAAGCGTACTCCTTTTTCGCCTGCTTCGATCCTGCCCGTCACATACGCCTCCTCACCCGCTGCACGCAGCGCGTTAAGCGTCCTGTCTACATCTGCGGCATCCACCGCAAGCATCATTCCAATTCCCATGTTGTAGGTATTGTACATCATCTGCTCCGCGATCTCACCCTTCTTAGCCAGCAGCTTAAAGATCGCCGGCACCTCATAGGAATTCTTTTCCACTACCGCGCAGACTCCATCCGGAAGCATTCTGGGAATATTTTCGTAGAAGCCGCCGCCTGTGATGTGGGAACAGCCCTTGATCGTCACGCCTGCCTCCTTCACACTGCGAAGCGCCTTCACATATATCTTTGTCGGCATAAGCAGCGCCTCCCCAAGGGTTTTGCCCAGTTCATCGTAATAAGTAGAAAGCGACTCCTTCGTCATATCAAATACCTTTCTGACCAGAGAGAATCCATTGCTGTGTACGCCGCTGGACGCGATACCCACCAGCACGTCTCCCGGCTTGATCCCGCTGCCGGTGATCAGATCCTTCTGATCCACCACTCCAACCGCAAACCCGGCCAGATCGTATTCATCCTCCGGATAAAAGCCCGGCATTTCGGCAGTCTCACCGCCGATCAGTGCAGCGCCTGACTGCACACAGCCCTCTGCCACGCCACTCACGATCTGTGCGATCTTTTCCGGATAGTTTTTACCGCAGGCGATATAGTCGAGGAAAAACAGCGGCTCGCCTCCCGCGCAGGCAATATCATTTACACACATAGCAACACAATCTATGCCGATGGTATCGTGCCGGTCCATCAAAAATGCAAGCTTCAGCTTCGTACCCACGCCATCCGTTCCTGATACTAATGTAGGATGCTCCATATTCTTAAACTTATCAATGGCAAATGCTCCCGAAAAACCTCCTATATTCGTCAGCACTTCTTCCCGCATGGTTTTCCTGATATGCTCCTTCATCAGCTCCACTGACTTATATCCCGCTTCGATATCCACTCCTGCATTCTTGTAATCCATCACGTTACCTCCTGTCCATTCCATCTACATTTTTATCTTCCGCATTATGACGGTTCAAGCAAGACCCGCCGTCGCAATGCTCATTTTTTCCACTCGCTCTGCTCATGGTGGTCATTCGCATTATGACGGTTCAAGCAAGCTTGACCGTCGCAATGCTCATTTTTTCCCATTATAATCAACTTGGTGTTTTTTGTAAAGTGAAAGCTGCTATTCTGCCCTCAGCCAATACACAGACTCCCAAAGGATTGTTTCTTTACAACGGAGGGCTATTTGTGAACGCCGGTTCTTGATGAGCCGACAACGGAGGCGAACCTGGTACCGCTGCGTGAGCAACTAAGCGCGAGCGTGCCCGGAGTGTAAATGAACGATCCGCCGGGAGCCGTCCACTCAGCCACCCCCTACACTCCCGTAAATTCCTCCAAAAACTCCTTAAAATCCCTCCTTGCGCCCTCGATCACGCTTTCCTCCCTGGTATCCAGCGCTTTTTCAAACTCGCGCAGCGCATATTCGATCTGCATCCTGTCCCGGCCGATGCTCTCCTCATAAAGGCGCTCTCCCTTTAACAGCAGCAGCTTGTTCTCTTCCTTGTCACGGGGATGAATCTTCAGATAGGACAGCGCCTCCATGCGCTCCTGAATCTCCTCATCCGTCATGTCGGTGGCATTAGTACGTATGATCTGCCTGGTCACCTCTCCTGTGGAAACGACCTTGATCTCCACCTCCAGGATTGAATTCACATCATAGGTATAGGTCACATCCACAGCTTCCTTGCCCGCCTCTGCCTTGGGAATGCGGATCCGTATCTCTCCCAGCAGCACGTTATTGGAAGCAAACCGGCTCTCCCCCTGCAGCACCTTGCAGCGGATCTGCGTCTGATTGTCATTGACCGTATAAAGCCGTTCCGTCCGGCTGGTCGGTATCGTGGTATTGCGCTCGATAATGGGACAGAAATGGCCATCCTCAAACCGACCGTTGTCCTTTTCCAGCACAACCTCCGTCCCTAGCGTGAACGGACATACATCTGTCAGGATCACCTCCCGAATGCTGTCCCTGCGCTCCTTCATGGCGCCCTGGACCGCTGCGCCCAAAGCAACCGCCTCATCCGGATTGATCGAAGTGTCCGGAAGGTTATGGAAAAGCTTGCCCACAAACTTGCGGATAAAAGCAAGCCTCGTGGCGCCTCCTACAAGCACGATCCTGTCGATATCGCGCAGCCGGATATTGGCATCCGAAAGGCTCCTCCGGATCGGCTGCCGGATCCTGTCTAAAAGATCCTCGCATTTTGCCTCAAATTCATCGATCGACAGCTGCATCTCATAAGTCTTCTCGCCCAGCCTCACCTGCATGCCCGCAATGCGCTGGTCAGAGAACAGGAGCTTGCACTTTTCCGCCTGACGGCTGATGTATTTCAACTCCTTCAAGGATAATGCGTTCTGGTCAAGCTCCGGATTCCTGTCATAGAAAATCTGCTCGATCACCTTCGTAAAATCCTCGCCGCCAAGGAAATTGTCGCCCGCTACCGCCCGCACTTCAATGATAGAATCAAACAGCTCCAGGATTGAGACGTCAAAGGTTCCTCCTCCCAGGTCAAACACAAGGAATTTTCCATTTTCCCGGTTCTGATACAGCCCATAAGCGATGGCTGCGGCTGTCGGCTCGCTGATGATGCGCTCTACCTTAAAGCCTGCCAGCTCCCCGGCACGCTTCGTTGCCTTTCTTCTCTGGTCATTAAAATAGGCCGGCACGCTGATAACAGCCTCCGTCACTTCCTCCCCAAGAAAGCTCTCGGCATCTTCCTTCAACGCTTTGAGCACAAGCGCCGACAGCTCCTCCGGCAGAAACTTCTTCCCTGAGAGCATATATTCCTTCTCGCTGCCCATGCTCCTCTTAAATACAGAAGCACCGCTGTCAGGGTGAAGCTGCATATACTCTCTGGCTGTCTCGCCGATCAATACCTGTCCATCCTCATCCAGGCTCACCACAGAGGGCGTCAGGTTCTTTCCCAGCCGGTTTGGAATGATCCTTGGGCCATCTTCTGTATAATAAGCAGCCAGGCTGTTTGTTGTTCCTAAATCAATTCCAATAATCATATTCTAACCTCTATTCCATCCTGTTGCCTGACGGTTCCGTCAGGCCCGAATTATCAATCAGGCAGCAAGGATTTATCCATCCTGCCCGCCGCGCGGGACGAGTCCGGCTTCAGCCGGGATTCTTCCTTACGCGCCCCCTGCTCATAAAAAACCCTGCAGCCGGAATAAATCTGCTGTCCGGCCAGAGTCTGCACAGCAAAACAGCGTTGCCTCTCAGCAACTGTTATTTTACTATAACACATTCCTTCGGATTTTTCAAAGCTTCTCCAAATGATGTTTTGCATAAGTGCAATCCGAATCGAGTTCAAGTGATTTTTCATACAGTTTCCTGGCGTTTTCCTTATTTCCCCTGATCTCCTCTAAAAGCCCCATGCAAAAATAATACTCAAAACAGTCCCAGTATTCACAGGTCACACAAAGCCTGCATTCCCTCATCTGATCCAGACAGGCTTCCGCCTTCTGAAGATTGCCGGAGCAGAGACTCATCACTGCAATATCATACAAATATGATTGACGGTACCTGGCATCCTCCAGAACCTTCTTCTCTCCACCCTTTTGCTCAATCTTGTACTCCAGAAAACTCTCCGCGTAGATTGCCGCCTGGGAAGCCTGTCCCAGTTCAAAGCAGACAGTCGCGCCGACAAACGACAGGTACACGTAGTCATACCCGTTTCTTAATCCGGGATCCTTCACGGACAACGCCTTTTTTACCAGCTTCAGGGCGTATGCAGCCTCTCCGATATCCCTGTAATACTCAGCCAGCTTGGCGTAAACATCACAGGACACATACTGAAACAGGGCTGACGGCCCGTTTTCCGCCAGCTTGTAATACTTCTGAGCCTTTTTCCTGTCCCCTGATAACCGCCAGACATCCGCAACATGGAAATACATCATCAGCAGTTTTTCCTTCTCATCATTCAGTTCAGTTTCCGCGAAATATTTCAACCGTTTGGATAAAGACATCTCAGAAATACGTTTTTCAATCTCCTGTGCCTGTTTCTTATAAAACTCGGCTGCTTTCCCGTACTCTCCTTTTTTTGTCCAAAGCTCCGCAATCTCCTTTTGGATACGGAACGCCTTGGGCTTGAGCCTGAGCACCTCCTGATAAGCATGAATCGCCTGATCATAGTCCTTTTTGAGGCAATAGCACTCCGCCAGATTCATCCACGGCAGATGATCCTTATCCGGATCCATCGCCACCGCCTGTAAAAGCGGTTCAACAGCCTCGTCAACCCTCCTAAGCTTCAACAGCGCGCAGCCTAAGTTATTATACGCGTAATACGCCTCCGGATCCAGCTCTATGGCCTTTCTGCAATCCTCCACCGCCTTTTCCAGTTCAAAGAGATCTATGTAGAGATTCCCCCTCTCAATGTAACCCTCTGCGCTGCCGGTAAGCCCGATCAACTTCGTCGCGTAAAATATGCCCTTTCTGCATTTTTGCCGGTCATCCTCCTGGTCGCTCAGATAGCTATACAGATACATCAGCCTCCTGACTGCGGAAATATTGTCCGGATCCTTTGAGAGTATCTCCCTGTAACAGGAAATAGCCTTTTCATGCTCATCCATTCTCTCATAGCAGGAACCCATTTTCGCCCTGGCAGTCAGGTTATCCGGCTCTTCACCAAGCAGCGCGTTGCATACAGACAACGCCTCCTCATGCCTCTTTTCCCTGTTCAGTACATCTATTTTAAGGTATTTCAGCTGCAGGGCCTCATCCCCGCTCCTTTTTATGCCGTCCTCGATGATCTCCAACGCCCGGTCCGTCTGATCCAGATCCCAATACAAAATTGCGTGTTCCTTATACAGGTCGGATATATCCTCGATATCCGTCTCCCACTCGCGCTGCCGGATCTTTTCAAACAGAATCCCAAAAGCCTGCAGTGCTTCCTTCACATGCTCCGTCGAAAATTCCTTATAATGCAGGCATTTAATCCGCATAAGCGCAAGCGCGTCACTTTCCACCTGCTCCTTTTCAGCCTCCGCGAGCACATCCTCTATATCCTCATACTGGTCAAACGCGAAAAATACCTCCGCAGCCAGCACATACACAGGCGCAAATCCAGGATATAAATCCAGGCAGGCGTAGTAATCGTCGATCACCTCTTTGGCGTTGCGCAATTCATAATTGGCTTTCTGCCGATGTACGTAGGCCGGGAAAAATCCAGGATCCCTCTGAATGATCTCGTTGCAGATCCTGATACACTCCTGATAATCCTTATTTTCCAGATAAAATCTGGCAAGCTGCTCCATGTAGGAATACCTTACGAGCGCGTTTTGCTCCTCATGGATCGCTTTTTCTATATAGGTAACCGCGTCCACGAACCTGTACTGGCGCAGTGCCCCCTCCGCGCTCTTATAGGACGTCTCCCACAGACAGATTCCAATCGAAAAATGTGCGAGGGATAGCCGGTTCTTCCTCTTTTGCGACTCCTTTGAGCCGTCATCTACAGTCTCCTCGATCATCTGTACCCATTTTGCGGCATAAGGCATAGCCTCCTCATATTTTTCACTGGCAAGATACAGCCGGCAGCACAGATTCACATAATCATAGTCGTCTGTTTTCTCTATATGCTCCAAAAGCGCGAGGCCCTCTTCAAATTTCTTCTGCTGGTAATAGCACCATCCAAGCTTGAAAACAATTTCCCTGTCCTGCTCCTTCGAAAGCTCAGACTGATAGCGCTCAACCAGCTTTTCATTGATTTTGTCCAGCAGCTCCAGGCTGTCAGTGTCCTGTACGCGTTCCTCCAGAATATCCTCGACCAACTCCTTGGCCTCTTCCTCATCTCCAAGCAAAAAGATGCAATTCGCCCTGCCAAGCAGCGCCCCATAATTATCCGGCGAGTTTTCCAAAATCCCCTCATAGATTTCCTTCGCCTTCTGAATACGGCTGTTCGCGATCAGCGCCTGCGCGTAAATCCGCTCGATATACGGCTGATTGGAATACTCAAAATCCAGATCCTCCATGATCCGGAGCGCTTCCTTTGCGTCTTCTCCCCCGCCTCCCTGATCTTTTTTCAAAAGAAACCTGGCCTTTTCCACCTCCTCAAAGGGATGTGAAATCTCAAACCGGGATAACTCCCGGAACAATTGTCCGATCTCTGCGGGTTTTCTGTCTTCAATGGCATTTTTTACGTCATAGAGTGTGTTGATGTACTCATCCGCATCCGAGTCTGTCTTACCCTCAAACAAAGAAAAATCTATAAAGGACGGATTCTCAATCTGCCACCTGACATACTCCAGAAAATTCTCCGGAAAACGCTCCTTCAACTGCTTTATATTATCCAGATATCCAAATCGTTTATCAACCTGCTGCCATACCTCCTGCGGCATGTAGGAATGAGACATCAAAAAAACAAGAAGCCTCTCTCCAGCTTCCAGCTCCGTATCCAGATCCTCACATACCGGATCCTCCAGCAATGCTTTCCACCTTGACGGATCCCTTCTTGTCCTGATATCCCGGTAAAGCGCCTCGATCCGGTCCATCCAGAGGTCAACCTCAGTCTTCTTTCCCTTCGAAGCCTCCGGCTTTTCGTCTTCCTCCTGTTCTGGCTCCTCCTGCCCTGCATAGTCCAACGCTTCCTCATAGGCACGCCGTAATTCCTTAAAGCCTTCCTGATCATCCTCCGGGTTTACGTCTCTTAACCTCTCCCTGTACGCACTCCGGATCTGCTCCTCATTTTTTGTGGCCTCTATTCCCAAAATTTTCCAAATCATCTGCGCGCCCTCCTTTATAACGCTAGTATAGCACAAGTAAAGCCGGTTACAAAGTATATTTTTTAAAAAGTGTATATCAGCAGGCTGTCCGTTCGTTTTACCTCACACGCCTGTAAAGTAGTATCATTCCCTGCCAGGCAGAGATGACAGCCAGACAGAACAGGAAATATCCTGCCAGATACCACGTATCCCCTGTTTTTTCCAGAATCCACACCAGCGGAGAATCCGCGGAGGGGCGGCTGACAAACCAGAAGTTTGTATGCAGACGGTCATTGACAAGGCCGATCAGAAACATCCCCGCAACCCCAAATACAGCTGGATACCGCAAGTCCCTCCACCGTGTCATTACCCGGTTCGAACAGACAAGGCATACGCCAAATACCACAATCAGGCCATGGGAAACAAAATCGTGGATATGCATATAATTCCAAAGCGGGTAGGCACTCCAGTCTGGAAACAACAGAGCGGCTGCCGCGCCCGGAACACACAGCAGCACATAGACAACGCCCAGGAAACGGTTGTCCGTAAAACAATAGACTGCGGCGATCCATAACGCCATACTGCACAGGTGAAACGGCAGAAAAGCAACGCTATAATGTCCCGTCAGGGCAAGCACCAGATCCCTGTAGACCGATAAAACCGGAAAGAACACCCCGAGCCTGTGATTCCATTTTTTCTGTCCTTGTGCCGGCAATCTCCGGTACGCATGTCCCGCTGCCGCGGATGCCAGCAAAATGACGATCAGCCAGCACCAGTGGCAAAATCCGAACAGTGGAAAACCGCTGTCCGCCGGAAGCTCCGTTTCAAACAGGAAAAAAGACTTCAATTCTCATCACCACCTTTATCAAATCAAACAGGCAATTGCAAATTAAATACTCACCCATTAAGTATACCCAATTTTTAAAAAACGCAACGGAAGGGAGGGGATTTCTCCCCTCCCTGCCAGTTCTTACAGTTCCTCTTCCGGAACCTTGAAATTATTTGCTGTGATATGCATAAACTGATTCTCAAAGGAATACCAGATTCCGTTCTCCTCCTGTTCATACACATCAATGTAACGCTCAGAATCCTCTCCGCCGGACTTCACAAGGATCATGTAGGTTGTCGGCCTGTCTCCGTTGATCGTCTCCTTTGCCTCGATGTAATATGGGCCCTTATACATCTCAAGCACAAACGGCTCACCCGGCTCATAATTGTTTTTCGGCGTCGCGCCGTTGAAGAAGCTTTTATATACATTTCCTCCACAGCTCTGAATCGCCTGCTTCATGGACGTGACAGCGGTCTGCCACTGTGCATTTGCGATGTTCGTGCTGTCCAGAGGTCCGTTGATATATTCAAACATCTCCCTTGACGGATCCTTCTCAAACATCGGATCCGCTGGGTTGCTGCCTCCCTTGAAGGTGCAGGCCGCGCAGATATTCGCCGCCATGGCGTTGAAACCGCCATAGTTTAACTCACCGTACTGTTCATCCTGAACCACCTTTTCCTTTTCCGCGAAGAAGGACTTGATATCCTCCACCGTCTCTGGAAGCTTCTTAAAGGTATATTTTACGGATTCACAAACCTGGTCCTTGGTCGCCTTGCCATCCTGAATCGTGAAGCCCTTTGCCTCAAGCTCGGCTACCTCTGCCGGATCAGGCGCTCCATCTGTCATCTTCAGGTCAAAGTCCACATGCTTTACAGTTGTGCCATATTCAATGCTTACATTCTCACTGAAGTATCCATTATCCTCAGCCTTTAACTTATCCGGATCAACCTGCTCCGCGGGCTCCTTGAAATCATTCGCGATCACATGCATGAACTGGTTCTCAAAGGAGTACCAGATTCCGTTCTCCTTCTGCTCATAAACGTCAATATACTTCTCGGAATCCGCTCCGCCTGACTTCACAAGGATCATATAAGTTGTCGGTCTCTCACCGGTAATGGTCTCCTTGGCCTCAATATAATACGGTCCCTTGTACATTTCCAGCACAAACGGCTCATCCGGCGTATAGTTATTCTTCGGTGTCGCGCCGTTAAAATAGCTCTTGTATACATTCTCGCCGCACGCCTGGATCGCGCTCTTCATGGAAGAAATCGCGTTATCCATCTGTGCCTTCGCGATATCCATGCTTTCGGAAGGTCCATTGATGTACTCAAACATCTCCCTTACCGGATCCTTGGAAAAATACGGATCGGAGGGATTGCTGCCTCCCTTGAAGGTGCAGGCCGCGCAGATATTGGCTGCCATAGCGTTGAAGCCGCCATAATTCCATACGGTTCCATTCTCGTCCGTCTCGATCTTCTCCTTGGCCGCGAAGAAGGACTTGATATCCTCCACTGTCTCCGGCAGCTTGTCAATCGTGTACTTCACAGCCTCACACTTCTGGTCCTTGACCGCCCTGCCGTCCTCAATCGTAAAGCCAAGCTCCTCCAACTCCGCAACCTCTGCCGGATCCGGATTGCCTTCCGCATCCGTCTTCAGGTCAAAGTCCACATGCTTTTCGATGATGTCATAATCAATTTTGACATGCTCGCTGAAATATCCATTATCCTCCGGGATAAGCTTTTCCGGATCCACCGGCTTGACCGGCGTCTTGAAATCGTTCGCGATCACATGCATGAACTGATTCTCATAAGAGAACCATCTGCCCGTCTTGGTAGACTCATAGACATCAATGTACCGCTCAGAATCCGCTCCGCCGGACTTCACAAGGATCATGTAGGTCGTCGGCCTCGTTCCAGTGATGGTTTCCTTGCTCTCGATATAGTACGGTCCCTTGTACATTTCAAGCACATACGGCTGATCCGGCGTATAGTAGTTCTGCGTCGTCGCGCCGTTAAAGTAGCTCTTATATACATTCTCGCCGCAGGTCTCAATCGCCTGCTTCATAGAAGTGATGGCGTTGTCCATCTGCGCCTTGGCAATATCCATGCTGGAAGCAGGACCGTTAATGTACTCAAACATATCCCGCACCGGATCATTGGAGAACATCGGATCCGAAGGATTGCTGCCGCCCTTGAAGGTACAGGCCGCGCAGATATTAGCTGCCATGGCATTGAAACCGCCGTAATTCCATACGGTTCCGCTCTCATCCGCAACAACCTTTTCCTCCTCCGCAAAGAAGGACTCAATCTGCTCCAGATTGGTCGGAAGCTTCTTAAAGGTGTACTTCACAGACTCGCACTGCTGATCCTTCGTTGCCTTGCCGTTCTCGATCTTAAATCCGAGTTCCTCAAGCTGCTGAACCTCAACCGGATCCGGCTCGCCGCCGCCATCTGTCTTCAGATCAAAATCCACATGCTTCACAATCGTGCTGTATTCAATTTCCACATTGTTCTTGAAGAATTCGCTGTCCAACTCCGTTGTCTCCTCCTCGGTCGTCGCGTCTATTCCGGTCTTGTCCTCCGTCGTCGCGCTTGTTCCGGTCTTGTCCTCCGTCGTCGCGTCTGTTCCGGTCTTGTCTTCCGTCGTCACATTCGCTCCGGTCTTGTCCTCCGTCGTCACCGTCTGGGGAGTCTTATCCTCCGTTGCCGGTACCGGCACGGTCTGGCTCTCTGTCGTGGATACCGCAGGCTGCTGTGTCGTCGGAACGGATTTCTGTTCTGTCGTCACCGCAGAGATCACATGCTCTGTCGTTACAGGTGCCGTCTTCGCTTTTACCGTGACCTTACAGGTGTATTTCTTCTTGCTGACAGTCGCGGTAATCTTGGCTGTTCCGGCCTTCTTCGCCGTCACCTTGCCCTTCTTGACAGTTGCCACCTTGGCGTTGCTGGTCTTCCACTTTACGCTCTTGACCTTCTTGCTGCCCTTCTTGACAGTCAGTGTCTTCGACTGCCCCACCGTCAACGTAAGCTTCTTCGCTGACAGCTTGACCTTCGCAGCGGCCTGCGCGCTCGTTCCCGGTGTCACAAGTCCGATCACCATAGCTGCGGCCAGCACAAGACTCAATGCTCTCTTTCTCATAAGCTTTCTCCTTTTCTGATATTTTTAACATTTCATTCCCTGAAGGAGCTTTTGTCAGTTCTACACTTCTTCTCCGACACTCCTCCCCTTCAGATATGATCGGTTTTATTATATAATGAAAAAAGCAGGATTGTCAACCAATACACAACCCTGCCTCCTCTTTGTCAGTCAACTGTCGGTAACTGTTCATCATTCAACCGGTACACAGGCTCCCAGAGGATCGTTTATTTGCAACGTAGGGCTATTTGCGAACGCC
>CAMHJT010000047.1 GCA_946185495.1 uncultured Clostridiaceae bacterium | reverse complement strand
AGAATGGATATGTCGAATCATTTTCTTCGGATGAGAACAGCGGAAAGAGAAGGACGTATTACCGCATAACGGATGAGGGAAGGCAATATTACAAGGAGAAATGCGCGGAGTGGCATCTGACAAAGGATGTGATCGAAAATTTTATACGGGATGATATCTAAGATGTATGGAGTGTAACGATCAGAGGGAATGGAATATGCTGCTTTCGCAAAGAAAAACAGATTATGGGTATCTATAGAATGGAGATGTGATGATATGGAAACAATAAGAAACTATTTGGAAAGTATGTTTGCCAATCTTCCGGGTACGCCAAAAGTCAAGAAGGCAAAAGACGAATTATGGCAGATGATGGAAGACAAATATAACGAACTGATCGCTGAGGGAATGAGTGACAATGCAGCGGTAGGAACAGTTATTTCTGAGTTTGGCAATCTGGATGAGATTGCTGATGAACTTGGAATAGAAAGGATCGTAGAAGCATCTGATAAGGATAACAGGAGAGAGTTAAGCCTTGAGGACGCGAAGGAATACCTGATCGCAGCGAATAGACAGGCATGGCAGATTGCAATAGGCGTAGCGTTCTGTATTCTTTCAATGGTCGGACCCGTAGGCATTGGCGCTGTTGATCTCAGCGGTGCGGGAGCCTGGAAAAAGATTAGCGGGGGCGTGGGAGTTTCATTTATGTTTCTGCTCATAGCAGCGGGCGTTATCCTGTTTATTTATTCGTCATTGACTATGAAAAAGTGGTCATTTATGGAAAAGGAGGCAATACGCATGAGTATTGCCACAACGGATTATGTGAAGGAAAGGCAGCATTTTGAAAACGCTGATGGTTTATCTGGATATGGAAAAAGAAACCAGAGAGGAGATACTTGCAGCAACGCGTTTACGTAGAAATAATCGTCTCGTGGATTATCTTTACAGGGATGAATGAAAAGAATCTGTCATATTGCTGTTGACTGGGGGATAGGCAAAAATATATAGCTTGCGCAAAGCCGATCGAAACAGTATATCGTTTCGAAAACGCCTATTTTTTGAAAAGTAATTGGAGGAGAATGGCTATGAAAATAACAGACAATCGGATTGATGCAGGAAAAGCGTTTGACTGGGGAAGAATTTCAGAGGAGTATGCGAAGTACAGGGATATCTATCCGAAAAAGTTTTATCAGAGGATCATTGACCGGGGGCTTTGCGTGGAAGGGCAGAAGGTGCTTGATCTTGGAACGGGTACGGGCGTGCTTCCGCGTAATCTGTACCGGTATGGCGCCAAATGGACGGGTACGGATATCTCTCCGGAACAGATCGGACAGGCGAAGCGTCTGTCGGCATCGGAAAAAATGGACATAGATTTTCTGGCGGTTTCTGCAGAGGAGATGGAATTTCCGAAGGGAAGCTTTGACGTGATCACGGCCTGCCAGTGTTTCTGGTATTTTGACCATGGGCGTGTCATTCCGAAGCTGGCAGATCTGTTAAAACCAGATGGGAAGCTGCTGATCCTGTATCTGGCCTGGCTTCCGTTTGAAGATCCGATAGCCGGGAAAAGCGAGGAACTTGTTCTGAAATACAGTCCCGGCTGGTCAGGTGCTGGTGAGACCATGCATCCGATCTGGATTCCGGATGTGGCGAATGATTACTTTGAGATGGAGGAGCATGAGGAATATCATGTTATGGTGCCGTTTACAAAGGAATCCTGGCATGGAAGGATGAAAGCCTGCCGCGGCGTGGGCGCGTCACTGACAGAGAAAGAATTGGAAAAATGGGATATTGAGCACAGAAAGCTGCTTGATGAAATTGCGCCGGAACGGTTCGAGGTTCTGCATTACGCGGCGCTGGCGGTATTGAGAAAAAGAGAGTGTATTTGAATTATGGGGAGAGAAGTATTTTTGGCTTGCGGTGGCGTGCCGGAATATGATATAATGAGCAAAACGACGCCCATGCTGGCATGGGGCGGGAATTTGCGGAGCGGAGACCGGCCCCATGGAGCCGACAGGCGACATGATATAATGAATGTACATTTGAACGTGACAGATGAAGCAGCTTAATGACCGTAGGTAAGTGGCAGCATACTGCCGGGAAGGATGACTTATGTACAAAAATTCTGAGATTATTGAAAAAATGAAAGCTGGTAACCAGAAGTATGTGGAGACGGGTATGAATACGGGAGACGTATCCGCTGATATCCGCAAGGATACAAAGGAAAACGGCCAGCATCCGTATGCGATTGTGATTACCTGTTCAGATTCCAGGGTGATTCCTGAGGCTATTTTCAACGCGGGCATCGGGGAGCTGTTTGTGATCAGGGTTGCAGGCAACGTGATTGGAACACACCAGCTTGGCAGTATTGAGTATGCGGCAGCGCATCTGGGCACCAAGGTCATCATGGTTCTGGGGCATACCAACTGCGGCGCGGTCGGCGCGGCCATGGAAGGTGACGGCGAAGGGTATATCAAGTACCTTACTGACGAGATCAAGGCGGCAATCGGGGACGAGAAGGACGGATATAAGGCCTGCGGCCTCAATGTAAAGCGCAGTGTCGGCATTATTGAGAAGGAATTTGCCGATCATGAGGAGATCAAGGCGTCAGAGGTTGATATCATTGGAGCGATCTATGACATTGGGGATGGCCATGTAGACTGGCTTTCGGAATAATCATCTGCCATAGGTGTCTGTTTCCGGCAGGCTGGGATCCCTGAGAGTATACGGAAATTTGTGTGCCGGCATGCATGTGATTGTATGCCGGCATTTTATCGCTGAACTAATATATGGATTAGAAATTGGGACGGAGGCGCACGAGCCAATGAAAAAAACACTGAAAATGAAAGTGTACCTTGTAAAATTTTTGATACGTCTGATAGTTTTTCTGTCAGTTTTTGTACTTTACTGCAAACACAGGGACTGGATGGTTTCATTTATGACTCAGGATATCCGGTACGGCGTCACGCCGATCCATATTCTCTGGCTGCTGTTCATGGGGACGATGGCGCTGCATCTGTTTCCGAGCAGCCTGAAATCCATGGCGCTGCTGAAGATGAAGCAGGAGAAATATGTACCCATAGAGGGCTATTCAGAATATGAACTGCTCAAGTATGTGCAGAACCAGAACCAGAAGGCGTGGTTTGTCATGCTGGTGTGGCTGTTTATGAATGCGATAGTCGGATTCTTGTACCTTTTTGACGTGGTGGATGATGTGGATCTGCTGATGCTGACAGTATTTTACTATCTATGTGATTACATCTGCATTCTGTTTTACTGTCCGTTCCAGTCCAATATCATGAAAAACAAGTGCTGTGTCAACTGCCGGATTTATGATTGGGGACACTTTATGATGTTTACCCCGATGCTGTTTATCCGCAATTTTTTCAGCTGGTCACTGTTTTTTGTCTCCTTGGTGGTTCTGATCCGCTGGGAGATCGTTTATGCGAGGCATCCGGAGCGGTTCTGGAGCGGCTCCAACCAGGTGCTGCAGTGCAGGTATTGCAAGGACCAGACCTGTACGATCAAGAAAAAACTGGGCAGAGAGGACGGGAAGAATTATGTTTAAGAGAGTGATTTGGATCATATTGGACAGCGTCGGGATCGGAGAGGCGCCTGACGCGGCGGAGTATGGAGATGCGGGTGCAGATACGCTCGGACATATCATGAAAGCCAAGGGGAAGCTGCCGCTTCCCAATCTGGAGCGCCTCGGCCTGTTTTCGATACCGGGCACAGCCATGCCGGAGACAGGCGTTCGGCCGGTCGGAGCATACGGGAAAGCCGCGGAGCTTTCGGCGGGAAAGGATACCACCACCGGGCACTGGGAGATGACGGGAATTCATACCCGGCAGCCGTTTCCAACCTATCCGGCGGGATTTCCGAAGGAGCTTTTAAGGGAGCTGATGGTTCGGACGGGGCTGTCCGGCTACCTTGGAAATATAGTGGCAAGCGGAACGCAGATCATACAGTCGATGGGGGACGAGCATATGCGCACCGGTTATCCCATTATTTATACTTCTGCTGATTCCGTATTCCAGATTGCGGCGCATGAAAGCGTGATCCCGATCCAGGAACTCTACCGGATCTGCCGGACGGCAAGGGAGCTTTTGCAGGGCGAACATGGGGTTGCGAGGGTGATCGCTAGGCCTTTTGTCCAGGAGGACGGGAAGTATGTTCGCACCTCCAACCGGAGGGATTTTTCACTGGAACCCTCGAGGGAGAATCTTTTGTGCTACATGAAGGAAGCCGGCTACAGGGTGACAGGAATCGGCAAGATCACTGATATCTTCGCGGGCGTGGGAATCGGTGATACGGTGCACACCAAAAATAATATGGACGGCATGGATCAGACGTTGGATTTTATGGAGACACAGTATGACGGACTGATCTTTACCAATCTTGTAGAATTTGACTCTACCTGGGGACACAGAAGGGATGTGGAGGGCTATGCCCGGGGACTTGTGGATTTTGACCGCAGACTTTCAGAGGTGCTGGCCGCGATGAAGGAGGACGATCTTCTGGTCATCAACGCTGACCATGGCTGTGATCCGGCCTTCCGAGGAACCGACCATACAAGGGAGTATGTTCCGGTCCTTTGCTGGCACAGGCAGATGAAGGAGCCGGTGAACCTTGGCGTTTTGGAAAGCTTCGCGGATATCGGCGCGACGATCGCGGAGAATTTCGGCGTAGGCCCGCTTCCGATCGGAACCAGCTTTAAGGGGAAGATAAGCTGAGGAGGGGGATAGAAATGAATACATACGAGCTGATCATGAAAAAAAGAAACGGATACGCGCTTGGCCGGGAGGAGATCGCCTATATGGTTGACGGCTTTACCGCCGGCCGCATTCCGGATTACCAGATGTCGGCATTTTTGATGGCTGTCTATTTTCAGGGCATGAACGCCAGGGAAACCACGGATCTGACGCTATCCATGGCGGACAGCGGGGACAGGCTGGATCTAACCGGAATTGAGGGGATCAAGGTAGACAAGCATTCTACAGGCGGGGTAGGAGATAAGACCAGTCTGATTATCGGTCCGGTTATGGCGAGCCTCGGAGTTCCGGTAGCGAAGATGAGCGGACGCGGGCTTGGGCATACAGGCGGAACGATCGACAAACTGGAAGGAATTCCCGGCTTTTGTACGTCGCTTTCGGAGGAGAATTTTATCGCGCAGGTGAACAGGGTAGGTTTTGCGATTGCCGGACAGACGGCCAATCTTGCGCCGGCGGATAAAAAGCTCTACGCGCTGAGGGATGTGACGGCAACAGTGGATTCCATACCGCTGATCGCTTCCAGTATCATGAGCAAAAAGCTGGCAGCGGGCGCGGACGCCATTGTCCTGGATGTAAAGACCGGAAGCGGAGCTTTTATGAAAACGTTGGAGGACGCCAGAAAGCTGGCTTCCACCATGGTTGAGATTGGAAAGCTGGCCGGCAGGAAAACCACCGCTGTGATCACGGATATGAATGAACCTCTTGGCAATGCGGTTGGGAATATCCTTGAGGTGCAGGAGGCGGCGCTATGCTTAAGGGGACAGGGAGAGAAACGCCTGATGGAGGTTTCCCGGAATCTGGCAGCACACATGCTGGAAGCCGCAGGCCGCGCGAAGAATACAGAAGACGCGGCAGGGCAGATTCAGGAGGCGGTACGATCCGGCAAAGCGTTTGAGAAGATGAAGGAATTTGTGGCGGCACAGGGCGGAGACGCGGAATGCCTGGAGGATTTTTCACGTTTTCCCAAAGCGTCGTTATCCCGGACGATCACAGGATCTATGCTGACGAAGCAGCAGGAAAACGCTTCGGATTGGAGGGAGGCCTATCTATGCGAGTGTGATAATCAGGAGATAGGCATGACATCCCTTGTTCTTGGCGGAGGACGGCTGACTAAGGAGAGCGCCATTGACCTTACTGTCGGGATCAGGCTCAAGAAACATCTGGGAGACCGGATCCTGCCGGATGAGACGGTTGCCGTGCTCTATGGAAATGACGAGGAGCGGCTTTTGGAGGCACAAAAGAGGTTCGTCCGGGCATACAGGTTGTCTGAAAATCGTCCTGAGCTGCGTCCGGTTGTATATGAGGTGATCCAGTAGGAAATAACAGCACATATTTTATTCATTTTCCTCATAGACTATTAAAAAGTCCGGGGGGTAACTTCATTGGGAAAATGGATAATGCGGGGAATGGTGATCCTCATCGCGATATGCCTGCCTGTGCGGATGCCGTGGCAGGAAAAACAGATTGACAGCGTGAAAGCGGCAGGCTCAGCTGAAGAGATTGTCAAGCAGCCTGAACTTTCCATCACTTCGCCCTCCGCGCTGCTGATGGAGGCTGACAGCGGAATGGTACTGTATGAAAAGAATGCGGATACAGCGAAAAGGCCGGCTTCAGTGACAAAGCTGATGACGATGCTTCTGTCCTTCGAAGCGCTGGATGCGGGAAAACTCAAATTGACGGATGTGGTCACCGTTTCCAGACATGCCGCCGATATGGGTGGAAGCCAGGTGTATCTGGAACCCGGCGAGGAACAGACCGTGCAGGATCTGTTGAAATGCATGATCGTTTCCTCGGCGAATGATGCGGCTGTCGCGATGGCGGAGGCAATTGCCGGAAGCGAGGAGGACTTTGTTGCCAGAATGAACCAGAGGGCTGCAGAGCTTGGAATGACGAACAGTCATTTTGAGAATGCGTGCGGCCTGGAGGCAGCAGGACATCTGATGAGCGCGAGGGATATCGGCATTTTGTCGAGGGAGCTTCTGCTCAAACACCCTGAGGTCACGGATTATACCACGATCTGGATGGATACCATCACCCACCGTACCAAAAGGGGAGAGTCGGAATTCGGCCTGGCCAATACCAATAAATTTTTGAAAAAATATGAGGGCGCCAACGGCTTAAAGACAGGGTATACCTCTGTGGCCGGTTTTTCCATGTCCGCAACGGCCTGCCGGAATGGAATCACGCTGATCGCCGTTGTAATGGGTTCCTCCACGAAGGATATCCGCTACGCGGATGTCGCTGCGCTGCTCAATTACGGTTTCGCGAACTGTACGATTTACAGGGATGAGAAGGTGTTGGATGGAAATGACCGGATACGGATTTCGGGAGGCGTCACAGATGAGGTTCAGGTCACGGCACAGAATGCTTTCCAATTTCCTCTGGTTGGTCCGGCAGCTTCAGCGCCGGTTTCTAAGGAACTGGCTATTCTGAAATCCGAGGCGCCGGTTTCGGAGGGAGAGATCATTGCCAGAATGGATTACTACCAGAACGGCTCCCTGATAGGAAGCGTGAACCTGTGCGCTGCAGACGGAGTAGAAAAACAGAAATACAGGCATACCCTGCAGAAGCTTTTTCTCCATTATTTGAACTGCAGATAAATCAGACTGTGAAGCATACAGTCGCAGGTACTTGTAAAAATGTATAATTCTTCAGCCTGATTATGACGGAATCGATTAAAATGTAACAAAGTGATAGAAAATAAGGGGTTACCAATGATTTTGTTCTTGAATCTCATACAAATAATTAGTATACTAATCATTGTTTGTTTGGTTCTGGCTTGTCTCGTCAGCGCGGTTGAAAACCGCAGGCTGACAGTGACGGAGTACCGGATCTGCAGTGAAAAACTGCCGCCCGTATTTGACGGATTCCGGATCGTGCAGCTCACGGATCTTCATAACGCTGCCTTTGGCGAGCACAATAGGCGGCTGCTTTGCCGGGTGGAAGCAGCGAAACCGGATGTGATCCTGATCACCGGCGATATGTTCGTCTGCAGGTCGGACGGAGATGTGGAGATTGCGGCTCAGACAGTGAACGCGCTGGCACAGATCGCTCCCGTTTACTACAGTCTGGGTAATCATGAGCTTCGCACTGTTCTCTATCCGGAACAGTATGGGGATATGTGGAAGCATTTTAGAAAACGGATCACCGCCGATGTGTCATTTTTACAGGATCAAAAAACAAAGCTGGTAAAAGAAAATGCCTGTATCTGTTTATACGGCCTGAATCTGACGCCGGAGCTATACCGCAGGTTTCAAAAAACGCCCATGCCGCCGGGATATCTGGAATCACTGTTTGGCATCTGTGATCCTGGGCTGTACCATATTTTTATGGCGCACAATCCGGATTATTTTGAGGATTACGCGGCCTGGGGGGCGGATCTGACCTTTTCAGGGCATATCCACGGCGGCATGGTCAGGCTTCCCTTTCTGGGCGGGGTGATCTCACCAATGGTGCATTTTTTTCCGAAGTATGACAGGGGGCTGTTTGAGCATGCAGGCAGGTATATGATACTGAGCGGAGGGCTGGGCAATCATTCCATCAAATTCCGGATCAACAATCTGCCGGAAATTGTCAGCGTGACGCTCTGTCAAAAGTAGGGAGTTCAAATGGACGATAAGAAAAATCATGCAATTGGTTCCACACATCATTCTGATAACGGGAAGGAAACCTCCGGCCTGGTTGAGGTGGCAGGTCTCAAGCAGGATACATCTGTAAGGGAGATCCGGGCAGAGAAAATGGACGCGATTCTTCAGAAAGAGGAGGTCATAGACCTGACGGAGCTGGCTGATTCGGTATCTGAGGTTCAAGAAGCGGATGCTCCGAAGCAGGCGACAGCTGACAGGAAAAAGACCGGTAAGCCCGCGCAGACAGAAACTGACGAGAAAAAGCCTGACAGCCCGGCGCAGACGGGAGCTGACGGGAAAAAGCCTGGCAGCCCGAAGCAGACGGGAGCTGACGGGAAAAAGCCTGGCAGCCCGGCGCAGACGGGAACTGACGGGAAAAAGCCTGACAGCCCGAAGCAGGCAGAAAACGGTCGGAGGACACCGGTTACAACGGAAAAACCGGAGGATGGCAGGAAGAATACAGTGAAATCCGGCGCGACGAAGGAAACGCAGGATGGAAAGGATGCGTCTGGAAATTCAGGCGGGCAGGCTGGCGAAAAGAAAAAGTCTACTCCGCAGGACAAGGAACATGAGGCCGGCGAGGATGTCACACAGGAGCTGGCGGTTTCTGAGGCTTATGAATCAAAGAATCCGGTGATCCCGGCAGACCGCACGCAGAAATTTCTTCGGATCGGCCTGTCAAGCGTTGCGGCGCTGCTGCTTTTGATCTATGCGGCGGGCGCGATCTATTACTCTGGACATTTCTATAAGGATGCCACCATCAACGGAGTGGATGTGTCCGGAATGAAGGTGCAGGAAGCGGATCAGGCACTGGAGGATTTTTATGAACACTATGTGCTGAATCTCAAGACGATCAGTGCAGATGATATTGAGATAGACGGGGATGACATCTCCATAAAGATTTCTCCGGCTGAGCAGGCAGAGAGCGTGATCCGGAAACAGGGGGCGGCCAGATGGTTTATCAATGCGTTTGAACCGCACGCGTATGAGGTACATGTCAATACCTCATGGGATCAGAATGCGCTGGATGGAATCCTCGCGTCCCTGGATATTTTGAATGAGAAAAAAATGAAATCCCCGCAGGATGCGCATGTCGGCGTAGAGGATGGAAAATTCGCGATCATCGCCGAGAAGAACGGTAACACAATTCTGCCCGGACAGTTTACAAAGATAGTGGAAAAAGCCTTGTCAGAGGTGCAAAAAGAGGTGGATCTGGTTGAGTACGGATGTTATCTGCTTCCGAAGGTGCATGCAGATGATCCGGAACTGAAACAGGAGCTTGAGCAGAAGAGAGCTTATGAGAGCAAAAGCGTTACGCTGAAGCTGGACGACCTGGCGATAGAACCGGGCATGGAGCTGTATGACAAGGTTCTGGAAAAAAATGGAACCAGCTTCAGTGTTTCCCGGAAGCTGGTGAGGGAGTATGTGGCGGAGCTTGCGAAGCAGTATAATACGGTGGGCTCTGACCGCAGCTTTGTTACATCCTTCCAAGACAAGGAGATTCAGGTGACAGGTCCGTCCTACGGATATGAGATGGATGAGGAAGCTACAGCGGAAGCGCTCTATCGGGCGCTTAGCGGAGGCACCGAAAAAACTGTGGATGTCGTATTTATCAAGACCGGTTCTACTTTGCTTGGAAAAAACGATATCGGGAAAACCTATATCGAGGTCAACCTCTCGGAACAGAGGGTGATCGCCTATAAAAACGGACGGGTGATCGCCGAGGGGGACTGTGTTTCCGGCAATGAATCTGAAGGGCATGGCACCTGCATAGGCTTATACGCAATCCAGAACAAACAAAGCCCTACCGTGTTGAGAGGCGAAAAGAAGCCTGTCACAAGAACGATCACAAAGAAGAAAAAGGGAAAGAAGATTACAGAGACAAAGACAACATATGAGTATGAATACGAGTCTCCGGTGACATACTGGATGCCGTTTAACGGAGGGATCGGACTGCATGACGCGGCCGGATGGAGAAGCGCATATGGCGGAAGCATCTATTATTACAGCGGTTCCCATGGCTGCGTGAATCTTCCGCTTGACCTGGCGAAAAACATATACAACAATTTCGATATCGGAACGCCTGTCGTCGTATATTTCTGGGATAACGAAAACAGAAAGTAAGGTGTAAGTATTAATTGTGACGGGCAGCCGGAGAGGGAACACGATACGAGAAAACAGAGGGGGTGCGGGTATGGAACGGATCATGAAATGCCTGGAACAGATCAGGCAGAGGACGGACTTTGTGCCGGAGACAGCGCTTGTGCTGGGTTCCGGACTGGGAGAACTGGCGGATCTGGTGGAACCGGCAGCGGTGATCGAATACGGGGAGCTTAATGGCTTTCCGGTTTCTACAGTGCCGGGTCACAGGGGCAGATTCGTGCTGGGATATCTGGAGGCAACGCCAGTGGTTGTCATGCAGGGACGGGTGCACTACTATGAAGGCTACACCATGCAGGATGTTGTACTGCCGGTGCGCCTGATGGGACAATTAGGCGCAAAGAAGCTGTTTCTTACCAATGCCGCAGGTGGAATCCAGGAGGAAATGCAGTGCGGGGATCTGATGCTGATCCGGGATCATATTTCATGCTTTGTGCCTAACCCGCTAATCGGTCCTAATCGGAACGCCCTCGGGGAACGTTTTCCGGATATGAGCCAGGTGTATGATCCCGCACTGATGCAGGTCATCCGCAGTTCTGCTGAAGAGCTTGATATTGATCTTAGGGAGGGAGTCTACCTTCAGCTGACAGGGCCGAGCTATGAGACGCCTGCCGAGATCCGGATGTGCAGGATGCTCGGGGCGGACGCGGTTGGCATGAGTACGGCGGTTGAAGCGGTGGCTGCCCGCCACATGGGCATGCGGATCTGTGGCCTGTCCCTGATTACGAATCTGGCGGCGGGTATCAGCGAAACGCCGCTGTCACATGAAGAGGTAAAGCAGGCCGGACAGCAGGCGGGCGCGAAATTTACGGCGCTGGTGAGGAACGCTGTTTCTAAGATGCGGGAGGTGTGACAGATATGCGGATACGGTTTTATAATTCGGTCATTTATACGCCGGAGGAGACGCAGCCTTTTCCGGGGGAGATATGGGTGAACGGGGATCGGATTGAATGCGTGCTAAAAACCGCAGAAAGGAGCACGGAACAGCTTGAGGAACAGACCGGCTGCGGTACGGAACAGCTTGAGGAACAGACCGGCTGCGGTACGGAGCAGCTTGAGGAACAGACCGGCTGCGGCACGGACCGGTTTGATGAACAGATCGATTGCGGGGGTAACCTGCTGATGCCGGGATTTAAGAACTGCCACGCCCACGGTCCTATGACCTTCCTGCGTTCTTATGCGGATGACCTTCCATTGCAGCAGTGGCTGAACGAGAAGATCTTTCCCGCCGAGGCGCTGCTTACAGAAGAGGATATCTATGCCCTCATGCAGCTTGCGGTTATGGAATACCTGAAAAGCGGTATTACCACCAGCTTTGAGATGTACTTTTATCCAGAGATGATCGCCAGGGCTTGCCTGGACATGGGATTCCGCGTGGTGATCTGTGGCACGGTATTGGGCAAAGAGGATCAAGTCGGTGAAGCGGTTCGCACGCTGGCGGAGGATTATGAGAAATTTCACGAATATCACGCGCTTGTCGATTACAGGCTGGGATTTCACTCTGAATACAGCTGCTGCAGATCCCTGCTCCGTGAGATCACGGCTCTTTGCAGGCAGTATCATGCTCCTGTCTATATGCATAACAGCGAGACGAAGCGTGAGGTGCTGGAATGCATAGAACGCAATGGCGTCACGCCGGTGGCACTCATGGAGAAGCTGGGACTTTTTGAGTATGGAGGCGCAGGACATCACATGATCTATACCACAGACGAGGATCGGGAGATCCTGAAGCGCAGGGGGATCTATGTGGTGACCAACCCCTCATCCAATCTCAAGCTGGCAAGCGGCATCGCACCGATCCGGGATTATCTGGACGCGGGAATACAGGTTGCAATCGGTACGGACGGACCGGCGAGCAACAACAGCCTGAATTTCTTTAAGGAAATGTACCTGACTGCAGCGCTTCAAAAGGTGAAATATCAGGATCCGGCGGCGGTTTCCCCGGAGCAGGTGCTTCAAATGGCTGTCAGGAATGGCGCCAGGCTGCTGGGGCTTATGGACGCAGATGGCATTGCGGCGGGAAAGCTTGCAGATCTGGTTCTCATAGACCTGCACAGGCCCAATATGCAGCCTTCTGAACATATCATGAATAATCTGGTATATAGCGGAAGCATCGACAATGTTTTGCTGACGATGGTTGGCGGACAGGTGCTATACAGGGATGGAGTTTATCCGCTTGTGACGGATCCGGAGCAGGTTTACCGCAGGGCAAACCGGATTTTGCAAAGGATCAGTCGCGGCGTAGAAGGGGCGTAACGGGGAACAGTTTAGAATATATGCGGTCAAAAAAAGCGAGCGGGAGGTCCGTATGGGATATCCGGACAGAAAAAGCAGGCTGTACATTCCGATCCTGGCGGTGGAGGCGCTGATTGTGGTGTGCGGCCATTTCCGGCTTTTGTCGGCTGGCAGGGAGTTTCAGTTATGTGACAGTGCGATGCGGAAGACAAAAGCCATGATCACGGAGGATATCAGGTGTTTTCCTATACCGCGCGCGTACAGGGAGGAGATTGCCTATGAGGATTCCTATGGAGCATCCAGGATTCAGGGAGGCCATGAAGGCTGCGATATCATGGATCTTAAAAATGTCCCGGGAAGGATTCCTGTGGTCAGCGTATCCGATGGAGAACTGACCAATATCGGCTGGCTGTATCTGGGCGGATACAGGATCGGGATCACCTCTGACAATGGAATTTACTATTATTACGCGCATCTCGACTCCTATGCGGCCGGCATGAGGCAGGGGCGAAGGATCAAGGCAGGAGAATTGATCGGCTTCATGGGTGATACAGGGGAAGGGGAAGAGGGCGTTTCCGGCAGATTTCCTGTCCACCTTCATTTTGGCATCTATGCGCGGGCTTCGGACGGCAGGGAGGAAAGTGTCAATTCCTATTCTTTTTTAAGGGAAATTGATCGATAGTTCCTACTTTATTTTTTCTGACATTTATGGTAAAATAATAATAATTGTGGAAATAATACGGCGGAACAGTCAGATATTACTTGCCATTCGAAGAGGAGAATAGATTATGGAGATACAACTTTGGCGGGAAATCTTAGACCCGTACCGGCTGGCGGTGGATGAGCTGGTAGTCAAATTTAATCATATCATTGAGGAATACCGGAATGCGGGGCTGTATTCTCCGATCGAACAGGTGACGGGAAGAGTAAAGAAGATCTCCAGCATTCTGGACAAGATGCAGAAAAAGAATATTGCTATCGAGGAGATTGATGACCGCATTTCTGATATGGCGGGCATCCGGATCATGTGCCAGTTTGTGGAGGATATCGAGAAGGTTGTGGAGATCATACACAGCCGCACCGACATGGAAGTGATCAGGGAAAAGGATTACATACACAACATGAAAAGTAGCGGCTACCGCAGCTACCACATGATCATCTATTATGATGTCTACACGTTAGATGGCACAAAGAGGATTCAGGCGGAGATTCAGATCCGCACGCTCGCGATGAATTTCTGGGCGACGATTGAGCATTCTCTTCAGTATAAGTACAAGGGCAATATGCCGGAGCATCTGAAGGAGAAGCTGTTAAAGGCATCGGACGCGATCCTGGTGCTGGATAAGGAGATGGGCTCCGTCCGGAGCGAGATCATGGACGCGCAGAATATTTTCCAGATCAAGGCCGCCATGGTATCGGATATCCTCATTAATATCCAGAACCTGTTCAAGGTTGCGAACAAGCGCGAGGTTGTGAAGATTCAGGATGAATTTCTGCGGGTATACGAAACCGGGGATCTGGAACAGCTGGAACGTTTTTCCAAACAGCTTGACATTATTTCGGAGGGATATAAGGCGCAGAGCCTGATATAGGATAAGAGATGGAATTACCAATTGCGTTTGAAGAAAAAATGAGAGACATGCTGGGGACAGATTTTGAAAACTATGCTGCTTCACTGGAGGAGGAGTCCTATCAGGGACTCCGGGTCAATACGGCCAAGATATCCGTGCAGGAGTTTCAGAAGCTGTTCCCTTTTCCATTAGAGCCGGTGGAGTGGTGCCCCAACGGCTTTTATTATGGAAAGGCTGCAGGAAAGCCGGTGCCGGCGCAGGAAGGAAGGCAGCCTTCGGATAGCGGCAGGGATGGATTGCCCCTGGAGCGACGCGGGAACACAGACATGAAACCCTCGAAGCATCCCTATTATTATGCCGGGCTTTATTATCTGCAGGAGCCTTCCGCCATGACTACGGCCAGTCTGTTCCCTGTCAGGGAGGGCGATGTGGTTTTAGATCTGTGCGCCGCTCCGGGCGGAAAATCGACCGAGCTTGCAGCAAAGCTGCGCGGCACCGGATTGCTGGTATCGAACGACATCAGCAGCTCCAGGGCCAAGGCGCTGTTAAAAAATCTGGAGGTGTTCGGAGCGGGCAATATTCTTGTGACCAGCGAGCCTCCCAATACGCTGGCAAAGCGTTTTCCGGCGTTTTTTGACAAGATTTTGATCGATGCGCCCTGTTCGGGAGAGGGCATGTTTCGCAAACAGCCGGGCATGACTGCGGCGTGGGAGAGCAATGGCGTCGATCTTTTTGTCGGGCTTCAGCGATCCATCCTGAAGGAGGCTGTCACCATGCTGAAACCGGGCGGGATGCTGATCTATTCCACCTGTACCTTTTCCAAAGAGGAAAACGAACAGTCTGTAGAGTATCTGCTGTCACTGGATTCCGCTCTGCATCTTGTGGAGCTTCCAATGTTTGACGGATTTGACCGCGGGCATCCGGAATGGGGATTAACGGCGAATCCGGAGCTTGCAAAGTGCAGGCGAATCTGGCCGCACAGGGTGAAGGGTGAGGGGCATTTTATCGCCCTGCTTAAGAAGGAGGCGGAATCTCCGGACTCCCTGGCACCGCTGTCTTTGGGCGGAGCATCGCCCACGGGAACCTATGTCTTTTCCAGAGAACGGCTGAGCAGGGAGGCTGAGGAGTTTATCCGTTCCCTTCGGGTTCCGTTTGACCTGGCTCGCATGGATGTCCAGAAAGGAAGGGTATATTATATACCGGAAGCTATGCCTGGTGTAAAGGGGCTGCGCATCCTCAGGTGCGGGCTGTTTATGGGTGAAATGAAGAAAAACCGGTTTGAGCCGAGCCAGTCCCTTGCAATGTTTCTGCGGATGCAGGAATATCCCGATGTCCTTTCCTTTCCGGCCGGTGACGAACGTGTGGTTCGGTATCTGAAGGGAGAAACAATTCAGCTTGCGGCCGGGGAAGAAGAAAAATGCAGGGACGGGCTGTGTCTGATCTGCGTGGACGGGTATCCGCTGGGATTCGGCAAGCTCGCTAAGGGAACGGTAAAGAATAAATACCTTCCAGGCTGGAGGTGGATGTAAGATGCAGGAGATTCGTATAAACGGGACAAGCGCCGGGCAGAGGCTCAACAAGTTTCTCGGAAAATATCTGGATCTGGCTCCGCAGAGCTTTATCTACAAAATGCTCCGCAAAAAAAATATAAAATGGAACGGAAAAAAGGCGGACGGGAGCGAGCTTCTTGCCGAAGGAGATCTCGTCAGGATCTATATGACGGACGAGACAATCGCACATTTTCGGAAAGATGGCAGGGTGCCGGAGCTTGAGACCGGTAAAGACGCCGCACGCGGTAAAGAAGCGCCTGCGTCAGACAAAGCGTCCGGCCCGGGCGCGGGAATGCCTGTGCCGGAAGAAGTGACCTGCTTAAGCGGCGAAATGCCTGCGTCTTCCTGTCTGCACGGGATTGATATTCTCTATGAGGATCAGGACATTCTCATCTTGAACAAGCCGTCCGGCATACTGTCCCAAAAGACGGCGCCGGAGGATGAAACCGTCAATGAATGGATCGTATCGTATTACAGGGAGAAGTCTTTTTCGGATCCCCTCTTTACCCCGTCTGTCTGCAACCGCTTAGACCGCAATACCAGCGGAGTTCTGCTGGCAGGCCTTTCACTGCAGGGCTCCCGGCAGTTGTCTGCGATGCTGAAAAACCGGATCCTGCACAAATATTATCTGACGATTGTATCCGGACGGGTAAAGCAGGCCGAGACCGTGGAAGGATTTCTGGTTAAAAAAGCCTCCCGCAATCAAGTCATGATCTTCAAAACCAGGGAGGAGGCGCTTCAGGCCCGGATCGTGCAGCCGTTCTATATCAAAACAAGATATGAACCGCTTGCCTACGGCAGGCTTAAGGACATGGATTTCACGCTTCTTAAGGTGGAGCTGCTCACGGGGAAAACCCATCAGATCCGCGCACACCTTTCAGCAGAGGGATACCCAATTATCGGAGACGGAAAATATGGAAGAAAAAGCGTTAACGCTGTCATGAAACAGTATTTCGGGCTGCGATGCCAGCTTCTTCACGCGCACGAGGTTGTCTTTCCGGAGTGCGATCTGTTCCCGGATGGCATGACGATACAGGCTGCGCCTCCGGAAATATTTGAGAGGATCAGGGAAAAAATCTTCAGTCAGCCGTGACAGGATTCTGTGTGGGCAAAACGTTTTCAATGGGAAGCCTTACAGATTTGCATCTATGAGACGACAATAATACGAGGAGAATCGGGATATGGCAACATGGAATTCCAGAGGGCTTCGGGGCTCCGCCTTCGAAGAGCTCATCAATATGACAAATGATATCTATGCAGAAAAATCTTTGGCGCTGGTTCAGAAAATACCGACGCCGATCACGCCGCTTGAGATCGACAAGGCGACAAGGCATATCACCCTCGCATATTTTGAAAAGGACTCTACGGTGGATTATATCGGAGTGGTACAGTCTGTCCCGGTCTGCTTTGACGCGAAGGAATGCCATACGGATACTTTTCCCATGCAGAATATTCATGCGCACCAGTTGAATTTCATGGAACAGTTTGAAAAGCAGGGAGGCATCAGCTTCCTGCTGGTTTATTTTACGGCCAGAAATGAATTTTATTATCTTCCATTCCGGGTGTTAAAGCGTTATGTGGACCGCATCGGTGAGGGGCATCCGAAGAATTTCAAATATGCCGAACTGGATCCCAAGTATTTTATCCGTTCTGAGGGCGGGGCACCGGTGCATTATCTGGAAGCCCTGAGTACAGATCTATCAGAGAGACCTTGAGTACTGTTTTTTATGCTTTTCTTTTTTGAGAGGATGTTGTATAATAATAAATTAGGTTAAAAAGACCGTATGCATGATAAAAGAATGGCGTACTGTTTAAGACAAGTCTGAACAGTTACAGAAGAGCTTATTAAGAAGTGAGAATCATAAGGAGAGACAATACGATGGCTAAGATTATTCTGACCGGTGATAGACCGACAGGCAGACTGCATGTGGGACATTATGTTGGTTCCCTGAAAAGGAGGGTGGAATTACAGAATTCGGGAGAGTATGATAAGATCTACATCATGATCGCGGACGCCCAGGCTCTGACGGACAATGCGGATCATCCGGAGAAGGTGCGGGAGAATATCATTGAGGTGGCGCTGGATTATCTGGCGTGCGGGCTGGATCCTGAAAAATCCACGCTGTTTATCCAGTCAATGATTCCGGAGCTCACTGAGCTTTCCTTTTATTATATGAATCTTGTGACTGTGTCCAGGCTGCAACGGAACCCGACAGTGAAGAATGAGATCAAGATGCGCAACTTTGAGAGCAGCATCCCCGTCGGCTTCTTTACCTATCCGGTTAGCCAGACTGCTGATATCACGGCTTTTCAAGCGACTACCGTGCCAGTAGGGGAAGACCAGATGCCCATGCTGGAGCAGGCCAAGGAGATTGTTCATAAATTTAATTCCGTTTACGGGGAGACCCTGACGGATCCGGAGATCCTGCTGCCGGACAATGAGGCGTGCAAGCGGCTTCCGGGAACGGACGGCAAGGCTAAGATGAGCAAGTCGCTTGGCAACTGCATCTATCTCTCTGAGGAACCGGATGAGATCTGGAATAAGATCCGGAATATGTATACGGATCCCACGCATATCAAGATCACAGATCCCGGCAGATTGGAGGGCAACACAGTATTTACCTATCTGGACGCGTTCTGCAGAGATGAGCATTTTGAACGGTATCTGCCGGAGTACGCGAATCTGGAGGAGTTAAAAGGGCATTATACCAGAGGCGGACTCGGGGACATGAAGGTCAAAAAGTTCCTGAACAATGTCATGCAGGAGGAGCTGGAGCCGATCCGTAACCGCAGGCATGCTTACGAGAAGGATATCGCCTATGTCTATGAGATCCTGAAGAAGGGAAGCGAGGCTGCCGAGGAGGCTGCTGCTGAAACCCTGCGAAATG
>CAMHJT010000046.1 GCA_946185495.1 uncultured Clostridiaceae bacterium | reverse complement strand
TATTTCGCAGAGAGAATCGGAAAGGATCTTGGTGTAAAGATCAATTATGTATCCACAGAGGCAGCCAGCAGAGTGGAATATCTTGAGACGGGCAAAGTGGATATCGTGCTTGCGAACTTTACGGTGACAGAGGAGCGGGCACAGAAGGTTGATTTCGCGCTTCCCTATATGAACGTGGCGCTCGGTGTGGTTTCACCTGAGGCAAATGTGATTAAAAGCCTGGATGAGGTTGGTAAAGACGACCAGGTCATTGTAATTTCCGGTACGACTGCTGAGACCTACCTCGAAAAGAATTATCCGGATATCAGGCTTCAGAAGTTTGATACCTATGCAACGGCAAAGACTGCATTTGAGAACGGTACCGGTGTTGCTTGGGCCAATGATAATACGGAGGTCATCGCCTATGCGATTGAAAATCCCGGGTATGTGGTTGGAATCCCCTCACTTGGAAGCCAGGATACGATCGCTCCCGCAGTCAGCAAGGGAAATGATACTTTACTCAGCTGGTTAAATGATGAGATCAGGACGCTCGGCAATGAAAACTTTTTCCATGCAGACTATGAGGAGACACTGCTTGCTACATATGGAAAAGACTACGAAGATACACTGGTTGTGGAAGGCGGAGTGACGGGCGAACAGACGAAGGATGCAGAGGATGACAGCGCTTCTAAGGAGGACGCGTTAGACATTGTTCCGGGAAATGGAGAAACGATTAAGGTTGCAGCATCAAGCGTGCCGCATGCGGAGATTCTTGAGGAGGCAAAGGGTATTCTCGATGGCTACGGTTACAAGCTGGAGGTTGTTGAATTTGATGATTATGTACAGCCCAATCTGGTAGTGGAATCCGGAGAGTTTGATGCAAATTATTTCCAGCATGTCCCATATCTTGACAGCTTTAATGAGGAGCAGAAGACCAATCTGGTAAATGCGGGAGGGATTCACTACGAACCGTTTGGAATTTATCCGGGAACAAAGAGCAGCCTTTCCGATATCGCGGACGGAGACAGCATTGCGGTGCCAAATGACACGACAAATGAGGCAAGAGCATTATTACTTCTTCAGGACAACGGCTTGTTAAAGCTCAAAGATGACGCGGGACTTACCGCAACCGTCAATGATATCGTTGAGAACCCATACAATATCCAGTTTGTGGAGCTTGAGGCAGCGCAGGTTGCGAGGGTGACGAATGAGGTTGCGTATGTGGTATTAAATGGAAATTACGCGCTGGAGGCAGGATTCTCGGTGGGCAGGGATTCCATCGCATATGAAGCCAGTGACTCGGTTGCCGCTAAAACCTATGTCAATATTGTCGCTGTACATGCGGGCAATGAGGATACGGATAAGATCAAAGCACTTGTCGCTGTGTTGAGATCGGACGCGATCCGGAAATTTATCGAAGAAACATACGATGGTGCAGTTGTATTTTTTGAGTAGCAGGATGTAATCAATGTCATTTAGTTAAGCCGGACGCTGTCTGTCTGGGTGTATGGTTCACATTCCGGGCACGCTTGCGCTTAGTTGCTCACGCAGCAGTACTAAATTCGCAGCAAGCTGCTCATTAAGGACTGGCGTTCGCAAATAGCCCTTCATTGTGAATCCATACACCCTGCCAGCCAGCTGTTCATTGAATTTCCTAAACCCAATGACATTGCCTGCCAAACAGTTACAAGCAGGTTATATACTGTGACTTGGAGACAAAACTATGAGTGAAATTGAAATCAAAAATCTCACGAAAACATTTGAAGTGAAGGGGCAGACGGTCACAGCTTTGGACCATATCAGCTTCAGGGTGGAGAAAGGGGATATCTTCGGTATCATCGGAATGTCGGGAGCCGGGAAAAGCACCCTTGTAAGGTCGATCAATTTTCTGGAGAAGCCGACGGAGGGACAGGTGCTGATCGGAGGAACGGATCTTGGATCGTTAAGTGAGAAAGAGCTCCGGAGAGAGAGGCGAAAGATCGGAATGATCTTTCAGGATTTCCATCTTCTGGAGCAAAAAAATGTGCTGGACAACATTGGTTTTTCACTTGAAATAGAGGGGAAGAAGAAAAGGGCTGCCAGGGAACGCGCAAGGGAACTGCTGCAGCTTGTTCATCTGGAGGAAAAGGAAAAGGCGTATCCTTCGCAGCTGTCCGGCGGCCAGAAACAGCGGGTTGCCATCGCGAGGGCACTTGCGGCTAATCCGGATATCCTGCTCTGCGATGAGGCAACCAGCGCGCTCGATCCCCAGACAACGGAGTCCATTCTTCTTCTGTTAAAGGAAATCAATGAGAAGTTTGGGATAACGATCGTGATCATCACGCATCAGATGTCTGTGGTGACGAGAATCTGCAACAAGGTTGCGGTCATTGACAGCGGTGTTTTAGTCGAGGAAGGCCTGGTTCAGAAGATATTTGAAAGTCCAAAGAGCGATGCCGCGAAAGAATTGATATTTGAGAGAAAGATCCGGCATACGCCGCTGCGAAGACTGGACGCGGCGAGAACGATCCGGATCGTATTTCAGGAAAACCCAGCATACGAGCCGGTCATTTCAAATGTGATCCTTAAGGCTCAGACCCCGGTCAATATCTTAAAGGCCGATACGAAGAATATCGGTGGAAAGGCGGTCGGGGAAATGGTGTTAGGACTTCCGGAGGGACAGAACATACAGGAACGTATCATTGCGGATCTGAGAAAAAGCGGGCTTATAGTAACGGAGGTGAGCGTGGATGTTTGATCAGACAGTTGTAAATATGATAGGAACGGGCATAAAGGATACCCTGTATATGACCCTTGCGTCCACCTTCTTCGGTTATGTGTTCGGACTGCCATTTGGCATTGTGCTGTATGTGACGAGAAAGGATGGATTAAGGCCGAATCGGTTCATCTATTTTGTTGGCGACGCGATCTGCAATATTGTGAGAAGTGTTCCGTTTCTCATTCTTCTGATCCTGCTGATCCCATTTACCCGCTTTCTGGTGGGAAAAAGCTATGGTTCCAGCGCAACCGTTGTTCCCCTTGTGATCTGCGCGGTGCCCTATATCGCGCGCGTTGTTGAGGCGTCCCTGCATGAGGTGGATGCAGGCGTCATCGAAGCGGCAAAGGCGATGGGAGCCGGTAAGCTGCAGATCATTTGGAAGGTATTGCTGGTTGAGGCAAGGGTTTCCCTGTTAAATGGAGCTGTAATCACGACCGGTATCCTTCTTGGATATTCCGCAATGTCCGGAACTGTGGGTGGCGGCGGCCTTGGCGATATTGCGGTCCGTTACGGGTATTACAGGTGGCAGACTGACATCATGGCTGTGACGGTTGTTTTGCTGATCGTGATTTTTCAGCTGATCCAGAATGCCGGCAGCAGGATGGTTGGATGGATCGATCACAGAAAGCGATAGGTAAGAATGATGGATGCTTCTATTATCAGATCATATCTTCCCATATTTGCACAGGCCTTTACCCTGACGGTGATCATCGGCTGGATTGGAATCGTGCTTTCGATCCTGATCGGCATGCTCTCCGCGTTTGTACTGTATTTTAAACTCCCTGTGCTGGCAACTGTTGTGAGATGCTATGTGGAGCTGTTCCGGAACACACCGCTTCTTGTCCAGTTGTTTTTCCTGTACTACGGTCTGCCGTCAGCAGGAGTCAGGATGTCTGCACAGGTTTGCGGGGTGGTGGGCCTCGGGCTGCTCGGTGGCAGCTATATGACGGAGACCTTAAGGAGCGGATTGGAGACGGTTCCCCTGTCACAGAAGGAAAGCGCTTATTCACTTGGATTTAGCAAAGCGCAGCTGTTTGTGGACATCATTCTGCCGCAGGCTGTTTCGGTCAGTGTACCCGCGGTGACAGCCAATATCATCTTTCTGCTGAAGGAAACCAGTGTGTTTTCGGCGATCAGCCTGATGGATCTGATGTTTACGGCGAAGGATCTGATCGGGCTGTACTATAATACGACGGAAAGTTTAATACTATTGGTTTTGTTCTATATCTGTATGATCCTTCCGGTATCATTTGTGGGAAACTGGATTGAAAAAAGGTCGAGACGAAACATTTACGGAGATTAAGCCATGGGATTTGAAGTGCTTTTGAAGGGAAAAAATATGATTCGCCTGTTAATGGGGTTGGGTGTTGCGTTAAAGCTCAGTATCCTTTCGGTTGTCATCAGCATATTGGCCGGATTGGTGACCGGGATGCTCGCATCCTTTAAAAAGTCTGTGTTTTACATAGTCTTCCGGGTGCATCTGGAGATCGTGCGGATCATGCCGCAGCTGGTGCTTCTGTTCATTGTCTATTTTGGTTTTTCCAAGGCAGCCGGATGGAACCTGACAGCAGAAGCTGCAGCGATCCTTGTATTTTCATTCTGGGGTACGGCAGAGATGGCGGACCTGGTTCGAAGCGCGCTGGTCAGCATTCCGGCCAGCCAGTATGAGAGCAGCAGGTCGCTGGGATTCAATTCACTTCAGACATACCTGTATGTCATCCTTCCGCAGGTCGGACGGAGGCTTGTACCGCTTTCCATCAATCTGATCACCCGGATGATTAAGACCACCAGCCTGGTTATGATGATCGGAATTGTTGAAGTATTAAAGACCGGACAGCAGATCATCGAGGCAAACCGGTATCAATCGCCGAATGCGGCGTTCGGAGTTTTTGCGGTCATCTTTCTTCTGTATTTTGCGGCATGTTATCCGGTCAGCCGTCTGTCAAAGTATCTCGAAAAAAAATGGGAGAATTAGCATGGAAGATATTTTAAAGATCGAGCATTTGTATAAACATTTTGGTGATATCAGCGTTCTGGAGGATATTCATTTTTCCGTAAAGAAGGGCGAAACCGTTGTGCTGATCGGTCCTTCGGGCTGTGGGAAAAGCACCTTGCTGCGCTGCATCAATGGCCTGGAAGACATTCAGGATGGAAGGATCACGCTGGAGGGCTGTGCGATCAACCCGGTTGATAAAAAGGATCTGAAGATACGCCAGCAAATAGGAATGGTGTTCCAGAACTATGATCTGTTTCCGCATAAAACGGTGCTTGAAAATGTCATGCTTGCACCGGTCAAGGTACAGAAAAGGAACAGGAGCGAGGTGGAGCAGGAAGCAGGGGAGCTGCTTGAGCGGGTGGGACTAACCTCAAAGAAGGATTGTTATCCCAGACAGCTGTCGGGAGGCCAGAAGCAGAGAGCCGCAATCGTGAGAACGCTGATCCTTCAGCCCAAGGTACTGTTGTTTGATGAGGTCACGGCAGCGCTGGATCCGGAAATGGTCAGGGAGGTGCTGGATGTGATGCTGGATCTTTCCGCGCAGAAACGCACGATGCTGATCGTCACGCATGAGATGGCATTTGCGAGGGCCGTTGCGGACAGGGTGCTCTTCCTGGACGAGGGCAGCATTGTGGAGGATTCGACTCCGGGTGAATTCTTTGCAAATCCGGTTACGGAGAGAGCACGGAGGTTTTTAAAGACATTTGAATTTGAAAAGCAGAGGTAACTGCTCTGATATAGCTGCACAATTCCAGACAGTAATCGTTCGGGTACCTGCAGTTGTTGGAGATGGCGTACCATTCAGAAAGCATTTGTGAATTCGGAGCCGTATCTGCGGCGTAACAGATCAGCCGAAAGCTGAACTGTTACATTCGTTGGGGAGAGGAGGCAGAAAAATATGAAATCGATTCTTGCATTTGGTGATTCAAACACCTGGGGATTTGTTCCGGGAACCAGACAGATGGAGAGATATCCATGGGAGGTACGGTGGACCGGTATTTTGCAGAAAAAATATGAGGATGTCCGGATCATCGAGGAAGGATTATGCGGAAGAACGACTGCGTTTGAGGATGATTTAAGGCCCGGCAGAAGGGGAGCCTCAGCGCTTCCGCTGATCCTTGAAAGCCATCGTCCGCTGGATGCGGCGATCATCATGCTCGGGACAAATGACTGCAAAAGCGTGTATTCTGTGTCCGCAAACACCATCGGCAAAGGCATGAGTCTTTGCCTGGATGAGATAGAAAAGTATATTCCGCCTCAGAATATTCTGCTTGTTTCTCCGATCTTTCTTGGAGAGGATGTGTGGAGAGATGACAAGGATCCGGAATTTGGAAAGCAGTCTGTGGCCGTAAGCCGTGAATTAAAACATGTCTACCGGCAGATCGCAGGCGAGAGGGGGACGGAATTTCTTGCTGCTTCAGATTATGTCATTGCAAGTGATGCGGACTCTGAGCATATGGACGAAGGAGGGCACAGCCGGTTTGCCGATGTTATATATGAGAAACTCGGGGATATGGGGCTGATCTGGAAAGGCGAGTTTAAAAACAATAAATTCTGACATTTGGTTTGATCGATGGAGAACGCAGCCGTACCGAGGTATATCTATGCCGTTATCGCAACAAAATAGGGAAAAAATCTGATATAAAACATGAAACCAAAAAGAAAGAACACATTTTTTACATTTGTCTGCTCGTTTTTACCCGGAGCAGCGGAGATGTACATGGGATTTATGAAGATGGGGGTCGGCCTGATGGCAATATTTTTCGCCTGTCTCATGATACCGGGCCTTTTCCGTTTGAGTGATGTCACCATTGGGGCGGCTGCCCTTGTCTGGTTTTACGGATTTTTCCATGCCAGAAATATGGCCGCATGCGACAGCGCGGAATTCGAGAGCATTACCGACCACTATATCTGGGAAGAATTTAACCGCGGGAAGGCGATTCATCTGCCCGAAGGTACCGCCCGCAAATGGCTGTCCGCCTGCCTGATCCTGTTAGGCGCAGGCATTCTGTGGAATAATTTTGCAGACCTGGCTGATCGGATGATCCCGGATTATCTGTGGGAAACACTGGCTCCCATTGTGCACAATATACCCGAGGTTGTGCTGTCCGTATTCCTGATCATTCTGGGCATATACCTGATTCGTGGTAAAAAGGAGGAGTTAGATGCAATTGAAGCATGAAATACGAACCCACAGGGTAGGCTCCCTGACAGCGGGATTCAGCATGATCGCCTTTGGCGTGCTGGTTCTGCTCCACGGCTTTGGCAGCCTGCTCACTCTTGAAAGGATCTTCTGCTTCTGGCCGGTCATACTGATCGGTCTGGGGCTGGAGCTTCTCGCGTCCAACGCCATGGGAAAAAAGCTGGTGTACGACAAGGGCGCTGTCTTCCTGCTCATCCTGATGAGCTTTTTCTCCATGGAAATGGCGATTGCGGAGTTTTGCCTGAAGCATGCGGAAGCGTATCTATAAGGAGCGGGCAGAAACGGTATCCGGATGTGATTAATACATTCAGGGTACCCAAATCCCGGTTGCCGCTCCGGTTGAACAGGACGCATTTTGCTGGTCTTCCGTAAAAGTATTGACTTGTGCTATTCTTGGTGCTATTATCTATGTACATAGATACATAAGGGGGTGTAAACAATGGCGTACAGTGAAAGTTTAAGAGATGCAAACCTCAAGTATTTTAAGAGCAAGCAGAAGAGAATAGCCCTGAATTGGCATAAGGATGATTATGAAAAACGTATAGCTCCGGCTATTAAGCGTTCAGGCAAGCCAACATCTACTTTTATTAAGGAAGCGGTGGAGGAAAAGCTGGTTAGGGATGCGCTCGTAGAAGAGAACAGCAAATATAACCTGAAGTATACGCTTGACAAAATAAAGAAAATAATAATCAGGGAAATTCCTAATGCTTTAAAGAATGACTGCAGAAAAATCATAATGTATGGTTCATGTGCCAGAGGAGATTTTGGTAATGATTCCGATGTTGACATAGCCATCCTGACGGATTGCGATAGAGAGACTGTAAAAAAGTATGATTCTAAGATTGATGCTATAGCGACCTCAATTGGAATGAATACTATGGCTATCGTCAATTTTGTATGCTTGCCCCAAACGGAGTTTGAGGAAAAGAATAGCTGGTATCCATATTTTATGAATATCAAAAAAGAAGGGATCGTATTGTATGAACAGGGAAGATAGAAATAATCTGGCAAAGGTAAGATATGAAAGGGCTGAGGAATTGCTTAAGGCAGTCAATATACTGTTAAAAGAAGATGATTATAAGTCGGCTAATAATAGGGCGTGGCTATTTTCTTTTTTGTGGTTGACACTAGAACAAACGTTTGATATAATAATTAAAACGGCAAACATTTGTTCTTTCTAATAAGGAGGTTTTGCTTATGTCAGGATTGAAAGAAGTCATCACTTCATACAACAATCTGTCATTCAGTGACCGAATTGTGTTTTATTCAACCATCTCCAATAACATACCTTTCACTGAAGATATGCAATCTTTTTTAGCAGACAGGCGTTTTGATGGTGGTAATTCCTACATCTATTGAGAGGGAACGATATCCATACAAATGGCCTGTCTTCCGAAAAAGTATGTGTGCCCTGTGCAGTGGATGATGCCGGTCGCTCCTATGCAAAACCTGGAAAACTCGGAAAAGTCAGTTCGGAATGCATTGAAAGGATTCTGGGTGAAAAGATCGCCCCGGGTGCCACGCTCTACACGGATCAGGAACGTGCATATCTGCTCTATGCCGGCCGGAACAACCTGAAACTGATGCAGATGGATACTGACTGCCGTACGGTTCATAAGGACGGCAGGATAAACAGAATAAAGATAACAGCAAGGCACAGGAATGTCAGGCAGATCCGGATTCGGACAGATAAAAACGGCATCCGAATCATGCTGATGTATGAGCAGGCGGCAGAAAAGCTGGACGACAGGAGAACCGCCATGGGGATCGATCTTGGCGTGGATAACCTGGTCACAGCAGGCCTGTCAACAGGAGGCGCTCCTGTCATCCTTAACGGACGTCCCTTAAAGTCCATCAACAGGTATTATAACAAGAGAAGAGCGCGCCTGCAGGAAGTGGCAAAAAAGAGCAACCGCCTGGATATCACAAACCGGATGGAACGACTGACAGAAAAACGGAACCATAAAATAAAGGATTATCTGCATAAAACAAGAAAGAGAAGGTTACCAGACTCAATGTAGCCTGAGTTATATCAGGTAGAGGCATCAGGCTAATGCCATTAAAAGACCGGGGTGGAAACACTTCGGAAATTTATAAATATCAACCACGAGTTGATAAATAGCCATAGGGCAAAACTCTGTCTGTCTTATAGAAAACCTATAGATATTCAGACTTTGTTTCGGGCATCAGCTTACTTTTGCGATGTTCCTTTGCAATCATATCGACCTGTCCTACATCGAGGAATGGCTGAAAACATTTGAAAGTTGACATCAAGTTCAGGCTCATGTATAATGAATAGAATGCAGGGAACGACAGGAAGACACTGCGTTTTGCATAATCTATGAGATGGAAGGGCGAGTCGAGATGGCAGAGAAGAAGAACCTTTTGACTGACAAAGGACTTAAGAAATTAGAGGACGAACTGCAGGAGCTGCGTGTCGTCAAGATGAAAGAGGTTGCACAGAAGATCAAGGAAGCCAGGGAGCAGGGAGACTTATCCGAGAACGCGGAGTATGACGCCGCAAAGGAAGAGCAGAAGGATATTGCTGCCAGGATTGAGAAGCTGGAGGCGATCCTGAAGAATGTGGAGGTTGTCTCCGCGGATGAGGTAGATAAGGAGAAGGTCAATGTCGGCTGCGTGGTGACAGTGAAGGAGGTTGCCAACGGTAACGTGCAGATCTTCAAGCTGGTAGGTTCTACAGAGGCAGATATCCTGAACAACAAGATCTCCAATGAGTCTCCGGTGGGGTTGGCTCTGATGGGACACAGGACCGGAGAGATCGTGACGGTGGAGGCACCCAACGGCGAGTCTCAGTTTGAGATCCTGGATATCAGTCTGGATGAGGAATAGGCTATATTGTGTGAGATGACGGACGGCTGTGCCACAGGCACGGCCGTTCCTGCTAATGCGTTGGTTTCCTGACAGGGAGCTGATGTGATGGTGCGATCATTTTTGGACAGGAGAGTGCGGGATGCGGAAGATACAGCTTGAGGCGGTACAGCCCGCTGACATAGAACGGAGGAGCTTTGAGATCCTTACCGGCGAATTGGGTGACAGGGAACTGGATCCGGTGCAGGCGCCGGTGATCAAGCGGGTGATCCATGCCTCTGCGGATTTTGACTATCTGGATACGCTCTGCTTTTCGGAGCATGCGGTGGAGCTGCTGCAGCAGGCGATCCGGGAGGGAGTCTGCATCGTGACAGATACCCGGATGGCACAGGCGGGGATCAGCAGGAGAGAGCTTTCCAGGTACGGTGGAGAGGTGCTTTGCTTCATGAGTGACGAGGATGTCGCCGCGCGGGCTAAGGAGAGAGGCTGCACGAGGGCTGTGGCCGCCGTGGACAAGGCGGCAGGGCTTGACCGGGAACTGATCTTTGCGGTTGGAAATGCGCCGACGGCGCTTGTCAGGCTGTACGAGAGGATCATGGAGGGCAGCCTGCGGCCGAGAGGGATCATTGCAGTTCCGGTAGGCTTCGTCAATGTGGTTGAGGCGAAGGAGCTGATCCTTGAATGCCCTGTGCCGTATATCGTGGCCCGCGGCAGAAAGGGCGGCAGCAGCATCGCGGCGGCGATCTGCAACGCGCTGCTATACGATATGCGTGACGCGGGAGACAGGGGGTAATATGGAAAAAGTAAATCGGATCAGCAGGGAGATCCGCGCGAAGGGCGCGGTCATCGACCTGTATAAGGATACGGTGGAGATCAACGGCGTGGTGGCGGAATGGGACTATTTCCATCACGACGGAGGCGCTGCTGTGGTTGCCGTGACAGAGGACGGCCGCCTTGTGCTGGTGCGGCAGTACCGGAATGCTCTGGACAGCTTCACGCTGGAGCTTCCGGCAGGCAAGCTGGACGCGCCGGACGAGCCGACGCTCGAATGCGCGAGGAGGGAACTGACGGAGGAGACAGGGTATCAGACAGAGGATATTTCTTATCTCCTGACCGTACATACCATGGTAGCCTTCTGCAATGAGAAGGTGGACATTTATCTGGCACGCCATCTGCGAAGGGCGGACCGCCATCTGGATGCGGAGGAGTCCATCGATGTGGAGCTGTGGGAGCTTGAGGATGTCAAACGCATGATCTACGAGGGCAGGATGACAGATTCCAAGACCGTGGCAGGCATCATGGCCTATGCGGCAAGATACGGCGGATGACGTGCCGGGGGATGACAGGCGCGGATAAGAGACAGGCAGATTCAGGAATCGTGACGGGCATCATGGCCTACGCGGCAAGATACGGCGCATGACGTGCCGGAGGATAACAGGTGAGGATATGATAGAGATAGGAACATGGCAGACCTTGACGGTTCTGCGCAAGAAAGAGTTTGGCATTTATCTGGGAGAAGAGGGAGCGCCGGCGGATGCGGTGCTTTTACCAGTGAAGCAGGTGCCTGCGGGAACCGGGATCGGAGACAGGATGGAGGTTTTTGTGTATCTGGATTCCTCGGACCGTCCCATCGCGACGGTGCACCGTCCGCTGATCACACGGGGGACCATGGCGCGGCTTAGGGCTTCCAGCGTGGGAAAGATCGGTGCCTTCATGGACTGGGGGCTGGAGAAGGATATCCTGATGCCGTTCCGGGAGATGGCAGGCAAGGTTAGGGAAGGAAGAGAATACCTTGTGTATATGTATCTGGACAAGAGCGGAAGGCCCTGTGTGACCATGCGCCTTTATGACCATCTGGCAGTGGATTCCCCCTATCAGAAAGGGGACCGGGTGAAGGGGTATGTCTACCAGCTTCATGACAGCATGGGCGCTTTTGTGGCTGTCGAGGACCGGTATCAGGGCATGATTCCGAAGAAGGAGATCCACAGCCGGCTGGCGGTGGGGGATGAGCTGGAGCTTCGCGTGACGGAAGTCCGCGGGGACGGAAAGCTCAACCTGTCCATGGGCATGCCGGCGTATCAGCAGATGGAGGAGGACAGCGAAAAGGTCTATCAGACGATCCTGTCCTATGACGGGGTGCTGCCCTTTACGGACAAGGCGTCTCCGGAGCTGATCGAGAAGGAGCTGGGACTCAGTAAAAATGCGTTTAAGCGGGCAGTGGGCAGGCTGCTGAAGGAAAACCGGATCAAGATCACGGAGCAAGCGATCCGGCTGAAAACGCCGGAGGAAAATGCGGATTGACCATATCAATTACACAGGTAATTGCGAAACTCAAAATGTAGATTTCGGCTCCCGGCAGGAAATCTGTTTTTTGCCGTACCTACTCAGCAGGTCTGCACATTCACTGTGCAGACCGTGCCGAAACAGTATATTTTGCCATGCAGCGGGTGAATTAGGATGCGCCAGCTTCACCCGCTGCGTGACTGCTCAGCATCTGCTGAGTAGTTACTTTTCGCCGGCATTAGGAACGTCAGCCAAGAAAAAATATATTTCCTGCCGGGAGCCGATCAAAATAGTAGATTGTTTCGCAAACAATAGGATTAAAAATCAGGAGGATTCAGATCATGAAACAGGTAATACAGACAGACAGGGCGCCGCAGGCCATCGGCCCCTATTCACAGGCCATTGAGGTAAACGGAATGATATTCACATCAGGGGTTGTCCCCCTTGATCCGGCCACGGGAAGCGTGGTAGAGGGCGATATCCGCGTGCAGGCGGCCAGGGTGTTTGAAAGCATGAAGGCCCTGCTGGAGGCAGCGGGATCGGACTGCGGGCAGGTGGTGAAGACAACGGTATTTATCAAGGATATGAATGATTTCGCTGCGGTCAATGAGATCTACGCGGATTATTTTACAGGCGTCTATCCGGCCAGATCCTGTGTGGAGGTGGCAAGGCTGCCCAAGGACGTGCTGATTGAGATGGAGGCGGTCGCATTAAAGAAATGATGGAAAATGGGACAAGGGAACCGGAGGTTCCGGGGATGGATCATGGCAGGAGCATGAAAATGGCAGGCGTGTTTTTCCTTCTATTGGTATTGCTGGAGCTGCCGCTCTCTGCTGTGATAGACATGGTGCAGAGGGCGTGTCCAAAGGAATACGGCACTCTTGTGTCGCTTGTGCTGACACAGGCGTATCTGCTGTCGGGAGCGGTCATTTATATCCGGGTGGCAGGCCTTCCACGCGGGAAGCTGGGCTTTCATGCGTTCCGGCCTCAAAGCCTGGTCGGTATGCTGCTGCTTCTCCTTACGTCGGGAACGGTGGCGCAATGGCTGAATCTGTTCAGCCAGCTGTTTGTAAAAAATGAAGCGGCTGACAGGGTTTCAAAGATCACGCAGGTTCTTCCGATGTGGGCGGGCATCCTGCTGATCGGCTTTCTGCCGGGCATTGTGGAGGAGCTGATCTACAGGGGTATCCTGTACAGTATGTTCCGGAACAGATCTATGGTGGCGGGTGTGGCTGTCAGCGCGCTGTGCTTCGGGCTGATGCATATGAACCTCAACCAGATCGCCTATGCGGTGTTTATGGGCGTGCTGTTCGCGCTGGTGGTGGAGGCAACGGGATCCCTGTTTTCTTCCATGCTGATGCATGCGGCCTTTAACATATTTAATGTCGTGCTGCTTTACCGGTCGGCAGAGCTTGCCACAGCGGGCGGGCAGGAGCTTGGGGAGCAGTCGGCAATTAAGGAGCAGATCCCGCGCCTGCTTGTGAGCATGACGCCTATTGCTCTTCTGGGTCTTTTTCTCACGGTTTGGCTGCTGAAAAACCTCGCGCGGATCAACGGAAGAAGCCTTTCGGACGGAAGCCGGAAGGGAACCGGGAAGGTGTTGAGCCTTCCGCTGATCGCCGGATGGGCAGTCTGCCTGCTGCTTGCGCTAGTAAGTATGATATTATAGGATTCGAATTCGTAGGTGATTGCGAAGATCAAAATGTAGACTTCGGCTCCTGGCAGGATATATGTTTTTCGCCGGCATTAGGAACGTTAGCCAAGAAAAAATATGTATCCTGCCAGGAGCCGATCGAAAAAGTTTACTTTATTTCTTATGTGGGAGGAGGATGGAATGATCGAGGCCAGGGAACTGACAAAGCAGTTTGTCAGGATGGAAAAAAAGGGAAAAAAAGAGGAATTCTTTGCGGTTGACCATGTGAGCTTTACCGCGGTGGGCGGGGAAATCCTGGGAATCTTAGGACCAAACGGCGCCGGAAAGACAACGCTTTTGCGCATGCTGGGCTCCCTAATGGAGCCAACCTCCGGGGAGGTGGTGATCCTGGACGCGGACGGACGAAGCATTACGGATCGGGAGCAGCTCAAACGGCGGATCGGGTATCTCTCGGAGAATACGAGGCTGTACAGCCGCTTCAGCGTGCGGGAAATGCTGTTTCTGTTTGCTGAACTCTACGGTTATTCCAGGGAGGAGATTGAAAAACGTCTGGAGGAGATCGCGGGAATTCTGCAGATGGAACCGTTTCTCGACAACCGGATCGAAAAGCTGTCCACCGGCCAGAAGCAGCGCACCTCGATCGCCAGATGCCTGCTGCATGACCCTGACATTTATATCTTTGATGAGCCAACCTTAGGGCTTGATATCATCAGCTCCAGGGCGATCATTGATTTCATGAAGAAGGAGAAACAGCGCGGCAAGAGCGTACTGTATTCCACCCATTATATGGAGGAGGCGGAATATCTCTGTGACCGGCTTGTCATGATCGACCGCGGCAGGGTGATCGCGATGGGGACGGCGGACGAACTCAAGGCGGCGACGGGAACCGGCAATTTAAGGGATACCTTTTTCGCGTATATGGAGGGAGGAATGACGGATGAACTATCAGCAGCTCCGGACACTTTATAAGAAGGAGATTCTGGATGTCCTGAGGGATAAGAAGACGATTTTTACCATGGTAGTGCTGCCGATCATTCTTTATCCAATGCTGTTTCTGATTGCCATGCAGGTAATTGCCTTCGTCAACAGCCAGAAGGAGGAGCGGACCTATCTGATCGCCTATGACCGGGTGGCAGAGGAGAGAAGCCGGGAATTAAATGAATGGATGGAGTCGGAGGAGGACGGGCTTTCCTATCTGATGAAAGAGGTCGTGTCGGAGGATCCAGCCGGCGATCTGGAGGCTGAAAAGATTGATGCCTATCTGACGGTGCGGGAGGAGGAAGGGCACGTCGTTTATGAGATCCACTACCTGTTTTCTGTGAGCAATTCGTCAGCGGCCGCGGACATGCTGGAGGAGGAGATTCAGGCGCTTAATAAGCATAAGGCAGAGCGCGGCGCGGAGGAGGCAGGACTCAATGTGAAGCAGGTGCTCTATCCGGTTGTGTCGGAAAAGCTGGACGCATCCAGTGATGAGAGTGCGCTTGGCAGCATTCTGGGCGGGATTGTGCCGTTTCTGATGATCACGAGCATTCTGATGGGAGCCATGTATCCGGCGATTGACGCTACCGCGGGAGAGCGGGAGCGGGGCACGTTAGAGACGCTCTTAACACTTCCGGTGGGCAATATGGAGCTTATCATGAGCAAATTTTTATCCGTTGCAACCCTTGCTGTGGTATCGGTATTTGTCAATGTATTGTCGATGGGACTGGTGGCAGCCTATATGTTTGCAACGATGAGCGCGCTGTCGGAGTCGGCGGCTTCGATCCATTTTACGACATTTATTCCGGCCATCCTCATAGCGGTTGTGTGCGTCATGGCGTTTGCGCTGCTGATGAGCGCGGTAGTGATGTGCATCTGCGCGTTTGCGAGAAGCTTTAAGGAAGCCAATAATTATGTGACGCCGGTGACGCTTGTGGTGATGCTGACGAGCTATATCGGTTTTATTCCTAATGTAGAGCTGGACGTGGTGACGGCATTTATTCCAGTTGCCAATATCTGCCTGCTGCTGAAAGCTTTGCTGGTCTTTAAATATGATTTCACGTTGATCTTCATCGTGCTGATGAGCAATGTACTCTATTCGTTTGCAGCTGTCAGGCTGCTGGCGGCGCTGTATAATAGTGAGTCAGTACTGTTTGGTGAGTCCATGAGCGGGGTGAAGCTGTTTGAGCGGCGAAAGAATATCAAGCAGGGAGGCATTCCGTCTGTGCAGGAGGGGCTTCTCGTGTTCGTCATTGCCATCCTGCTGCTGGTGTATCTGGGAGGATGGGTAAGCCTGAAGCATCCGCTGGCAGGCGTATTTGTGCCGCAGCTGTTTCTGGCGCTGCTGCCGGTGCTGGCTTCTTTCTATATAAAAGGGGATATGAAACGGATCTTCCGGCTGTCCCTTCCGAAGCCGAAGCATCTGCTGGGAGCTGTAATATTGATGATCGGGTCCGGCAGCATGGTGCTGCTGCTGGCTAATGTTCTGACGTCACTGTTTCCAGACAGCAGCGCGGGCGTAAACGAGGGCTTTGAAACGCTGCTTGACGGCGTGCCGCTCTGGGGCGCTGTATGTATGATCGCCCTGCTTCCGGCAGTGTGCGAGGAGATCATGTTCCGGGGATATCTGCTCACGGCCTTTGGCGGGAAAATGGGAGCGGTGAAGGCGGGAATGCTGGTAGCAGTGCTGTTTGGAATCAGCCATATGAGCCTGATCCGTTTTCTTCCCACTATGCTGCTGGGAATGGTGCTTGCCCTGGCGGCGGCAAAGTCGGAAAGCCTGGTAACTTCCAGCTTGATGCATTTTATGAATAATGCTGTATCCGTCTTCATATTATATAATGGGGACAAGCTTGAGTTTGCCGGGGAGCCGGGCCTGAAGGTGATTCTGGCAGTGCTGCTGATTGGCGTGGCCTGTATGGCTGCCGGGATGTGGCTTCTGGACGTATTTGACAGGTAGCAGGTTATCCTGTGGCTGAAAGGTGAACTGTTACTTCGATAGAAAGAGAGTTGATAAAAATGAATCATGTATCTGTTACAAAATGGAAAACTGGAAGAAACTGCCTGCTATTTTTAGGGTGGGGCGCGATGATTCTGGCAGCGGGAAATCTGTCTGCTGCAAAGACCATGACAGGCGGGAAGGTGCCACGGGTAGCTGCTGCTTCGCAGATCACGCGTGTGGCAGCCGGTGTGACAACGAAGGAAACCACCGGTGCGACGACACAGGAAGCAGCCGGTGCGACGACACAGGAAGCAGCCGGCGCGACGACACAGGAAGCAGCCGGTGCGACGACGCAGGAAGCAGCCGGTGCGACGACGCAGGAAGCAGCCGTGGCGACGACGCAGGCACCGGCCGTGGTAACGACACAGGCACCGGCCAGGGCGACGACACAGGCACCGGCCAGGGCGACGACACAGGCACCGGCCAGGGCAACGACACAGGCACCGGCCAGGACAACGAAGGCATCGGCCGGGACAACGCAGGCCGTGAAAGCGGCAGCTGCGGCAGAGGTCAAAACTGCTCCGGTTTTTTCGGGAGAAGCGGAGGGAACTGGAATTTTGCTGGAATGGCAGTCGGGAGATGAAAAAACAGTCTTTGTGATCGAGCGTTCGGATGCGGAGGCTGGTCCGTTTCAGGTCATTGCTACAACCTCTGGTCAGAAGGGGAAAATATCCTGTTATGACTATAAGGTGAAGCAGGGCGTTACATATTATTACAGATTGTCGGTAAAACAGCAAAAACCGGTGTACAGCCAGGTGATCCGGGTGAGTATGCGGCTTTTGGCTCCCTCAGAGCTTTCTGCTTCCGTGGGAGAGGATGGCAGGCCAAAGCTTTCCTGGGACAAGGTGGAGGGCGCGGCTTCCTATAAGGTGTACAGGAGCCAAAAAGAAAAAAAGGGGTATGCCCTGGTTTCGGAGGTGAAAAAGCCCTCCTTTAAGGATAAGGCTGTGAAGAATGGAAAGGCGTATTATTACCGTGTCATCGCTGTCCATAAGTCCTGCAAGGAGGCTGACAGCCTGGAAAGTGAACCGGTGCTCTGCTGTGTGCCGCCGTCTGCGCCTAAGCTGGCGGGATGCTATGAAAAGAAGCGGGTGAAGCTGACCTGGAAAAAGGTGGGTGGCGCGCAGAAATATTACATCTACAGAAAGACAGAGAGCGGGAAACGAAAAAAGATCGGGCAGACCACGAAAACGGAATTTGCCGATAAAAATGTGAAGCAGGGTTCGACGTATATCTATCAGGTCGTCGCATCCTATCGGAAAGGCGATCAGAGCGCAGTCGGTAAGAAAAGTGCGGAGTGCACGGTATTTGCGGACTCGGTTGATCCCAATGGGAAGATGGTTGCGCTGACCTTTGATGACGGTCCCGGAATTTATACGCAGGAGATTGTGGACTGCCTGAAGAACAACCACGCCAGGGCGACGTTTTTTGTTGTGGGAAGCAGGGTTTCTTCCTATAAAAAGCCGATGCAGGCGGCGTACAAGGCAGGCTGTGAGATCGGAAACCATTCCTACTACCACAGCGACCTGACAAGGCTTGGAGAAAAGGAGATCCTCAAAGAGGTGTCTGATACGGATAAGAAGATAAAAGACGCCATCGGGAAACCATCGGATGTTCTGAGAACGCCGGGCGGAAGCGTGAGCAGTACCGTGAAGCAGGCTGTGGGCAAGCCGATCATCCTGTGGTCCATCGATACGCTGGACTGGAAAACCAGAAGCAAGGACAAGACCATCAGCGCGGTCATGAATCATGTGAAGGACGGGGACATCATCCTGATGCATGATATCCACAGACCCACGAAGGAGGCGGCGCTTGTGCTGATTCCGAGGCTGCGCCGGCAGGGATATCAGCTTGTGACGGTGAGCGAGCTGGCAAAGTACAGGAAGCATAAGCTCAAGAAGGGAAGCGTATATTTCAGCCTGCGAAAACGGGTGTAAATAGAATTGATTTTTGCCGATATATAAAGTATAAGGCTATTTTAGTATTTATGGTTGACAAAAGAACGTATATTCGATACAATAGTTTATATCGAACAAAAGATATGGGGTTGTTATCTAAAACATCCTTGAATAGTGTAAAATCTGAAAGGTTAAGGCCGAAATTCATCAAAGGCCTTGTTCGATATTCAAAGTATACAGGTAGCCTGAGTCGCATCAGGTAGAGGCAT
>CAMHJT010000045.1 GCA_946185495.1 uncultured Clostridiaceae bacterium | reverse complement strand
CCTCCTCCTCGCCGATCGGCGTCTCCAAAGATACCGGCTCCTGTGAAATCTTCAGGATCTCCCGCACACGCTCTACAGGAATCTCCATCTCCTCCGCGATCTCTTCAGGGGACGGCTCCCTGCCAAGCTCCTGCAGCAGCTGGCGGGATACGCGGATCAGCTTATTGATCGTCTCGACCATGTGAACCGGGATCCGGATCGTCCTGGCCTGATCCGCGATCGCCCTGGTAATAGCCTGACGGATCCACCAGGTTGCATAGGTCGAGAACTTATATCCTTTCCGGTAGTCAAATTTTTCCACCGCCTTGATCAGACCCAGGTTACCCTCCTGAATCAGATCCAGGAACAGCATGCCGCGCCCTACATACCGTTTCGCAATACTGACCACCAGGCGCAGGTTGGCCTCCGCCAGCTTTTTCTTGGCATAATCCCCCTGGGCGATCAGATTCCGAAGCTCCTTCTTTTTCTCCTCAGAGAGGTTCTCTCCGCCCTCCTCCAGATCCAGGGCAGCCTGATCACCAGCCTCCATTTTCTGCGCCAGCTCGATCTCCTCATCGGCGCTCAAAAGCGGCACCTTCCCGATCTCCTTCAGATACATGCGGACAGGATCCTCGATATTGGCGCCCTCTGGAATGGACAGATCCAGCTTGTCCACCGAAAGCTCGTCATCCACATCCACATCCAGATCCAGCACCGAATCCTCGTCCTGATCCTCATCCCCTGTTGGAATCGTCAACACATCTACCTTATTTGCCTCCAGATAGTCAAACACCTCTGTCATTCGATCCGCATTCAGCTCGACATCCGGACTCTTTGCGAAACAGGAGACAATCTCCTCATCACTGATCACGTTTTTACTCTTTCTGGCTATTGCGAGAAGCTCCTTCAGTTTTTCTTGAAATTTTGCTTCCTCAGCGGTAGTATTTTTTCCTTCTTCCATCTTTCTTTCCTTCCTTTTATCACAGCTTTTCCAAGCCCTTTATCCGAATACAATTTTCAGTCTGCCAATCCCTGCCTTATCCAGCATCAGCCGTCCTGTTTTCTCCAGATCCCCCTGTGCCAGTTCCAATTGGTGTTGTATGCTCTTCATCCGTATGGATCTCACCAGATCTGTCACAGCCTTGGACTTTTCCTCAGGCGTAATCTCCATGTCAAATTCCTGCTGCATGATGCCTGAGACGACCTCATGCTCCTCCCTGCTCTGAAACCGGTCCATGATGGCCGCAGGCTCCACCCGCCCCTCCTCTCTGTACTGGGCGAACAGCCCCGACACGATCTCATGGTAGACCGGCTCGTAAAAATCATCCTCTGTAAGAATTCCCTCAAGTTTATCAAATAACGCGTTCTCCCTGATCATCCATGTGATCAGCAGACGCTCGGCCTTCAACTGCCTACGCTCCTTTGTCTCCCTGCTCTCCCCGGACCCGGATTCCCGCGGTGCCGGCGCAGAAACCCTTCTTCCCGTTCCGGCCAGCCCATATCTCGTAACCGCCTCCCTCAGTATCTCCTCCCTTATCCCGTATTGTTCCGCAACGCTCGTCACATAATTCCCTCGTTCCAAAGGATCCTCAATTCCCGAAAGCTTTTCTGCCGCCTCCCTCTGGAACGCGGTTCTCTCCTGCGGATCGCGCTGGTCATGCTTTGACGCAAGTATGCCTATCTCAAACATGATCCCGCTCACTGCATCCCGGATCCTCTTCTCCATCTCCTCCCTGCCCTCTGCCTGGATCAGTTCATCCGGATCCTTATACGGCTTTAATGAGATCACTCTGGCAGGCAATTCAAACTCCTTCATAATCTCCAGGGCCCGGAGCGCCGCCTTTGTCCCCGCATCATCACTGTCGTAGGCCAGATACACCTGCTCCGCGTAGCGCTTCACCAGATTGACCTGCCCCACCGTCAGGGCGGTTCCAAGCGAAGCCACCGCATTGTCAAAGCCCGCCTGATGCATGGATATGACATCCATATAACCCTCGCAGAAAATAATTCCCTCCCTCCTGCTCTTCTTCGCCAGATTGAGCCCGTACAGGTTACGGCTCTTATCAAAGACCGGCGTGTCCTGGGTGTTGATATATTTCGGCTTGCCGTCTCCCATGACGCGCCCTCCGAACCCGATCACCCTGTTATTGACGTCTATGATGGGAAACATGACCCTGTTCCAGAACTGATCCGACGCGCCCTGCTTCTCATCATAACGGATCAGACCCGACAACTTCAGTTCCTCATCACGGCATCCCTTATTCCGAAGATGTCTGTACAGGTCGTCCCTGTATTTGTCCGAATAGCCCAGGCCGAACTGCCGGATCGTCTCATCCGTGAGCCCCCTCTTTTTCAGGTACTCCATGGCCGTCCTTCCATGGTCAGTCTTCAGCAGATAATGAAAGTATCCCGCTGCCATGCGGTTCATCTCCTTGATCCGCATCCGGATATCAGCCTGACGACGGTCCTCCTCCGGCCTTCCCTGCTCGGGAAGCTTCACGCCCGCCCGCTCTGCCAGCATCTGCACCGCCTCCGGAAAAGACAGGTTCTCATGCTCCATGATAAAGGTAAAGACATTCCCCCCTACCCCGCAGCCAAAGCAATGGTACATCTGCCGCTCCCTGCTCACATTGAAGGAGGGCGTCTTCTCATGGTGAAACGGACAGCAGGCCACAAAGCTGTTTCCCCTTTTTTTGAGGCTGACATATCCGTTGATCACATCTACAATATCATTTCTGGAGCGAACCTCCTCAATCAATCCCTCCTCATAAAACAATCTGCTCCCTCCATCCCTCTGTCTGTCATTTCTCCGGCAAGCCGCCTTCCACCGCCCGCAGATCCATTTCCTACCGTTTCCAGCTGCTCGGCTCAAACATCTCCCGGAACTTGAGCACCGCGTAGTGATCCGTCATGCCCGCAATATAGTCGCACACCACCATTTCCCGGTCTTCGCCCTGCTCAATCATGAACATAAATTCCTCCGGAAGCAGCTCAGGATAGGCATGGTAGTAATGGAATAACTCCTGCAGCATCCGCTTCGCCTTGCCCTCTTCCCCCTTCGCGACGGGATTCGTGTATACTGTCTCAAACAGGAAGCTCCGAAGATCCGTCATAGCCTGCCTGATCTCGGGAGAGCAGGTCACGGTATCCGTCCCCTCGCTGCTCGCGATCACGTCATGCACGATAGTGTTGAGCCTGTCCCTGGTACAGTTACCCAAAAGGCCGGTACAGGCAGACGGCAGCTCCTTCTCTGATAAAATTCCGCCCCGTATGGCGTCGTCAATGTCATGGTTAATATAGGCGATCTTGTCCGCGAGCTGGACAATCTTTCCCTCCAGCGTCCCAGGCGTCCCCGTTGTCTTGTGGTGGAGAATGCCGTCCCGCACCTCCATGGTCAGGTTAAGTCCCTTTCCCTTCTTCTCCAGCCTGTCCACCACCCGGAGGCTCTGCTCATTGTGCTTGAACCCCCTTGCGCAGACCTCGTTGAGCGCCCGTTCTCCCGCATGACCGAAGGGCGTATGTCCGAGGTCGTGTCCCAGGGCGATCGCCTCCGTCAGATCCTCATTGAGCCGGAGCGCCCTCGCGATCGTCCGCGCGGTCTGGGAAACCTCCAGCGTATGCGTCAGACGGGTGCGGTAATGGTCTCCCTCCGGGGAAAGGAATACCTGTGTCTTCTGCTTGAGCCTGCGAAAGGACTTGCTGTGCAAAATCCTGTCCCGATCCCTCTGGTAAATCGTGCGCACATCGCACATCGGTTCGGAAACCATCCGCCCCTTCGACCTGTCACTGAAGGACGCGTACTCACACAGGTACGAGTGCTCCCACGCCTCCAGCTTCTCACGCACGTTCATCAGCTCCACCTCCTTTTCCCTGCAGCTGTTCTCCATCATTTGCGCCATCGCCTGCCACTGCAACGTCCCGGCGAGCCTTTCCTCCTGCCGGAATTTCCTGCCCTGCCACAGCCGTATCACGCCTGTAAAAACGCCCTTCCTTCATTTTTCACCGTCTATTGTTAAATATACGACACAAATTCACAAATTCCTCTTTTTTTTGAATTTTTTTCTCCTTCCGGCCGCCTGACACTTTTTCGCTTGCACAGTTGGTGCGAATATCATATAATAAGTGTTACAATCGTTAAACGATACAAGACAGGAGGATTGCATTATGGAATTAAAAAAGAATCATATCTCTGACGAGGATTTCGAAGCAACAATTATTACACTGGAATATGACGACGGCACCTCGGAGGACTGTGCGCTGGTAGCGGTATTTGACGGAGTTCCCGGATATCAGGTCGAGTACGCGGCACTGGTTCCCGTGGACGCAGATGAGGACGATGAAGAAACAGAGATGTATCTGTACCGGTATGAGAACGAAGGCGATGATGAATATACATTGGAACCCATTGAGGATGAGATTGAATTCAACGCCGTGTCAGAGCGTTTCTATGACCTGATGGATGAAAACAACATCGAGACCTTCAATGTAGAAAGACAATAAGATCGCGTTCATCACAATCGAAAAAGCGGGCTGACCGGCCTTATCAAAATGCCGGCCAGCCCGCTGAGCTGTACAATCTCACTTGACAATCTCTCTCAACAAGCCCCGTCAAGCTCACTTCACTATCTTTACCTTCAGAACCGCCTTTTTCCTGCTATTATCTTTTGCGACCGCCGTAACCTTCAACTTCTTACCTGCTGCTTTCTTTTTTACCTTCAGGACACCCTTTGCGTTAATTGCAGCAAGCGATGGTTTATTGACCTTCCATTTCACTTCCTTTACTGCCGCATCAGCCGGTTTTACTATTGCCTTCAGCTTCACTGTTTTTCCAGCTTTTACCTTTATCGTGTTTCCACTAATTTTAATGGTTTTCTTTACAGGACGAATTTTTATGCTCCTAACCTGCTTGCTTAATGATATGGATTCCTTTCCCTGCTGCGTGCAGGTTTCGGTGCTTGTCACCGTTTTTTCTGAAATATCGGAACCATTATGTTCTGTTTTGGGACTTTCCACTGCTTCCGGACTTTTTTGTTCTGTTTTGGGGCTTTCCGCTGCCTCTTTATCGGTAGACTTATATTTTATGGTATCATTGGTGTATAATGCCAGGCTCCGCAATTGCTCCATATCACTTGCATTTATGTATAGCCTGATCCTTCCCGATGCTTTTGAAACCGGTATGATCGCAATATGCGTGTCTTTTGCAATTCCGGTGACCACCTCATCATCCACATTCACACTTGAGATGGGCACGTCATGATACGGAAATACTATAATTACATTTCCTTCTCCGTCGAAGAAATCCTCTTTTACAGCATATTCTATCACTACTTCTGTATATCCCAGCGTAAAGCCACCCGATTGGTAGGAATTTCCAGTCTCCATAAGAATCGCATTTTCAAGCATGCTGGCATGCTTATATTTGACCTCATGCCCATTTACAAATAAATCTGTATAAATCCAGGAATGCAGCTCAGGTACAATGATCTTCGCAGGGCAATTACAAAAAATGTCATCACCCATATCACTTACATTTTCCGGCAATGCCACTTCAAATAGTTTTTCACATTCATAAAAGACGCGATTTCCTATTTTTTTCAAGCTCTCCGGCAGCTTGATCCCTGCCAGCTTCTCACAGCCACGGAATGCCTCTGCCCCGATTCCAACTACAGGATAGTATTTTCCTCCTGCTTCTATCTTTTCCGGTATCTCCAGCCGCGCAAAATCAATCTCTTCACTGTCCGCGTCTTCAATACCGAGAACTACAGCCGTTTCCCTGTCGTCCCCCTCATCACCAGCCTCTGTTGTAATTTCATACTTCAAGCCCTGAAAAATGACTGTTTCCGCATATACAGTATCTACACCTAATGATATGACACCAAAAAAAAGACGTCATAGCGATCAACCAAAAATATGCTAACCCTGTCTTGTTTTTTACAAATCTCATGTCCATTCCTCCTTCCGCATCCGAAATCTGTTACTTGCTATAGTTACCTGAAATGATTCTATCATGTCGCCTTTGGCTCCATGAGGGCTTTCGCAAAATGTCTTTGTTTGCGTGCAAGCACGCACAAAGCCACTTTGCTCATTTTATCATATAAAAAAATGACATTCAATATTTCCAAAATTAAATTGCCATTCCAAATTAATCTGATATACTATAAAGTATGATGCTTCTGGTCACATCTGGCCGTTATGCAATAGATAACTATAGAGAATTACAAGAAAGGATTTCATCATGGAGATAGAGAGAAAATTCCTAATATCAAAAGAACAGCTTCCCGCCCGGCTTGAGGAATATCCTCACAGCGAACTGGAGCAAGCCTACCTGATCACGGATCCGGTGCTCCGTATCCGCAGGGCAGACGACCGCTATATCCTGACCTACAAGGGACCGGGATTTCTCGCGAGGGAGGAGCATGAATTTCCGCTGACAGAAGAAGCCTACGAGATTCTTCTGCAAAAAGCTGACGGACTCATCCTGTCCAAAACCCGTTACAAGATTCCCGAGGCGGGAGGCCTAACGATTGAACTGGACGTCTTTCACGGAATATATGAGGGATTATATCTGGCCGAAGTCGAGTTCTCCACAGAGCAAGAAGCCCTGTCCTATGTGCCGCCACATTGGTTCGGCGAAGAGGTAACTCACAGATCCGAGTATCACAATTCCACATTGAGCAAAAAAAAGCCCGCTTCCGGCTGCGTCCGCCCATAAGAACCGGAAGGGGGCTTCCCAAAATCATTATGCGTGATCGATGTCGCAAGTGTGATGCTTATATGCAGGGCTTGTATTCTTAACATCCTTATTGTAGTTTATTCCCACAAGAAGAGCATCATTCCTTCCGTATAGAACACTTTTGCGGCAACAGCATCTGTTCAGAAAATACTGAACTGTTACTCAGCGGGTGAAGCTTAAGCATCCTTATCATCTCATTCCTGCTGTTCCCTCCTGACTAAAACCAGATTCATGATGATCACTGTTGTCAGCATATGGAACACGCTGCCTGTCATAATGAGGACGGAAGAACCGATGCAGTAGGTCACAGCCAGGACAACGCTGCCGATCGACTGCGCGAACAGCGCCGTCCACCAGGTATTCGCAAATGATCTAGATACTGTCATCCCCCGTGACATCAGGTGCACAACCGCGGCGAACAGCAGGGACAGCAAAAGATAATGCAATCCGTTTAACACATACACAACCGCAAACGCGACGCCCATCAGCAGATAGATCAGCCCTGACTTTCCTGCCACCGTATCATTATTTACCGTCAGCTCCTTCAGGTCTGAAAACTCCTGTTCCTGGACAATGCCATTTCTTCCAGCAACAGCGTTATACATCAGGACGTTGTTTGCGCTGACCAGGATGACCTCATTCATATCTCGGGGAATGTCGTCTCTGGTAAACCTTTCCACCTCGGTATCGATCAGGGTATAAGTGCCCGTGCTCTCGTCTGTAAGCTCCAGCTTTTTATCAAGGGAGAATATTCCATTCTCCAATGAGAAAGCGGGGATTTCCTCCCGAATGATATTCCCGATTCCGCCGAGCCCTGCCACAGCCCCCAGCACCGGAATCGCGTAGCGGATCACTGCGATCAGCAAAAGCAGAAGCAGCAGGTACGCCATTTTCTTTCCAGTCTTTTGCTGATGCAGGTATTTATACTCTTTGGGCAGAAACATCGCCGTGATAAAACAGTCTGCCATCTTCATTTTCTTTATCTTATTCATGTCTTTTCATCCTCCCGGCCTTCTTCCAGTGACAGTTCACCGCCAAGCAGATCATTTTCAAGCAGCGGAAAGATCACAGTGACAACCGTCCCCTTTCCCTGCCTTGATACAATTTCCGTCTTTGCCTGACAGGTGCTTTCCAGCATTGCCAAAAGACGCGCCAGGCTTCCCGTTTTCTTCATCCTTCGGGTGTCAAAGCCGGCGCCGTCATCAATCACCTGAACAGCGTAGCCCTCCTCCCGCAGGTAGGTTCGAAGCACCACATTGCCGCTGTTTCCATTTGGGGAAATTCCGTATTGCACCGCGTTTTCCACGAGCGGCTCCAGACAGTGGCGCGGCACATGGAATTCCTTCTCCCTGCACTCCATATTGAACTGCAGCTTTCGGTTTCTCGTCTTCTGCATCTGCAGGTACGCCAGAATATGCTCCAGCTCCTCCCCGAAGGGAATAATCTCCCCCTGATGCTCTACCGCCTTCAGATTCCCCATGAAATAAACGGACACATAATAAATCATTTTCACGCTGAGTTCGGAGCCTGACTTGATCAGGTTCTGCATGGTCTGAAACGCCGCAAGGATCAGGTTGGGATTCAGTTCCTCCACCACCTGCCTGCGAATTGCCCCCTCATCAGGCGGCGCCTCCTTCTGTTCAGCCGACATACCGGCCTGCTGCCTCTTAAGTCCAAAACCCCAGGACAGCAGCATATAGGCGATGCAGCCAATCGGAAGCATATAGATCCTGTAATCCCTCCACGCCTTTAAAAACGGAAGCACGAGCCACGCCGCAAAGAACAACACGAGCAAAAGCCCGGCAATCAGTCCCGGCGCAGTTTCCTTTCTGCCATAGCGGAAGGTGACAACGCCAAGCATGACTGTATAGATAAGCACCATCAGGGCGAACAGGATCTGGCTGACCATGTAGATCTGGTCAAGCCTTAACAGTGAAAAAGCCTGCAGCACCATCACACTGACATAAAAGACACTGAAAAACAGGATCCCGATATCAGTAAAAAACAGTACCCTCTTTTTATACAGGAAGCACCGGATCACCACAAGATGCGCCACCGACTCCAGAATCACCAGACAGGCCTTGATAAAATACAAACCGTAATTCCAGTTGACCAACACTGTCACCAGCCTGCTTTCCATCAGGAACATGGAGCCGAGCAGAATCCCCTCCACGCAGCAGTATAACAGGAGCTTTTTATGCCGCCATTTATTTCTCGCGAACAGCCACGCCACAAGCAGCAGAAGGCTTGCCGACAGGATCGAGCCGCCCGTAAGGGCAAACAGTCCGCCGTCCTGCACCGCCTGGATCAGCAGCTCGCTGTAGCTTCCCGACAGGATTGAGCCAATCTGCACCTCCTCCTCGTAGGAGGTGATCGTGATAGAAACGACGCCGTTTTTGTACTGTGCGCCGACCGGAATAATGTGCAGCGCCGTCAGCTCGTCCTCCATCGGATCACTGACATAGATGCGGTTAGTTCCCACATGTGCTTCCAGATGTTGTTTTCTGGTCTCCATCATCAAATAGACAGGGTCATTTCCCATCTCCGGCAGCTTATGCGTCAGCGTCACAGACCTGCCCTCGCGGTCCGCCTTCACCTTAACGGCAGCCGGCGCGTTGACAACCTCCACCCGCTTGTCCGTCCTCTTCTCCGCATTTTTGGGAACATAGGAGCACACCCAGGCCTCAGAAAAATCCTTCATGCCCCGTATGGTTCCCGTCGCCCGCATCTGGGGCAGCTTGCCCAATGCGAACAGGCTAAACAGCAGGATGCTGGCTCCAAATAAAAGACCTGTCAAAATATGCAGTTGCCGATCCTCTAATCGAAACATATCCATCCCATCCTTCTAACAAACTTGCATCGCAATATCATGCATCCCTTCGTTTCCAGCCCGGCGCGCCGTACCCAAAGCCCCTCTTTGCTCTTCAGATCAAGCCGTAATGCAGCAGCGCATTTTTCAGTCCATCCTCCATCACCTCAGTGGTGCGGTATTCCACAATGCGGCAGACCTCCTCCGGCGCGTTTCCCATGGCCACCGCGTGGCCGGCAAACCGCAGCATCTCCATATCATTGACAGAATCCCCGAACGCGAAGCAGTCATCGGCAGACTCACCTAGCTGTTCGAGCAGGAACTGCATACCCGTTGCCTTGCTGAAACCCCGAGGCACCATTTCATAAATCCGGTCTGTGTGGGGCAGCATCGTAAAACCGTTGTCAAAGACTTCATGAAACGCATCCATGTCGCTGTCCGGCATGCGGATCGCAGTAAATTTGTCAAACCTGAAATCCGGATGCCCCGGACGCTCGATGGGATAATCGGAGTTGTTGGAAAAATACTCATAGATAAATACGAGAAACGGCTCTGTCCTGTAATCCCCTTCAACAAACAGGCGATCTTTTCCCTCAAATACCGTCTGAAATCCAGCCTTCTCCAGAAAATCCGCATATTCCCTGCACACCTGATCCGGTATCCTGTGATGCAAAAGCTCACGCCCTTCATATTCCACATAGGTTCCGCATCCACAGACCAGCCCGTCAAATCCAAACTCCAGCAACTCCCTGTCAATGGCCGTCTTCACGCGCCCGGTATTGATAAAGAGCTTATGCCCGTTCTTTCTCGCCTGGCGCAGCGCGTCCTTCGCGCTGTCGGGTATATAATGGCGGTCATCCAGTGTCAGAAGCGTTCCATCGATATCAAAAAATAGTAATGCCGACATATCCCTATCCCGCTTTCCTACATCTGCTTTAACAGGTTCACCATCTCAATGGCGCCCAGCGCGCAGTCATAGCCCTTATTGCCCGCCTTGGTTCCGGCACGCTCAATGGCCTGCTCAATATTTTCGGTCGTCAGGATTCCAAACATCACCGGCACCCCGGTCTGCATGGACACCTGCGCAATCCCCTTGGACACCTCATTGCACACATAATCATAATGGCTGGTCGCGCCCCGGATCACGGTTCCCAGGCAGATCACTGCGTCATATCTTCCGGACTCCGCCATTTTCTTCGCCGCAACCGGAATCTCAAATGCCCCCGGTACCCACGCAAGGGTGATATTGTCCTCCGGCACATCATGCCGTCTCAGCGCATCCTGAGCGCCACCGATCAGCTTCGACACGATAAACTCATTAAACCTCGCGGCTACGATTCCTACCCGCATGTCTCCCGCAACTAATTTTCCCTCAATCGTTTTCATAGCTTCCATCCTTTCTGTCCTGTTTCTATCAGACGTTTGCGAAACGATATCCTTTTTCGATCGGCTCCTGGCAGGATATATATTTTGTTGGCTAACATTTGTAAGGCCAGCAAAGAAATATAGATCCTGTAAAAAGCCTCAATATACATTTTGAGTTTCGCAATTACCTGCTATTTCTTTTATGGATATTTGACCTGTCCAAACGCTCATCCTGCAAAAGGTGAGCGGAATCATTTGTAATTCAGAATATGCCCCATTTTTTCCTGCTTTGTCTTCAGGTAAAACGCGTCATACGGTCCCGGTTCCATGATGAGGGGCACCCGCTCCACAATCTCTAAGCCGTAGCCGGAAAGCCCGTAGACTTTCTGCGGATTGTTGGTCATCAGCCGGAGCTCCTTAATGCCCAGATCCACCAGGATCTGCGTACCAATGGTGTAATCCCTCGCGTCCTCCGGAAATCCAAGCTCCAGGTTGGCTTCCACAGTATCCCGTCCCTGATCCTGCAGGGCGTAGGCGCGGATCTTGTTGATCAGGCCGATCCCCCTGCCCTCCTGCCGCATATAGAGCAGGACGCCCCTGCCCTCCTTCGCGATCATCTTCATGGCCGCGTCATACTGCTGGCCGCAGTCACAGCGGGCAGATCCTAACGCGTCCCCGGTCAGGCATTCGGAATGCACCCGGCAAAGAACCGGCCTGCCATCCCTGATGTCCCCCTTGACCAGCGCCACATGGTGCTCGCCATTTAATTTATTGATATAACCGTAAATGGTAAATTCCCCGTATCTGGTCGGCATCTTGGCCTTAGCCACGCACTCGACAAACACCTCGTGTTCCTTGCGGTACTGCACCAGATCCTTCACGGTGCCGATCTTTAATCCATGCTTTTCGGCAAACTCAAGCAGGTCATCCTTCCGCGCCATCATGCCGTCCTCGCGCATGATCTCACAGCAGAGCCCGACAGGCTTAAGCCCCGCCAGCTTCATCAGGTCCACCGTCGCCTCGGTATGCCCCTGGCGCTCGATCACGCCACCCTTTCTCGCCTCGAGCGGGAACATATGTCCCGGCCGCCGGAAATCCTCCGGCTTCGCCCCCTCCTCCACAAATTTTCTGGCGGTGATGCCCCGCTCATACGCTGAAATGCCGGTGGTCGTGCTGACATGATCCACCGAGACAGAAAAGGCAGTGCTGTGATTGTCCGTATTGGTAATGCACATCTGCGGCAGGTTCAGCCGGTCCGTATAGGACGCGTCCATCGGCATGCAGATCAGCCCTCTCGCGTGAGCCGCCATAAAATTCACATTCTCCGTGGTAGCGTACTCCGCCGCGCAGATCACATCGCCTTCATTCTCCCTGTCCTCATTGTCCAGCAGAACGATGCACCTTCCCGCCTTTAATTCTTGCGCCAGCTCCTGTGGTGTATTAAATTCTGACATTTCAAACCTCCATATTATAGTGTATCATCTTAAAAACGAAGAATCGTTGAAAAACTCTCTGACAGACACCGTCGCCCGGTCTCAGCAAAAACCGTTTTCCTGCAAAAACTGTAGTGAAATTCCCTGCCCCGCCTTCCCGTCGGGTTCCTCAAAACGCAGCAGCCTTTCCACGTATTTCCCAACCACGTCATTTTCCAGATTCACAAAATCTCCTGCCCGTTTACCCGACAGCGTGGTATGTCCCGCGGTATGCGGGATCAGGGAAACCTTGAAGCACACGTCATCGACATAGGCCACTGTCAGCGAGATTCCGTCAATGGCGATGGAACCCTTCTCAATGATATACTTAAGCAGCTTTCCGGGAGCCTTCACCGTCACCCAGATGGCGTTGTCCTCCCTCTCCATTCCAGCAATCTCCCCGACTCCGTCGATATGCCCGCTCACGATGTGCCCGCCAAATCTGCCATTTGCCGCCATTGCCCGCTCCAGATTGACCATGTCACCGGAAGACAAGCTCCCAAGGGTGGATCTTCTGATCGTCTCCGCCATCACATCCGCGGTAAAGGTATCCTGCGTCTTCGAGGAAACCGTCAGGCAGACGCCATTGACCGCAATGGAATCCCCCAGCTTCATATCCTCAAATATCTTCCTGCCCCTTAAGGTCAGCACCGAGGATTTCTCTCCTCTTTGTATCGACACGACCTTGCCGGTCTCCTCCACGATTCCAGTAAACATCCGCCTCTCCCTCCTGCAGTCAGCCATGTCCCGCGCGTCTCCCCCCTGATGACGGCCCGCTTAAACGACAAAGTACCCCGCTGTAATACCGCGGGGCACGACTTGCCGATGACATGAACTGTCCATTTTCCTCTGACCTGCAAATCCTCTTTCATCCAGACTATACTGTCGGTACCAGATTCCCACTGGTTCCTGCCCGGCATGGTATCACGCCAACGGCTCGCGGACTTGTAAGGCTAAATATCTCAAGCCTTCATCACCGCCGGTGGAGACTCTCACTCCGCCCTGAGAATACTTTTTATACATAAGCTTTATTATAACTCTATTCCGGATACTCTACAAGTCCCTTTTTCTTGCGAACGCCGGTCCATAAACCGGCGTATTACAGTATGATCGGCATCCAATACACAGCTTTCTATCAATCCATGCTGACACTGATCCCTCCGTGTCTCTCAGACGGCTGTACGATCACCGTCACTCCTGCACTGCCATTCCACTCAAACTGATAGGATTCGCCTGAGGCTTGTCCAATAAATGTCTTCCAGGATACATCCGCCGTCACCCTGGGATCACAGTTGCCATTTCCAACCCAGCAGATCACGGCGTCCGGATCCACAGATATCGTCTGATTCGTATAGACATTGCTCAGGACGATCGGATTTCCGTCTGACAAAACCGCAACATAGGCGTCCTTTCCTCTCCCTTTTAGCGTAGTGGTCGCCAGTCCCTTCTGTGAAAGAACGCCCACCCCGATAAACCGGACACTGTAATCACAATCCTGCGAGAAGGCGAGAATATTTTCCGACTCAACCGAGATCATCTCCCCCTGCTCAAGGTGATAGACCACTACATGCTGTCCATAGTTTGCGTAATAGGTGACGGAATCCCCATTAAGATTGACCTTCATCAGTGGAAGATTCTCGCCGGTGATTCTCCTGGTCAGCTGTCCGAGCAGCGCCTGCCCGATATTATTCTGTGGTCCGAGAAGCACCTTTTCAAATGTATAATTCTTGGCTCCGTCATTTTCACCGGCAATAAAAGTGCCCACTCTGGTGAAAACGACATCTCTCCCGCTACAGGTTACCTTGAGCATCAGCTCGTTAATCGTTTCAAATGTAAGCATATTTTACCTCCAACCTTACTCATTAATCCACCTGCACGCCATACAGCTCGCACAAGCCAGCCAGATCACGCGCTACCCCATTGCCCACAGCATTGAATTTCCATAATCCGTTATGTTTATACACCTCACCGATCATCATGGACGTCACATTGTCATAATATTCATCCATCATGAAGCTTACCAGCTCCTTATTGGATCCGGAATCCATGATCCTGATATACGCGTCCTGTATCATGCTGAAATTAAGCCTTTTTTCCAGCGCTTCATGTATGGTCAGAACAAACACGATTTTATCAACATTCGCGTTCAATCTGCTAAAGTCGATTGTTACCGTTTCCCTGTCTGTTCCGCCATCCGCAGAAAAAATTGTGCTTTTATCCGGGCTTTCCGGCTGGCCATAGAAGACAAACCAGTCATCGCTTACGACCCTGGTTCCCGAAAGCAAAAAAGCTGAGACATCCACGTCACAGGCCGCGTTCTTGACATTCCATCCCAGGCACGCCTTAATTTTTGTCAGCCTGCCGGAGCTTTCCAGCGCTATCTTCTGCCCTTTTCTTGCCACATTCACAAGCCTTGGCAGCGCCATCCCTCTCACAGGCGCCGTCTGCTGCGAAGCAGGGCTGACAGTTCCGCCCGGACGCCCCGGCGGGTTGGCTCCTGTATTATGATTCTGTGCCGGACCGCCCCGATATCCCGGCGGATCGGCAGCTGTGCCCCGGCTTTGCGCAGCTGCGGACGGATTGGCTGCTGCGCCGCGGCTTTGTACAGCCGCACCCGGACGCCCGTAGGGGTTGACTGACGCGCCCGGACTTCCCTGCGCCGGAGCATTCCTGTTAACTGCCTTGTTCAGTTCAAGAACATTATTTTTGTCTCTCGCGCCCTGCACCTTAATCTGGTTAATGGACATCACGCTGCCCTTATCCACTGCGCCGGCGGAACGCATAGGTATATCTACCATACAATCACCTCTCACCTTGTGCATTTTTAATGCGTTTGCGAAACAATATACTTTTTCAATCGGCTTAGTGCAGAATAAATATTTTCCCGGCTGACATACCTGATGCCTGTGAAAAAACATATATTCTGCACAAAGCCCAGTCTGCATTTTGAGTTTCGCAAACGCCTGTACATTGAAATATATCCGATCACCGTTGTCACGCATTTCATCTCTAAAAGAATTTACCCGGATCAATGTGCACCTATGGTATAAAGTATTTTAACACTATTTGCTTTACCCTTCAAGATTTTTTAGAATACCTTTCTTGCCACCCTGTCATTTTAATGCACAGAACCTGCTCTGAACACACTATTTCCTCTATCCCCCAGCAGCGCTTCCCCACATATCTTCAGTTGTTTTTCAGCCCGCAAAAAATATCTATAGTATATATTGCGCGCAATTATGCGTCTATAGTATGTAGTTTATCAAATCACATCTTTATACTATAAATTTATCATTGTAAGTGTCCTGTGTCCTTCCTAATCGGCTTATATCCATATACAGGCGCTTACAATGTATATTTTTTTACCAGGTGCACTATACTTTACCATATAATGCTGATATACGCACTGACGGCAGGACATGATCGACCTCGCGTTCCTGCCATTGTTTTTTAAGGAGGAATTCTATGAATATCACCATAGAGATTGGAAAGCGAATCCGCTATTACCGCCTCAAGCAGAGCATAAGCCAGGAGAAGCTGGCGGAATACAGTGACCTTCACCCCACCTACATCGGACAACTGGAGCGGGGAGAGAAAACCCCTTCGATTGAAACCTTATACCGCATCACAAAGGGGCTTCATATCTCACTGGCTGCCCTGATGGAAGGCATTGAGGACTACGACAAGCCCGTTGACAATTTCGCACACAAGACCTTAACCCTGCTTGAGCAGCAGACTCCAACCGATCAGGAGCATCTCTTCTATATCATCGAACATATTCTGAAAATGCAGAAATAACAATTCCCCACCGATTTATAAATTTCCTATTTCGTGAGCGCTGATATAGCACTCTCCTGTTTTTTGCACGCAAAAAATAAGCTGGAACAGGATTGCGCTCCTATCTCAGCTTAATCATAGAAATATTTCTCCTTATGAACCTTCAGCTCACAAACCTATAATGGAAACCTTACCGTGTATCTTTCCCCTACTTATCAGGCATAAACCGGGAAATCATACTCCAGCAGCACAGCCTCTCCGACCTGCCCGAAGGAGTACAGCCTGCCCCCTCGTCCATTCTGCCTTCGCCACGCATTTCCTGCCATCCCCGCTGAAGGCATACGTCACCTCATAAGTATGCCCCCTTAACGGTACACCACATCAATGTTAGTTACTGATCTGCTACCAATCGATCGTTTCCTTTTTCCGGTTTCCAATCATAAAATAATCTTTATAGACCACCAACGGGACCTGGGTATTGATCCCATACGGATGACCGGTGCTGTTAAGCTGGTACATGATAAATCGCGGTCCCTTCGGTGTCTGAACTAGAAGCTTGACAATCTGTGCCGGACGCCCGTTATACAGCACATTGTCATCCACATATCCATAGACTCTTCCCATAATCTTTTTCCCTTTGATCCGCAGCACAATATAACGATAGATCGGCATGATTGTGAAATAGAGCGCTCCAAGACCGACTGCCGTAAAAGGAAGGAAGAACAACATAGGAGGCCTGTCCCCTGTAAAAAAATCACTGTTGAATAAAATGGAGAGTGGAACAACCACACCGGCAAATCCGAAGCCGCCCGCAAATATAGCCGGAAACAGAACCGACCAGAAACCAATATTCGCTTCCTTGCAATCCAGAACCGGATACTCCATATCCGCCTGCTCGGTATTCATCCCCGTCGATGAACCACAGTACGGGCAAATCTCCGATGTTACAGGAGCCCCGCAATTCTTGCAAACCATTCCGCCATCTATTTCACCCATCCTCTTATCCTCCTTTAGAATCTGCTTCCTTTCTGCAATTTTGTATACATTATACCATAAGATATGTTGGAATTCAATTCACAAACCTATAATGGAAACCTTGTTGTACATCTTTTGCTGCTTATCAGGTATGAACCGGAAAATCATACTCCAGCAGCATATCCTCTCCGATCTGCCGGAAGGAGCGCAGCCTGCACCCTGGCGCCTCAGTGGCCAGTTCCACGCCCTCACCGCCGACAGGGGTATAAAAGCCCGCGCCTCCAAAGAACTTGGGCGCGATATAGACCTCCAGGCGATTCACGATTCCCGCCTGAAGCGCCGCGTAATTGAGGGTGGAGCCCCCCTCCAGCAAAATCCCGTCAATTTCACGCTCTCCAAGCTGCCGCATCAGCGCGCGCAGATCCAGCCTTCCGTCAGACTCCTCTGTCACGAGAACTGTGACGCCCTCCCGCTCCAGCTCTGCCTTCTGCTCATGCCAGAACCTGTTGTACTCCGCATGGGGGGCTATGGTAGCCACCACCGTGGGTACCTCTGCAGCCGTCCTGACCACCTGTGAGGAGAGCGGGATCCTGAGCTTGGAATCACAGATGATCCGAACCGGATTGCGTCCGCCATCGATCCGGCAGGTCAGCCTCGGATCATCATTGAGCACCGTTCCGATTCCCACCATGATACCCTTCATCGCGTTTCTCGTCTCCTGTACCCTCGCCCTGGACGCTTCGCCGGAGACCCATTTCGCGTGGCCGGTGCGCGTCGCAATCTTCCCGTCCAGCGTCATGGCGTATTTCATCAGCACATAGGGCATCCCTGTCGTAATATAGTGAAAAAATACGGGATTCAGCGCGTCGCATTCTTCCCGTAGAAAATCCTCCACAACCTCAATGCCGGCATCCCTGAGCGCCCGGACGCCCTTTCCCGCTACCAGCACGTTGGGATCCCTGGAACCCACATAGACCGTGGAAATACCATGGGCGATCACCGCTTCCGTACAGGGCGGCTGCTTCCCATGATGACAGCAGGGCTCTAAGGTCACATACATCTCAGCCCCTCTGGCCTCTTCCGGATCAGGAAGGCTCCCAAACGCGTTCCGCTCTGCGTGCAGGCCTCCATACTCCTTATGATATCCCTCGCCGATCACCCTGCCATCCTTCACGATCACAGCTCCGACCAGCGGATTGGGATTGACCTTGCCCGTACCTGCTCTGGCAAGCTCAATGGCGCGGCGCATATATCTTTCTCTTTCCAAAATCTTATCTTTCAAAACTGTTTCCTCCTGACACTATGCTACTGGCTCTGTCACAACACCTGGATCATCTATGAGGAACATACCAAAAATCATGTACTGCACCGTATTGACATCCAGAATCGCAAGCTCCTCCGAAAACATCTCCATCACCCTCTCTGTATTAAGGCACACTCGTAAGCATCCTCATACAACTGCCGAAATTCCGGATATTGTGTGATCAGCCTCTCCACATCCTCCGGATCATCCTTGCAGAAAAATGTCAGCTATGCTTCCATTTTTATTTGATATGATTCCATTCTGCGTCTTCTTCCTGAAAATGTCAAGGGGAATAAAAATATAACTCTGCAGAAGCTCCAGCCTGATTTCTGAATCTGCTTGTACTACCGAAGCAGCAGGTTCGCGGTCAGCCTTGTATTGTCATTCGGCAGCACCTGCAGGATTGCCCTTATACGCAGCAAGGGCGGAACATAGCGCAGAAATTTA
>CAMHJT010000044.1 GCA_946185495.1 uncultured Clostridiaceae bacterium | reverse complement strand
TGTCCTTAAAAGGATATGTCAAGGCCTCCGCCAATATGAAGACAACGAGAAAAAAAGTAATGCTCAATCTGAAAAGCCAGTTTGAGGCAATTTATGGAATGGATTATCAGGTGCGGAACATTTCGGCCTATGTGGACAAGTATCTGCTGAAACTGCGGTTTCTCGGGTTTTCCTATTCCGCCTGGGAGAAGGTTCCGTTTCTAACGGCCGGCCTTCTGGCGCTGCTGGCAGGAATCGGGATGTTTTACGGGTATCTGAAGAAGGCGGGCACGCGCATGCAGGTCGAGCTTTTGTTTTCCTGCGGTGTAATGCTGGTATGTTTATTCGTGTTCTATCATATATTTGGGATAAAAAGCAAAAAAGAGCAGATACAGATCCAGCTTGCGGATTATCTGGAAAACTACCTCACCAACCGCCTGATCCGGAACCGCGAGAGCGGACGGCAGCCGAAGCTGATGGATGAAAAAATGGAGCAGGCGGTCCTGACGGGAACCGAAGGAAGCTTTGACGAGATTCTGAAACAGGCGCAGAAGGCCGGAGACGCCTCTGATATAGAGGAGGATATGGAAATGCTGAAGCGCCTGCTGCGGGAAATGGATGCGGAGCGCCGGGAGCGCGAGCACAGGGCAGAGGAGAGAAGGCGGAAGGAGACCGCTGCTTTCGGGCAGGAGGAGCAGGCGAAACATGTGGAGGCGGAATTTGCCGCGTCATATGACGGGGCTGGCGGCGGGGAGACCGGCCGGATGGAACGCAGCCTGCCGCCGGAAAGGGAGGAGGCTGTTATCCGGGAGAACGCGGACGCCTGTGACGGATATGATCCTGAGGAATCCGCCCGAGCAGAAGGGGAGACGTCCCCGGAGGGAGCAGGCCGTAGAGCAGGAAAATCCAGCCCGGAGGAAGCAGTCCGAACAGAAGGGGAAACGCCCCCGGAGGAAACCGCTGCCGAAAACGGAAGGTGTGGAGAAAGCGGCAAAGAACAGGCGGGAGATGCCGGCGAACCTGAGGTGATTTCCTTTGAGGAGGCCGCTCTGAGAAAGGGATCCAGGACAGCATCCGGCATAAAGCAGACGTCTTCTTCTGAACAGGGCGGTATCAAAAACAGCGCCGGCGCAAAGCAGCCGTCTTTTTCTGAACAGGGCGGTAGCAAAAACGGCGCGGTTGTAAAACAGCCTGACGCTGCTCTCGCGGCAAGGGCCGACCATAGGAATGGCGTCGGGAGGGCGTCCGTTCCGGATGGAAAGCTGCCGGAGCCGTCCCTGGACGAAATGGCGGCCGCAAAGGAGGACGCAGGCCGGGAGGCGTTTGAGCCGGGTGAGGCGGAGATCGAATTGCTGGAGGAATTTGTACTGAGCTTTCTTGCGCAGGCAGGAGGCGCTTCTTGAAACATTATCACAGACAGTTGTTGGCCGGAGTCCTGCTTGCGGCCCTGCTGGCCGCAGGGCTTGCGGGCTGCGGATCATCCGGACAGAAGAGAAACAGCGGATCAGATCAGAATGGCAGGACAGGGATGGAGACGGAAGAAAAGGGGCCGCAAAGTGCGGCGGTAACAGAGGAAAAGCCTGTCAGGGAACGGAAGATGGAAGAGGGGACGGATTACGGTTCCATTGACAATACGCTTTATAGCTGGTGGTTCAAGAGAAATGACAGGCATGAGCCGTCAGGCTGCCAGGAGGACTTTGAAATAAACGGATATCAGGCTTATTATACAGTTCCGGTCGGAGAAAAGAGGATGTACCTCACCTTTGACTGCGGATATGAAAATGGATTTACGGCGGACATTCTGGATGTGCTGAAGGAGGAACAGGTGCCCGCCGCTTTTTTTGTGACACAGACCTTTATCCGGGACAATATCGGGCTGGTAAAGCGGATGAAGGAGGAGGGGCACCTGGTCTGCAACCATACGGTCACGCATCCGTCCATGCCGTCCAAAAGCATTGAGGACCAGAAAAAGGAGCTGCTGACCTGCGAGACCTATATGAAGGAGGCGACGGGGTATGAGATGGATCTGTTTTTCCGGCCCCCGAAGGGAGAGTACAGCAGGCGGACACTGCAGATGGCAAAGGATCTGGGCTATACGACGGTTTTCTGGTCCATGGCCTATCTGGATTATGACGTGAACAACCAGCCCACGCCGCAGCATGTGGTGGAGCATTTCCGGAAATTCCATCACCCCGGAGCGATCCCCTTGCTGCACAATGTATCCTCGGCGAACCATGCAGCCTTAAAGCAGGTGATCCGGGAGCTGAAAGCGGAGGGCTACTCCTTCGGGACGCTGTATGAGCTGCCGCCAGAGCCGGCACCCGCGCTTTAGGCGGGGCGGGATAATTTTTGACAGAATAGGCGGAGGGTGCAAGACATCCGGTGGATGTCTGTTCTGCACCGGCCGGAGCGAAGCGTAGACGGGAGCATAGCGGGCTATGTGACCCGACGACAACGCGGCAGAACCAGCAATAAATGTGAAAATAGCCTTGACAATGATCGCAAGATGTTATAGAATATATGTCAATGTCAATGGTGACAGTCGAAGGCAATGCTTGATATCATAAGTGTGGAGGCAATGGCGTCTCAGGTTTGGATAACCTGGGACGTTTTTTTTATGCGCACTGCCATGGCTTAAGGCAAATAGGAGGGAATGCAATGTCAGATCAAATGAAACGGATTAGAGAGCAGGGACTGTACCGTCCTGAATTTGAACATGATAACTGTGGGATCGGCGCGATCATTGATGTGGAGGGCCGGGCCGGCCACCAGCTGGTGGACGACGCGCTGTCCATCGTGGAGCATCTGGAGCACAGGGCCGGTAAGGACGCGGAGGGAAAGACCGGTGATGGCGTCGGGATCCTGACGCAGATTCCTCACAGGTTTTTCTGCAAGATCATGGGCGCGCAGGGCGTGACGCTGCCGGCGGCGAGGCAGTACGGCGTGGGAATGTTCTTTTTCCCGCAGAATGATCTGGATATGCGGCAGGCAAGATCCATGTTTGAGATCATTGTCAGAAAGGCAGGGCTTAAACTGCTTGCCTGGAGGAAGGTGGATTCGCAGCCGGAGGTGCTGGGATCCAAGGCGAGGGAGTGTATGCCGAACATTTATCAGGCGTTTATCGAGCGGCCGGAGGGGCTTTCCACGGATCTCGATTTTGACCGGAAGCTCTATATCATCCGCCGCGAGTTTGAGCAGAGCAATGTCAATACCTATGTGCCTTCCCTGTCCTGCCGTACGATTGTGTATAAGGGCATGTTCCTGGTAGGACAGCTTCGCACCTTTTTCACCGACCTGGAGGATTCGGATTATGAGTCCGCCATCGCGATGGTACACTCCCGTTTCTCCACCAACACGACGCCGAGCTGGAACCGGGCGCATCCGAACCGCTTCCTCGTGCACAACGGCGAGATCAACACGATTCGCGGAAATGCCGACAAGATGATGGCAAGGGAGGAGACGATGCACACGGGGCTGTTCAGCGAGGAGGATATGACGAAGGTGCTTCCTGTCATTTCCCAGAGCGGATCCGATTCCGCCATGCTTGATAACACGCTGGAGTTCCTTGTGATGAGCGGAATGGAGCTTCCGCTGGCCATGACGGTCCTGCTGCCGGAGCCCTGGTCGCACAATGAGACGCTGTCCCAGGAGGAGAGGGATTTCTACCAGTATTACGCGACCATGATGGAGCCATGGGACGGCCCGGCCTCCATCCTGTTCTCTGACGGAGATGTGATGGGAGCGATCCTCGACCGGAACGGCCTGCGCCCGTCAAGATATTATGTGATGGACGACGGACGGCTGATCCTCTCCTCAGAGGTCGGCGTCCTGCCCCTCGACGAGAGCCATATCGTGAAGAAAGAGCGCCTGCATCCGGGCAAGCTTTTGCTGGTTGACACAAAGCAGAAGCGGATCATTTTGGATGAGGAGATCAAGGAAAAATACGCTCTCGGCAAGCCCTACGGGGAGTGGCTCGACAGCAGGCTCACCCATCTCTCTGAGCTGAAGATCCCGAACAAAAGGGTGCCGCAGATCGCGGGGGAACACAGAAAGAGACTGCAGAAGGCGTTCGGCTATACCTGGGAGGATTACCATGACGGCCTGTTAAGCATGGCGTTAAATGGAACGGAGGCCATCGGATCCATGGGCGTGGATACGCCGATCGCGGCTCTGTCCGGACAGTACCAGCCGCTGTTTTATTATTTCAAGCAGCTCTTTGCGCAGGTGACGAATCCGCCTATCGACGCGCAGAGGGAGGAGATCGTTACCTCAAGGACAGTGTATGTCGGCAAAAACGGAAATCTGCTGGAGGAGAGCCCGGAGAACTGCCGCGTGCTGATGATCAACAATCCGATCCTGACAGACCTGGATCTTTTGAAGATTGAAAATATGAAACGCGAGGGCTTCCAGGTCGCGAAGATCTCTATTTTATATTACAAGAGCACGCCGATGAAGCGGGTGCTCAAGCATCTGTTTGTCGAGGTGGATAAGGCTTATAAGGAGGGCGCCAATATCCTGATCCTCTCAGACCGGGGCGTGGATGAGAACCATGTGGCGCTGCCGTCGCTGCTGGCAGTATCCGCGGTGCATACGCATCTGGTGGAGACAAAGAAATGTACGGCGATGTCGCTGATCCTCGAATCCGGCGAGCCGAGGGAGGTACATCATTTCGCGACACTGTTAGGCTATGGCGCGTCAGCGGTCAACCCCTATCTCGCCCATGCCACCATTGCGGAGCTTGTGGATGAGGAGCTGTTAGACAAGGATTACTATGCGGCGGTGGAGGATTATGACAAGGCGATCCTCTTCGGCATTGTGAAGATCGCGTCCAAGATGGGCATTTCCACGATCCAGTCATATCAGGGCAGCAAGATTTTTGAGGCGATCGGTATCTCGGAGGAGGTCATCGGGGATTACTTCCCCGGAACTGTCAGCAGGGTGGGCGGCATCACGCTGGAGGATATCGGAAGGGCTGTGGACAGACAGCACAGCCGGGCGTTTGACCCACTGGGACTTCCCGCCAACCTTGAGCTGACCGCTTCCGGACGGCACAAGAGCCGGAGCCAGGGGGAAAACCACAGGTACAATCCCCAGACGATCCATATGCTGCAGCAGGCGACAAGGGAGGGCAGCTACGAGAAATTCAAGCAGTACACGCAGATGGTGGACGGTGAGCAGACCGGTTATCTGAGAAGCCTTCTGGATTTTGTCTATCCCGCGGAGGGCGTGCCGATCGATGAGGTGGAGCCGGAGGAGTCCATTGTAAAGAGGTTCAAGACAGGCGCGATGTCCTATGGCTCTATTTCAGAGGAGGCGCATCAGACGCTGGCAATTGCGATGAACCATTTGCATGGCAAATCCAACAGCGGCGAGGGCGGTGAGAGCGAGGAGAGGATCCTCTCCGCCGGAACCAAGCATGACAGAAGCTCGGCCATCAAGCAGGTCGCAAGCGGAAGATTCGGCGTGACCAGCCGCTATCTGGTCAGCGCGAGGGAGATCCAGATCAAGATGGCGCAGGGGGCAAAGCCCGGAGAGGGCGGACACCTGCCGGGCAAGAAGGTGTACCCGTGGATTGCGAGGACCAGGCATTCTACGCCGGGTGTAAGCCTGATCTCGCCGCCGCCGCACCATGACATTTATTCCATCGAGGATCTGGCACAGCTGATCTATGACCTGAAAAACGCCAACAAGAACGCGCGGATTTCCGTCAAGCTCGTTTCGGAGGCCGGAGTCGGAACCGTCGCGGCGGGCGTGGCCAAGGCGGGCGCCGGAGTCATTTTGATTTCAGGCTATGACGGCGGAACGGGAGCGGCGCCGCTGTCCTCGATCCACAACGCCGGACTTCCATGGGAGCTGGGACTTGCGGAGACCCACCAGACACTTCTGGCAAACGGCCTCAGGAACCAGGTCGTGATCGAGACAGACGGAAAGCTGATGAGCGGACGGGATGTGGCGATTGCCGCGATTCTGGGCGCAGAGGAATTCGGGTTCGCGACGGCGCCGCTGATCACCATGGGCTGTGTCATGATGCGCGCGTGCCAGTCAGATACCTGCCCGATGGGAATCGCGACACAGAATCCGGAGCTTCGGAAACGCTTTGCCGGCAAGCCGGAATATGTGGAGAACTTTATGCTGTTCATCGCGAGGGAGCTTCGCGAGATCATGAGCAGGCTTGGCGTGCGGACGCTGGATGAGCTGGTGGGAAGAACGGATCTTTTGCGCAGGAAGGAGCATTTATCGCTCAGCGAGCAGAAGCTCGACCTGTCCGGAATCCTGCTTGACATGTCCGGGGAGGACAGGAGAAATGTGACTTTCCAGCCGGAGCACCTGTATGATTTCAAGCTGCACGCGACCAAGGACGAGAGTGTTCTGCTCGCGTCGGAGGCAGTGAGAAAGGCGATCGCGGGAGAAGGAAAGGCAGAGCTTTCGGTACATCTGCAGAGCGTGGACAGAACCTTCGGAACCCTGCTTGGAGCGGAGATCACCAGACGGCATCCGGAGGGGCTTGCGGACGATTCCATTGTGGTATGCTGCACCGGCTCCGGCGGGCAGAGCTTCGGCGCGTTCATTCCCAAGGGGCTGACGCTGAAGCTTGCCGGAGACAGCAATGACTATTTCGGCAAGGGGCTTTCCGGCGGAAAGCTCTATGTCGCGGCGCCGAAGGAGGCAGGATATGACCCGCACGAGAATATTATCATCGGAAATGTAGCACTCTATGGGGCCACCTCCGGACGCGCCTATATAGCCGGAATGGCGGGAGAGCGTTTCGCGATCCGCAATTCCGGAGCGTTAGCTGTCGTTGAGGGTGTTGGCGAGCACGGCTGCGAGTACATGACAGGCGGCGTGGTCGTGATCCTGGGCGACACCGGCAAGAACTTCGCGGCAGGTATGAGCGGTGGAATCGCCTATGTGCTGGACGAGGGCAATAAGCTCTACCGGAACCTCAATAAGGAGCTGGTGGAGATGGAGACGGTGGAGCACAAAAACGACCTGGCAGAATTAAAGACACTGATTGCGGAGCATGTGGCTGTTACCGGTTCCCGAAAGGGAAAAGATGTGCTGGAGCATTTTGATACCTATGCGCCTATGTTCAAAAAGGTGATACCGCGTGACTATAAGGAAATGCTGCATGGGATCGCGCGCTTTGAGGAGCAGGGGGCGGATCCGGAGACGGCGAGGATCGAGGCCTTCAAGGCATTTGTAGGAGAGAGGGAAGGACGCTGATACCGGATGGCTTCCTGCGGAAGCCTGTGTGGTGGCTGAAGCGGACGGCTCCCGGCGGAAGTTCCATTTGCGCTGCGGGCACGAGCTAAAGCATACCTTCGAACTAAGCTTGCCCTGCGCCTTCGGCTTGGACTCGCTAAGGTCTCAGGCATTGCGCTTCGTTGCTCACGCAGCGGTACTAGGTTCGCCTCCGCTGTCGGCTCACCAAGGACCGGCGTTCGCAAATAGCCCTCCGCTGCAAACGGAACATCCTTCGGAAGCCTGTGCGTTGAATGATAGGACAGCTTCAAAATGAATTGTAGCAATTGTAGAACAGGATTTCAGTTGATATAGATACTGCCATGGAGGTAGGAAATATGGGAAAGGTAACAGGATTTTTAGAATATGAGAGAGTAGATGGTCCCGTGAGGCCGGAGGAGGAGCGGGTACAGGATTTTCAGGAGTTTCACGGGGAGCTTTCACAGGCGGAGCGGAAAAAGCAGGCGGCAAGGTGCATGGACTGCGGCATTCCGTTCTGTCAGGCGGGCGTGATGATCGCGGGTATGGCGTCGGGCTGCCCGCTGCACAATCTGGTGCCGGAGGTCAATGACCTGGTATACCGGGGCAGAATGGACGAGGCGTACCGGAGGCTGTCAGTCACCCACAGCTTTCCGGAGTTTACCGGGCGGGTATGCCCCGCGCTGTGCGAGGCGGCCTGCACCTGCGGGCTGCATGACGCTCCGGTCGCGACAAAGGAAAATGAGCGCGCGGTCATTGAGTACGCGTATGAAAACGGGCTGGTGAAGGAGGAAGCTCCCACAGTCCGTACCGGAAAGCGCGTGGCAGTGGTGGGCAGCGGGCCTGCAGGCCTGGCGGCGGCGCAGCTGTTGAACCGGCGCGGACATGAGGTGACGGTATACGAGAGAAGGGATCGGATCGGAGGACTGCTCCGCTACGGGATTCCCAATATGAAGCTGGATAAGTCTGTGATCGACAGGAGAGTCCGGCTCATGGAGGAGGCAGGTGTTAGATTTGTCGTCAATGCGGATGTGGGAAAGGATATTTCCGCGGAAAAGCTGAGAAAGGAGTACGACAGCGTGATACTGGCCTGCGGCGCCTCCCATCCAAGGGATCTGAACGCGCCGGGCAGGGATGCGAAGGGCATCCGTTTTGCGGTGGATTTCCTGACAGAGGTCACAAAGCGCCTGCTGGACGAGAAGAAGCCTCCGGTGGATCTGGCAAAGGGGAAGGATGTCATTGTCGTGGGCGGCGGTGATACGGGAAATGACTGTGTCGGAACCTGTATCCGTCTGGGCGCGAAGAGCGTGACACAGCTTGAAATGATGCCGATGCCGCCTGCCTGCAGGACCGCCGGCAATCCATGGCCGGAATGGCCGAAGGTCTTGAAGACAGACTATGGCCAGGAGGAGGCTGCATGGAAATTTGGTTCTGATCCGAGGGTATATCAGACCACGGTAAAGGAATTTATCAAGGATAAAAAGGGGAACCTGAAGGAAGTGGAGCTGGTTTCCCTGAAGCCGGAGAGAGATGAAAAGACCGGACGGATGAATATGGTGCCGGTGGAGGGATCCGGGCGCAAGGTGCCTGCCCAGCTGGTGCTGATCGCGGCGGGATTTCTCGGCAGCGAGGCCTATGTGACGGAGGCCTTTGGCGTGGAGACGGACGCGCGCACGAATGTGAAGACGGCGCCCGGCGCTTATCAGGCGTCAAAGCCCGGCGTATATACGGCAGGGGATATGCACAGGGGACAGTCGCTTGTGGTATGGGCTATTTCGGAGGGAAGGAAGGCCGCCAGGGCGGTGGATGAGGATCTTATGGGATATAGTAATCTGGATTGAGGGGCTTTGGTACCGGACGGTTTCCGGGAGGGTTTTGTTCACACTTCGGGCACGAGCTAAAGCATACCTTCGAACTAAGCTTGCCCTGCGCCTTTGGCTTGGGCTCGCTAAGGTCTCAGGCATTGCGCTTCGTTGCTCACGCAGCGGTACTAGGCTCGCCTCCGTTGTCGGCTCACCAAGGACCGGCGTTCGCAAATAGCCCTTCGTTGTGAATCAAAACCCTCCCGGAAACCTGTGTACTGGTTGAGCCGTTGTTATTACCGTCGAGTGTTGCTATCAAAACCTTTTCGGAAGACTGGTAATGGCTGAAGACTGAATTGTAACCGGGGCAGAGAATATGGGATGAAAGCAGGAATATGATATTGTTTTTAAGAAAAGGCGGATTTATAATAGGGTACGGAAAGGGAGTGCCGCGGGAGGATGGATGTGTGAAGAGTGGATCATATTGCGGCAATTTCTGAGTATTTGAGATAAGAGGAGTTTGAAATGGCAAGGAGATTGATTTTAGAGGACGGCAGTGAATATGTCGGAACAGGCTTTGGAGGACAGGGACAGACCGTATGCGAGATCGTCTTTAACACTTCGATGGTCGGCTATCAGGAGATCCTGTCGGATCCGTCCTATACGGATCAGGCGGTGGTGATGTCCTATCCGCTGATGGGAAATTACGGGGTGACGAATGAGGATTTTGAGAGCAAGCTGGTGTCTCCTTCGGCGCTGATCGTGCGGGATATCAACGAGAATCCGTCGAATTTCCGCTCCACCGGATCCCTGTCGGAATTTCTGGAGGACAATGACATTCCGGGGCTTGCGGGGATTGACACGAGAAAGCTGGTGAGGTCCATCCGGGATCATGGCCTGATGCGGGGACTGATCACGGATGAGGAGGTGACGCCGGAGGAGGCGGTGCAGCTGATCAGGGATACTGCGGTTCCCCATGACGCGGTAAAGCGCTGCAGCTGTAAAAAGAAATGGTACAGCCGTACCTCCAATCCCGCGTTTCATGTGGTATTAGTGGACTGCGGCATGAAGAAAAATATCGTGAGGATGCTGAACCGGAACAAATGTAATGTCACCATCGTTCCGTATGACACGTCTGCTTCCGAAATTCTCTCCCTGCGGCCGGACGGCGTGATGATCTCAAATGGTCCGGGGGACCCGACGGATGTGCCCCAGGTGATCGAAACCTTGAAGAAATTAAGGGGCAGGGTGCCGCTATTTGGGATTTGCCTCGGACATCAGCTTATTGCCCTGTCCTACGGGGCGAAGACCTATAAATTAAAATTCGGACACCGCGGAGGCAATCATCCCGTGCGGGAGCTTGCAACGGGAAGGATCGAGATCACGAGCCAGAACCACAGCTATGCGGTGGACGAGGCGACGCTTGCGGGAACAGGGCTTTCCGTCTCCCATATCAATGTGCTCGACGGCACTGTGGAGGGGATCATGAATGAGGCGGACAATGTCTTTTCCGTGCAGTACCATCCGGAGAGCGCGCCGGGGCCACAGGACAGCACGGGGTTATTTGCCAGATTTACAAGGATGATGAGGCAGTCGGCTGCTTTGTCTTAATATAAAAAAGAGGTAAAGATATGTCAAAGAGAACAGATATCAAAAAAGTGCTGGTGATCGGTTCAGGCCCGATCGTGATCGGGCAGGCCGCGGAATTTGATTATGCGGGAACACAGGCCTGCCTGGCCCTGAAGGAAGAGGGCTACGAGGTAATCCTGGCCAATTCCAACCCCGCGACCATCATGACGGATCACGCGATTGCCGACAAGGTGTATATGGAGCCGCTGACGCTGCAGTACATGGCGAGGATCTGCCGGTATGAGAGGCCGGATGCTATTGTGCCGGGCATCGGCGGGCAGACGGGACTCAATCTGTCCCTGCAGCTCTATGACAAGGGCGTGCTCGACGAGTGCGAGATCGAGCTGCTGGGAACCGACGCGGACAGCATCCGAAGGGCAGAGGATCGTGAGAAATTCAAGGAGCTCTGTGAGGAGTTGGGGGAACCGGTGGTGCCCTCCGAGATTGCCGAGAGCATGGAGCAGGGGCTTGCAGCTGCCGAAAGGATCGGATATCCGGTCATTTTGCGCCCCGCCTTCACGCTTGGCGGAACCGGCGGCGGTTTTGCCTACAACGAGGCGGAGATGCGGGAAAAATTAAAGTCTGCCCTGGCGCTTTCCCCGGTACATCAGGTGCTTGTCGAAAAGAGCATCAAGGGGTACAAGGAAATCGAGTATGAGGTGATCCGCGACGCGAATGACACAGCCATTACGGTCTGCAACATGGAAAACCTGGACCCGGTTGGCATCCACACAGGGGATTCCATCGTAGTTGCGCCGAGCCAGACGCTGACGAATAAGGAATACCATATGCTGCGGGACAGCGCGCTGCGGATCATCCGCGCCCTGAAGGTCAAGGGCGGTTGCAATGTGCAGTTCGCGCTGGATCCGGAGTCCTTCCAGTATTATGTGATCGAGGTTAATCCCCGTGTGTCGCGTTCCTCCGCGCTTGCCTCGAAGGCGACCGGCTATCCGATCGCGCGGGTGTCCGCGAAGATCGCGGTCGGCATGACGCTTGACGAGATCCAGCTTGCCAACACGCCGGCCTGCTTTGAGCCTGCGCTTGACTATGTGGTCACCAAGATGCCGAGATTTCCATTTGACAAATTCACGCTTGCCTCCAACCAGCTCTCCACGCAGATGAAGGCGACCGGAGAGACCATGAGTATCGGGCGTACCTTTGAGGAGAGTCTGCTAAAGGCGATCCGTTCCCTTGAGGATGGGAAGAACCATATCCATCTGGAAAAATTTGATGTCAAAAACCTGTCTGACAAGCCGGAGCCCGAAAACCGGGAGGAAGCGATTGAGAAGCTGCTCTCTTATATTGAGGAGGGGACGGACGACAGGATTTACGCCATTTCCGAACTCCTGTGGCTCGGCGCGGACGCGCAGGCGATCTATGACAGGACGAAGATCGACCATTTCTTCTTAGACAAGATCTGCAAGATCGTGGAGTTTGAAAAACGTATCGAAGAAGCCGGGAAGGACTGGAAGAAGTATCTGGCCGTGCAGGAAGCCGGGGAAAATGAGGCAGGCCGCACCGAGGGAGCGGGTGGGAGCCTGGCTGGGGAGCCGCAGAAAATCCTGCTCTATGAGGCGAAGCGCATGGGATTTTCGGATTCCTATATCGCGGAGCTCACCGGCCTTTGTGAGAACGATATCTGGAACATGCGGAAATCCTTCGGCATCCGTCCGGTCTACAAGATGATGGATACCTGCGCCAGCGAGTTTGAGAGCTATGTGCCGTATTTTTACTCTACCTACGAGGAGGAAAATGAGTCCGTCATCTCCGACCGGAAAAAGATCATCGTGTTGGGCTCAGGCCCCATCCGGATCGGGCAGGGCGTGGAGTTTGACTATTCAACGGTACATGCGGTGAAGACGATCCGCGACATGGGCTATGAGGCGATCGTCATCAACAACAATCCGGAGACTGTTTCCACTGATTACACGACGGCGGACAAGCTGTATTTTGAGCCTCTCACGGCAGAGGATATCATGAATATCATCGATTTGGAAAATCCTCTGGGCGTGATCGCGTCCCTCGGCGGGCAGACAGCGGTAAACCTTGCGGGGCCGCTTGAAAAACGCGGCGTCACCATGATCGGAACCGGACCGGAGGCGATCTTTAAGGCGGAGGACAGGGACGCGTTTGAACAGCTCATCATGGAACTCGGCATTCCGCATCCCGAGGGCGTGGCCGTCACCAATATTGCGGATGGCATAGAGGCGGCCGCGCGGATCGGCTATCCGGTGCTGGTACGACCCTCCTTCGTGCTGGGCGGTCGCGCGATGGAGATTGTCGCCAATGAGGAAATGCTGGTCAAATACCTGAAAAACGCGGTGGAGGTCGATGTGGACCGGCCGGTGCTGGTTGACCGCTACATCGTGGGAAAAGAGGTGGAGGTCGACGCGGTCTGCGACGGAACGGATGTCTTTTTGCCGGGCATCATGGAGTTGGTGGAGCGCACCGGCGTGCATTCCGGCGACAGCACGAGTGTGTATCCGCCCTATTCCATTTCACAGAAGGTCAGGGACGTGATCTGGGATTACACGAAAAAGCTGGGGATCGGGATCGGCATTGTCGGGCTTTACAATATCCAGTTTATTGTGGATTCCGAGGAGCATGTCTACATTATCGAAGTCAATCCGAGGGCTTCCCGGAGCGTGCCGTTCTTGTCCAAATCTACGGGTGTGTCGCTCGTGGATATTGCGACGAGGGTCATGCTCGGCGTAAGCCTCAGGGAACAGGGATACGCGGATCAGTGCCTGCCGGAAAAGGCGTTCTGGTATGTGAAGGCGCCGGCGTTTTCCTTTGAGAAATTAAATGGAATGGACGCCTATCTGTCGCCGGAGATGAAATCCACCGGCGAAGCCATCGGCTATGACAAGAGCCTGAGACGTGCGCTGTACAAGGCGCTGCAGGCGTCAGGCGTAAAGATGAAGCAGTACGGGACGGTCATGGTAACGCTGGCGGACGAGGACAAGGAGGAGGCGCTGCCTCTGGTAAAAAGGTTTTATGAGCTTGGATTTAATATTGAGGCGACGGTGGGAACCGGCCAGTTTTTGAAGGAGCATGGCATCCGCACGAGGATCCGTGGAAAATTAAGCGACGGCAGTGACGAGATCCTGAAATCCATCCGGGCAGGGTATGTCAGCTATATCATCAATACGCGAGCCATTTTGTCGGGCGTGCACTATCAGGATGGCGTGGAGATCAGAAGATGCGCGATCATGAACGGGGTGACGATGTTTACCTCGCTGGATACGGTCAGGATCCTGCTGGATGTGCTGGAGGATATCTCGCCGGGGATCTCGACGATTTAAGATTGGAGGAAAGCATGGACTATACGGTTGACGAGGTCATGAGTTTTATAGAGGAAGAGGATGTCAAGTTTATCCGTCTGGCGTTCCGGGACGCGTTTGGCGTCCAGAAAAATATCTCCATTATGCCGGGGGAGGTGAAGAAGGCGTTTGTGAACGGGGCGCCGATCAACGCGAGGGTGATCGCGGGCTTTGAGGACTGTCCCTATGCGTCGCTTTACCTGAAGCCGGATCCGGACACCATGGCGATCCTGCCGTGGAGGCCGGACAGCGGGAAGGTGCTTCGTATGTTCTGCGACGTCTATACGCCGGAGGGAGAGATTTATCAGGCGGACACCAGGGCGATCCTGAAGCGGGCGATCCGCGCGGCGCAGGACAAGGGCATTGAGTTCCGCTTCGGCGCGGAGACGGAATTTTACCTCTTTCTGAAGGATAATGAGGGAAATCCCACGAGGATTCCTTATGACCAGGCGGGCTATATGGACATTGCCCCTCTGGATAAATGTGAAAATGTACGGCGCGAGATCACGCTGACAATCGAGAAAATGGGGCTGACGCCGGAGCGCTCGCATCATGAGCGGGGGCCGGGACAAAACGAGATCGATTTCCACTACGCGAAGCCGCTCAAAGCTGCCGACCAGATGACCACCTTCAAGATGACGGTCAGCACTGTGGCGGACCGCTACGGGCTTGTGGCGGATTTCTCGCCCATGCCGCTGCCGGAGAAGCCCGGAAACGGCTATCATTTAAATCTCTATGCGGTGGACGCGGAGGGAAATGATGTGGTAAGGTACGCCGCAGCCGGTATTCTTGAGCAGATCCGGGACATCACCATTTTCTTAAACCCGACAGACGCATCCTACGCAAGGCTGGGCAACAGCTCTGCGCCGGATCGGGTGAACTGGTCCGGGGCCGGAGAGTCCGAGCTGGTCTATGTGGAGGAGTATCAGGGAAAAACCAGGGTGGAGCTTCGCTCCCCCGACGCTTCGGGCAATCCCTATCTGGTATACGCGTTGCTGATCTACGCCGGCCTGTCCGGGATCGAACGCCGTCTGACGCTGCCGGAGGAGATGGCGGAGGACGCTTCCTTCCTTCCGGCTTCCAGAAAGGAAGCTGGAAAGCTTGCGGGACGCAGCGCCTTTGTGAAGGGCATCGTGCCGGAGGGGATCCTGCGCAAATATACCGCAAAGTAGCAGGATTCGCAACAGGGAGCTTGCAAGACAATGTACTTTTTTGATCGGCTTTGTGCAGGATATATATTTTTTCTTGGCCGACGTGTACCTGCTCAGCAGGTGCTGACCAGATACGCAGCGGGTGAAGCTTGCGCATCCTGGTTCACCCGCTGCATGGCTGAATCTACTGTTTTGGCACGGTCTGCGCAGTGAATGCGCAGACCTGCTGAATAGATACGGCTCACGTTTCAGATGCCGGCGAAAAAACATATATCCTGCACAAAGCCTCAGTTTACATTTTGAGATTCAGCATAATTCGTTACATCATAGAGGAGGCCGCTTATGCCGAGAAAGGAAGACATACATCATTCCATATTGATCGTGTCCGCAGCGGAGCAGTTTGACGCGCTGGTCAAGAGATCCCTGACGGGTTTTTTGACGATCGATGTCAGGCGCAGCGCCGCCATTGCCAGGCGCAGCACGCTGGAGCGGGACTATGACCTTGTGGTGATCAACGCGCCGCTGCCGGATGAGGCGGGAGCGGAGCTTGCCATGGATATCATGGAGCGGTCAAACGCGTCCATTCTCCTCGTGGTACCCCAGGAGGTGTATGAGGACGCATGGGAGCGCGTGATGGATTACGGCATTCTCGTGCTCTCGAAGCCAATCCCGAGGGGGCGCATCGACAAGGCGGTGCGTTTTCTCACCGCTACGCAGAACCGGTTTCACCGGCTTGAAAAGAAGACGCAGACGGTGGAGGAGAAAATGGAGGAGCTCCGGATCGTCAGCAGGGCCAAGATCATGCTGGTGGAGAAGCGTCACATGACCGAAGACGAGGCGCACCGCTTTATCGGGAAACAGGCGATGAACAACGGTGTGTCCAGAAAGCGCGTCGCGGAGAAGCTGCTGGAGGAAATAGGAGAATAAAAGCAGCTGTTTAAATTTTTGATTTTGAATAGCCCGGGTGCTTCCCGGGTATGGATTACGGGCACTCCGTTTCTTAAGAACCGCTTGTGGTTTCTTTAGGGCGGAGTGCTTTTATTAGTCGCAGAGGCTATGCATGGCGGAGATGCCGGCGGCTCCCTTGGGCGGTCATATCATATCTCTTAAAAATATGATTGAAATATCACAAATGAATAGTTATAATATATGTACAAGAGCCGGAGTGTCGCATGACAGGAGGGCGGGTGAATTTGCTGGAAGAAAAGCCTTTGGCATATGGCGTTTTTGTGAAAAATGACGGGAATATATGGCGCGGCAGGAAGGAACGCATGTATAGTTTTCGCTATGTGCGGATCGGGGGATCGTTTCTGGCGTTTTGATCGGAAAGCAGGATTTACAATTTCATTACAGGAAGGATATGGAGAATGGTAAGGAATGTTAAGATAATAGGGGTTTATTTGGCAGTGATATGGGGGCTGCTCAGTTATTGCGGCGTGGCCAGGGCGGAAGGCGCCGGCAGTCTGGAAACCAACAAAAATAGCGTTGTGCAGGTAGTCATGACCTGCAAGACACAGGATGGAAAACGATATATCCTGATGAGCGGCAGCGGCATTGTGCTTAACAGCACCACGGTTCTGACGAATTACCGGAATGTCCATATGTCCCAGGAGGCAAAGAAAAAAGCCACGGGTTTTATCAGGAAGCAGGGAGACAGTCTCGAGCTCAGCGGTGATGATAAGCTGGAGATCGGGATCGTAAGGCAGGATGATGTCTTGATCTCAGCAGGTATTTCACAGGAGAGTGAAGATCTGGACTTTGCGATCTTAAGTCTGGCGGAGGCAACGGATCGGCCCGCGGCGGTGATCAGCAAAGATGGAGCCGCGATTATGGGGCAGACGGTATTCGGGGTGGGATATCCTGCCGGCAAACTCAAGAAGCCGGATGGATTTCCACTGTACCAGGTATCAGATATTAATCTGGTTTCTGGAGTTGTGGCAGAGACGGAGGAACAGATGATCCGGATCAGCGGCAAGCTGTCAAGCGGCAATTCGGGAGGAGCGCTGTTGGATGCCGCCACGGGAGAGCTTCTCGGGCTTTTGATCTACAATCCGGACGATAAAAAAAATGAGTGTTATCGGGCATTGTCTATACAGGCGGTCAAGCATCCGTATCTGGATGGCTTATCCTATACGGAGAGCGGGGAAGCTGAGGAACAGGCCGGGGATACCGAGGAGCCTGTTTCGGAAGAAGAGCCCGGAGTAGATAAGACGATGCTGAGACAGTGCATTCAGAGAGCGTCCTCTCTGGATCCCTCCGTTTATACCCAGGAATCCTATAATTTTGTGCTGACATGGCTGGTTCAGGCGCAGGCCGCAGAGGTGAGGGAGGATATTTCTCAGAGCGATGTCGATTTTGCAAGGGATAATCTGCAAAGGAGCATGGAGAACCTTGTGCTGAAGGAAGAGGTTGATCCGGTGGTAATCGTGGTGATCGTGGCAGCGAGTCTGGCAGTGATCGCGCTGATCGTGATCCTTGTCAGACTGCTGCTCAAGATGCGGAAGGATTCCAGGGAGAGGAGACAGTTCACAGAGCTTCCCCAGAGGGATATTCCTGATTTTGACAGGCCGGCTTCCGGCAGGCCGGCAGGGGCAGCAGTTCCTTCCCCGTCCGGTTCGTTATCCGGCTCCCTGGACAGGTCCGGGCATACGGACATCGGAACCACAGTGCTTTCCATGGGCGGGCAGCCTTTGACGGATAACGCGACTACGGTATTGAATTCCACTCCGGCCAGGCAGGTCAGGGCGTTTCTTGTCCGTATGGGCAGCGGGGAGAAAAAGGTGATAGACGGAATAGAGATGACTGTTGGAAAGGATCCGATGAAGTCGGATTTCTGCGTGACGGACAACACCGCGATCAGCAGATGCCATATGAAGATCATGAGAAGGGGTGTGGCGTATGTCGTGATGGATCTGGGATCGACGAATTATACATATCTGAACGGGGAACGTCTTCGTCCAAATGAGGAGTACCCGTTGAAGAATGGGGATGGGATCAAGGCAGCTGACGAGGAGTTTATCTTTGAGATTGGCTGACCGGTGAATAGAGGATGGTAGCTGTATGGAATTTGTATCAGAAATATATTCAGATATCGGGATTGTAAAAAAGGTGAATCAGGATGCTGCCATGGTGCGTCAGGCGGATACTGATCTCGGAAAGGTATTGCTCGCTGTGATCTGTGATGGCATGGGAGGCCTTCAGAGCGGTGAGCTGGCCAGCGGTACCGTCATTACCGAGATGTCAGACTGGTTTGAGCATGTAGTTCCGGGGCTGGTGTACCGGAAAGCTGCCCCGGCAGAGGTTAAGCAGAGCTTTGCCCGGGTTGTAAACCGCCTGAATGACAGAATTCGCAGATACGGGGAAAAAAACGGGATCCGTCTGGGCACAACGATGGCAGCGCTCTTGCTGGTCAAGGATGCGTATTATATCTGTAATATTGGTGATTCAAGAATCTATTATCTCAACGGGCAAATCAGGCAGATGACAAGAGATCAGTCATATATTCAGCAGGAAATAGACATGGGAAGAATGACAGCAGAGGAAGCGCGCCGCAGTTCGCAGAGAAATGTATTGCTTCAGTGTATTGGAGTGAGCGAAACTGTTGCGCCGGATTTTTATATTGGGGAATTTGAGCCCGCGTCGGCGTTTCTTTTGTGTACAGATGGTTTTGTGCATGTTTTGTCCGGGGAAGAGATGCTGGCGGAACTTAAGCCGGAGCTCTTGAAGGATGAAGCCGATATCAGGGCGCGTCTGGAAAGGCTGACGGAAACCGTGAAAGCAAGGAAGGAAGAGGATAACATTACTTCCATGCTCATCTGCGCGCGTCAGGGAGATCCGGCGGCAGCTTTGATATAGTAGGAGGGCGCATGTTAGAGATTGGTTCTGTTGTAGATAACAAATATAAAATTCTGAATAAGATCGGACAGGGCGGGATGAGTACCGTTTACCTGGCGATGAATGAACGGGCAAATAAACCCTGGGCGATCAAGGAAGTCCGCAAGGACGGGACCGCTGATTATGAGATCATCAAACAGAGCCAGATCATGGAGACTAATCTTCTGAAAAAGCTGGATCATCCAAACCTGCCCAGCATCATAGATGTGATCGACCAGAAGGATTCTTTTCTGATCGTCATGGATTACATAGAGGGTAAACCGCTCAGTGAGGCACTGCAGCAATATAAAAGCCTGCCCTGCGAGGATGTGATCGAATGGGCCAAGCAGCTGTGCGATGTTCTGGAATACCTTCATACCAGAAAGCCGCCGATCATTTACAGGGATATGAAGCCGGCGAATATCATGCTGCAGCCCGATGGTTTTGTGAAGCTGATCGATTTTGG
>CAMHJT010000043.1 GCA_946185495.1 uncultured Clostridiaceae bacterium | reverse complement strand
TTTCGTTTTCCTCCGCTCCGTCCGGCCGGCTTTTGCTTTCCTCCTCACCGTCCGGCTGGTTTTCAGTCCCATTCTCCCCAAGATCGATCAGGGACAGCCCTGTGTCCGTTCCCACATACAGCGTATCCCCGCGGATCAGCAGCGCGTTGACCACCGTTTCCGGAAGCCCGGCCTTCCGGAACTGGTTCGTAAACGGATTGCGGGACAGCTTCATGATGCCCTGCTTGCTGGAGGAAAACCACACATTGTCCTGATAATCCGCCATCACGCCCGTCACGGCGTATTCAAATTTCTCCTGTGTCAGCAAAACCAGGCTTTCTCCATTTTCCACAAACGCGGCTCCATTCGCGGCACCTGCAAAATAACCTCCCGCCTTCGGCGCGTATAAAAGGTAATTGACCGCTCCCAGCTCCGGTGAGGAAATGGTATTTAGCAGGTCCAGGCTTCCGTCCTCGCGGATCTGATACCGAAGCAGATTCCCCTCCGCCGATCCCACCATCAGCCTTCCTCCCGGCTCACAGGCTACCGATGTATAGGCGGCCTCCGACTCACTGAAGAAAGAGGAAACCAGCTCGCCGTCCTTCATAAAAAACAGCATGCCATTCCAGGTCACGCCTGTGATGCATCCATCCTCCATAGTGTTCAGGGAGTACACGCAGTCTATCTCCGGATATTCGGAAAATACCCGCACCTTTCCATCCTTCCCGATCCTGCAAAGCTCCGCCGTTGTGCTCACATAGATATTGCCGTCTCCGTCCTCACAGATCGACCGAATCGAGTCGGACGGCAGTCCCTCCTCCATCGTGTAAAAGGTGATCGTCCCGTCCCCGGTCTGATAACAGGCCACGCCCCCGTCATTAGTTCCGATCCAAAGCCGCCCCCTGCTGTCTTCAAACAGATACATGACATTGTTAATCCGCTCATCCAGAAACACCTGCTCAAATGCGGAACCGTTATACCGGTACAAGCCGGAATAGGCTCCCGCCCAGACATAGCCGTCCGCGGTCTGCGCCACCGTATTGATCTCCGCGGAGACCAGGCCGCTGTCCAATCCATACACCACCGCCGTGTAATCCGACTGAAAGTCCGGGCTTCCCTCATTCTCCGGCCAGGACTGACCGCTGCTGCCTGCCGCAGAGCCCGGCACGGCCACTCCCTCCGGCCGGGACTGACCGCTGCTGCCTGCCGCAGAGCCCGGTACGGCCACTCCCTCCGGCCGGGACTGACCGCTGCTGACCGCCGCAGCCCCCAGAGTTTCTGCCTGCAGCGCCTGCGCGCTTCCGGGAGCCAGCAATCCGGCAAGCAGGCCGGCCATGGTGCACAAAGCCAGCAGGCATTTCATTGATTTTCCCTTCTCCACCCGCTTCTGCACCCGGTAAAGAATAAACATCGTGATCACAATACTGACCGCCTTGTCCGGCATATTAACCAGCAGCCCTCCGGAAATACAGCAGATCGTCTTCCAGCGGACATATTCAGACATCATGTCCACCAGCGCGTCCCCCCATGGATTTCCAACATAGCCGTCATTGAAATAAAGGTTCAGAGGCGTGGAAACCACCGTCATCAAAAATCCGGCAAACAGCGCCGTCGCGATCACCGAAAACGAATCAATTTTCCTGTCCCTAGGAAAAAAACGACCGACCGCCAATCCTCCCGCAATGCTCACCAGCGCAAACCAGACCTGGTGCGGTTCCCAAAAACCCACCGCCACATTCATCAGCGCGCCGGACAGCGCGCCCGCCACCGGTCCCAGCAGCACGGCAGAGATAAAGGTGCCCACTGAGTCAAGCCAGACCGGCAGCGCCAGGCTTCCCGCCACCCACCTGCCAAACAGGTTGAGCAAGGTTCCGCACAGGATCAACAATATGTTGCCCGGATTTATCTGAAACATCCATTTTTTCATAACCAAACTCCTTTCGGTCGCCACCGGCGGAAACGGCATCTGTTCAAAAACCGCCAGCGCAGGAGCATCTCGCTCCTGCGGCTGGCGGTTCCCATTCACACTATTTACGCCTTCCCCTGTATCCTATCCCTCTAAAATCCCATATCAGTTCCATATCCATGCCCGAAACCGGGAACCTTTTACGGGATTTACCTGTTCCCGATCCAGCGAAACGCTATCCTGCAGGCCTATCTGGCAGCCAACACCAGCGCCGACTGCGCGGGTACCGTAATCTCGCTGCCCTCAAAAACCGCGCCCTCAATCGGATCCGGTCCTGCCGTCTCCCCGTTTACCAGGCAGATCCACTCTGACGGCAGCCCGGCGTCCTTCTTCGCGGTCAGGGTAACCGTCTTGTCTTCGGCATTGCCGTTCAGGATCACTGCCAGCATCGTCCACTTCTCACCGGGACTCGCGATCGTATAAGCGATCAGGTTGTTCTCTCCTGTCTGCGAAAAGCTCATATTCTGAACCGCCGACAGATCCGCGGCCCGGAATGGCGCGTAGCTTTTCCTGAGCGCGATCAAGCCCTTATAGTAGGCGTGAAGATCCGCAAAGGTTTCAAGCCTGGACCAGTTGATCTGGTTCCACTCCCTTCCGTTCTCATACACAAGCGCAGTATTATAGCTGTTCTCATCACCGCCCTTGGATCTGGCAAATTCCTCGCCCGCCTGGAAAAACACCTTGCCCTGCGCCGTCAGGTACGCCGCGGCGGCAAGCTTGTTCATTCTCACCAGTTCTTCATCACGCTCGTAGAATACCGACGAGCCCATCCTGCTTCCATCGGTTCCTTCTCTTGCTACCGTGATATCCTTAACCGTAATCACGAGTTTGTCGTACAGGGCAAGGTTGTCATGACAGGAAATATAGGAGGTTGTCTGTACAGGTGCCCTGAAATACGCCTTTTCATAATCAGGGTTCGTGCTGCCCTGAATGCCTGCTTCAAGCTCCTCATCTAACATAATCTCATCATTCTCCGGCTGCGGCGTGCCATTTCCTCCCTGTACAAAGCCCTTGGCTTTCTCATAGAATACATGCCCCTTGACCGCGTCCCGGATCACATCATTAAACGCGCCGACGCCGGGATCCAGCTTGCTGATATTGGCCTGCACCGCCATATCCACTCCTTCCGGCTCGTGTGTCTTTCCCGCTGACCAGGGCTCCCCGTACATCAGGATCTTTTCCCCGCCCTCCAGCCGGTTAAGCGCCGCCCGGATCTGGTTCATTGTCTCCACATCATGGCAGCCCATCAGGTCAAAACGATATCCATCGACATGGTACTCCTGCGTCCAGTAGAGAATGGATTCGATCATGAATCTGCGAAACATCCCTCTCTCGCTGGCCGTCTCATTGCCGCAGGCCGTTCCGGTGCTGTAGAAGCCGCCCTCCGGATCCATGCGGAAATAATAGCCCGGCACCGTCTTATGGAACGCGCAGGTAGCCGCGTCCGACATATGGTTAAACACCACATCCATGATCACGCCGATCCCCGCCTTGTGGAGCGCCATCACCATCTCCTTGAACTCCCGGATGCGCACAGCGCCGTCATAGGGATTCGTGCTGTATAGTCCGTCCGGCACATTATAATTCAAGGGTTCATAGCCCCAGTTATATAAATCCTTGGTCTCATCATTTAACTGGTCAAATGACGGCAGAAGCTGCACATAATTAACGCCCAGCTCCTTCAGGTAATCCACGCCGGTCGGGATGTCGGTACCTTCAAGCCTGGTACCCCGGTCGGTAAATGCCAGATATTTTCCACGGTGTTCCGCTGCAAAGCCCGCCTTCGGATCACTGGAAAAATCCTTCACATGCACCTCCCACACAACCGCATCCGTCGCCTTGTCCACGCACACATGCCGATCCTCTGAAAAGCCCTCCGGATCCGTCGATCTCAGATCCACCACCATGCTCCTCCAGCCGCTGACGCCTGCCGCCTTCGCGTCGGGATCCATCGTCTCCCTTGTCACGCCGTCAACCGTCACAGAATAGGTGTAATAAGTACCTGCCAGATCCCCTTCGATCTTCTTTTCCCAGACACCATCGGTCCATTCGCCTTTCTCATCCAGCAGCTTCTCCATGGCTGTCTGCTCCAGCACCGCATCGCCTTCCTCCCCGCTGCTTCCCCTGGCGTAACGGTTCAGGATCACCTGCTCCGCCGTCGGCGCCCACAGCCGGAAGGTCGTGCTGTCCTTCGAATAGAACATCCCAAGCTCCTTGTCCGTATCAAATGCACCAGAAATCAACAACTCATACTTCCCCACGTCTCATCCTCCCAATCATCTTCTTTATATTCCTTGTCCCGCAACCGTACAGCCGCCTCACAGCGCGGCTATTAACCGATCCATCTTGTATATTTACACTAATTTCCATTATATTACAGATTACCAAAATTGTCTATTTCTAAATATTTCTTTTTTTGAACGGCAAAATATACTGTTTTGGCACGGTCTGCGCACTGAATGCGCAGACCTGCTGAGTAGTTTCTCTGAACGGTTCAGATAATTTGTAACTGTTCCGCCATCCGTCATGTAACAAATTTCTGTCAAAAATGATAAATCTGCTTCATATTTTCGTAGCATTTTTTTTCATTCTATGTTAAAATAAGGACTAAGAGAAGGCAGTCAGACCGACATCTGAAAGCCGGAGAGAACAGGCGTCAGAAAATCGCTTTTATGCAGGAGGAAGCGGCTATATGGGCAGAGATTTTATAGAAATAGAAGACATTCCGAAGGGTTATGAGAGCAGGGTCAAGCAGAGCCTCCGGTTCAAGACCGGGAAGTTCGTATGGAGATGCCGGTTCACGACCGCGCTGGATCCCACGACCATTACCTCTGACAACCTGTATGTCGAGAGCGAGACGGGCTATCGTCCCAGCACGAAGTTCACCTACAATGACGCCAACATGGAGATTGAGTTAGAACCGCTGGAGCCTTACGCGCAGGACACGGATTACTACCTGCACATCACCACCCAGGTAAAGTCCAAAGGCGGTCAGCATCTGAAGGAACCCGTACAGGTCAAGTTCCGTTTATAATATTGTTTTTCAGTTTCATCATTTTTTCCTCTAATTGGGCAGAAGGGATTTCCCTCTGCCCCGCGCGGACCGGAACGGATCTGCGCAAAGAAGCCGGGCGGCACATCTCCTTTGTACCGTCCGGCTTTTATTATAAAAAGGCACTCTTATTCTTCCGCGCCTTCTTCCCTGTATTTTTCCCTGTACTGGCTGACAAATCCCTTGAATACCTCCCAGCGGTCCTCATGCTCCACAAAATATTTCGGACAGATTTTTCCCGTCACATCGTAATGCCGGATCAGATGGTCCATTTCTATATGGTAATAATTCATCAGCCTTGCCACCAGATACACGCACTGGTTATAGGTCGCGTCATTGAAGCTGCCCGACTCATCCGGGTGACACAGCTCAATGGAAATACACTGGTCATTGAGCCTGTTGGAACAGTAGGCGATCTCATTACAGGGCACGCACTGGATGATCTCACCCTCCAGCCCGATTACAAACTGGGCGCTGGCAAAGGTCTCCTGCGTGTCCTTCAGGTTCTCAAAATAGTTCCGGTTCTGCTCGGCTGTGGAACCCGGATTGGCGGTATAATGGATCACAATGTACTGCGGATTGGCTGCAAGGAGAATGCCCGGCCTGGAAAACCGGTTCACTGTCAGAAACTCCTCCCGGATGGACAGGTCGGGAAATTCCTCTGCCACGCCTGCGAGCTGCGGCACCTGAAGCACCTGGATATCCGTCTGTCCCAGCTCCCCGCGGGACGCGACACGTTCCCTGACCATGAGGCCAAAACCTCCAAGCACCAGCAGCAGGCTTGCCGAAAAGACCAGCACCGCCAGGCGCTTTTTGCCCTTCCTGTTCAGACGAAACCGGCGTCCTGCTCCCCGGCGTTTTAAGGTTCTGCCTTTCCCGCCTGATCCTCCGGCCTGTTTTGCATTTCCTCCATTGTGTCCTCCCGCTTTCATGCTTTCCGCCATTTTCCCGGCGGCATTGCCGCCTGTGCTTTTTCTTTTTTCTGACGCGCCCATGATTCCACAGTCCCCTTTTTGTCCGGCGCGGCGACGGCCTTCTCCCGCAGGCCTCCACTGCCTGTCCGGCTCCGCAACAGCATTCCCCCGCAGGCCTCCACCGCCCGCTTATACGGCCTCGTTCACCTGCCTGCAGCTTTCCCTCATCAACTCCGCCATCTGAAGCTTTTTCTGTCTTGGAAGCTGCTTGATCGCGTATTCTCGCTGCATAGCCTCCTGCTTTGTCCCGTGCACCTCATAATACACCAGGCGCACCGGTCGCCTCGACCTGGTGTATTTAGCGCCGGCTCCGCGGTTGTGCGCCACAAGCCTCTTTTTCAGATCCGTCGTCCAGCCGGTATACAGACTGCCATCACAGCACTCTACCATATATGTATAAAAACCGTCCCGCATCTTCCGTCTCAATCATCCTTTTATTCCTTGTCAGCGGCCTCCTTCTCCGGCAGGCGCACCTCCAGGCAGAGCTCCTCCAGCTGTTTGTGATCCACCACATCCGGCGCCCCGCTCATGAGGCATGACGCGTCCTTCACCTTCGGGAACGCGATCACGTCCCGGATGGATTCTGCGCCCGTCATCAGCATGATCATGCGATCAAGGCCGAAGGCCAGGCCTGCATGGGGCGGCACTCCATACTTGAATGCGTTCAGCATAAACCCGAACCTGTCATATGCCTCCTCTTTGGAAAATCCCAGAAGCCCGAACATTTTCTCCTGCACGTCATCCTGATGGATACGGACGGATCCGCCTCCCAGCTCCACGCCATTTAACACGATATCATACGCCTTTGCCCGCGCCTTGCCCATATCGGTATCGAGAAGCTCCAGATCCTCGTCCATCGGCATGGTAAAGGGATGGTGCATCGCCGTATAGCGTTCTTCTTCATCCGACCACTCAAATACAGGGAATTCCGTCACCCACAAGAACCGGAAATCATCTTTTTTGACCAGCCCGAGCTGTTCTGCCATTTCACATCTGAGCGCACCCAGCACAGAAAATACGATCTTGTCCCGGTCAGCCGCAAACAGCAGCAGATCACCCGGCTCTCCAGCCAGCGCTTCCACCAGCGCCTTCATCTCATCCTCCTGCATGAATTTGGAAAAGGAGGATTTAAAACTGCCGTCTGCCTGCACCGCGATGTAGGCAAGCCCCTTCGCGCCATAGCCCTTCGCGAATTCCACCAGCGCGTCGATCTTTTTCCTCGGCATTCCGCCCTGTCCCTTGACATTGATGCCCCGGACGGAACCGCCGTTTGCGGCAGCGCCGGAAAATACGCCAAAACCGCAGTCCTTCACAAGCTCCGTCACATTTTGAAGCTCCATGCCGAACCGGATGTCAGGCTTGTCCGAGCCAAAGCGCTCCATGGCCTCCTTCCATGTCATTCTCTGGATTGGCAGCGGCACCTCCACGCCGATGCTTTCCTGAAATACCCTTGCCAGCAGCCTCTCATTGACATCGAGTACATCCTCCACATCCACAAAGGACAGCTCCATATCGATCTGTGTGAATTCCGGCTGACGATCCGCGCGCAAATCCTCATCGCGGAAGCATTTTGCCACCTGGTAATAGCGGTCATAGCCTGAGCACATCAGCAGCTGCTTGAAAATCTGCGGCGACTGCGGCAGCGCGTAAAAGGTTCCGGGATGCACGCGGCTCGGCACAAGGTAATCCCTGGCTCCCTCCGGTGTGGATTTGTTGAGGATCGGCGTCTCGATCTCCAAAAAGCCCTCCTCCGAAAGAAAATTCCGGATGATGCCGACCACCTTGCTGCGGAGCATCAGGTTTCTCTGCAGGTCAGGCCTTCTTAAGTCCAGCGGGCGGTATTTTAACCGCACCTCCTCCCTGGTCTTTGAATGCTCCTCGATCGGAAACGGCGGGGTCTCCGCCTCGGAAAGAATCCGCAGGCTTTCCGCAACCACCTCGATATCGCCGGTCGCCAGATCCTTGTTGACCGCGCCGGCGCGCAGGATCACGTTTCCCGTCACGGCAATGACAAATTCGCTCTTTAACTTCTCCGCCTTCGCGAAATTGTCGCTTCCGCATTTATCCTCCTCAAAAATGATCTGCAGAATGCCGCTGCGGTCCCTCAGATCCACAAATATAATGCCTCCCTTGTTGCGGCTTTTCTGCACCCAGCCCATAACCGTTACCGTCTGGCCCACATTCTGATTGCTTACCTCCGTACATCGATGGGTTCTCTTCAACCCGCTCATTGATTCCGCCATATGCTCCTCCTATCCGGCTGTTTATGTATTTTCAGTCTATGTTTATATCATCTTGATATCTTCCCCTATTGCAAAAAGGCGACAGATGTATTATATAATGTTTGGAGCTGTTTGAAAACCCTGTTTTTTTAAACTGTACTAAAAAAGATACAATTTATTTTTTCCATTTTCGAAAGCTTTGTGTTATAATGGGCGGGATAACTGAAGAATCCGTAACTTTTTCTGTGTTCCTGTCAATTCCGGCGCGGTATATGCCGCAGCGAAAGCTTCCGTCCGGCAATGTGCCCCTCTGACGGTCACGATCAGACACACAAGGGGCCGAAATACAGCAGCTACAAAACGGAACAGTTCCAAAATAAAGCAACTGCGAAATGGAGCAGTATCCGGAATCGTTACGGCAGACTGCCTTTATCTGCAAAGGAGAATGCAACATGGCAAAAAAGAAAAAAAGAAAACTCAACCCCAAGCTTCTGCTGCTTGCGCCCGCCCTGCTGGCTGTCCTTGGAGGAATCAGTGTTTATTCTCTCCATCGCTATAACAATACGGAACCGCAGCTGGTCATAGACGGAACTGATGTCAGCAATCTTTCACAGGATGAAGCGGAGCAGCTCCTGCTTGCGGCGCATCCCTGGAAGCTGACCCTGACCTATGAGAACCGGAAGCTGGCAGTCGATGACAGCATAAAACCCGCTATCAGCTCCCTGGCCAAAACCGCATATAAAAACTTCAAGAAAATGAAGGAGGAGAAAGACCTGATCTCCCTTCCGGGCAAGATTTCACGTGGCCTGAAGGGCGCCGAGGCCGAAACCCTCAACTATGAGCTGACGCTTGAAAACGTAGACAAGCTCGCGCGGTCAGCAGCCGAGAAGGCCTCCAGGGAATGGAACGTCACCGCTCAGAGCGCCACAATGGAAAGCTATGACGCCGAAAGCGGCACCTTCAAATTCTCCAAGGGAGTCGAAGGGCTTGAGGTCGATGAGGACAAGCTCATACAGGATCTGCTAAGCGCGCTGCAGTCCGGAGATTATGACAAAGAGATCAAGGTGTCCGTACATAAAGCCGCGCCGGAGGTAACCGAGAGCGACTACAAGAAAATCGGAACCTATACCACCCACACCACCGCCAATCCGGACCGGAATACCAATGTCCGACTCGCATGCGAGGCGATCAACGGACTGATCCTGCCAGCTGGCGAACAGTTCTCTTTCAACGGAACTGTTGGAGAACGTACCCCTGAGAAGGGCTACAAAGAGGCGGCGGCCTACTCGATGGAAGAGGTTGTCCAGGAATACGGCGGCGGCGTATGCCAGGTGTCCTCCACCCTCTACAACGCTGTCATCGCGGCGGGGCTTCAGACAGACGTACGGACAGGCCATGTATTCAAGCCGACCTATGTCACACCGGGACAGGACGCCACTGTGAGCTATAGCGAACCGGATTTCGCTTTTACCAACAATAGCAGCAATTCCATAGGGCTGAAGGCAACCTACTGGGATCAGACCGTATGTGTCGAGGTGTACGGCGTACCGATACTGGAGGAGGGCGTAGTGCGTTACCTCCATTCCGAGAAGAAGGCCGATCTGGATCCCCCGAAGCCGACCTACGAGGAAGACACCTCCCTGAAGTACGGGGAAGAGGTTGTCAGCTCGCCGGGTGAATCCGGCAGTGAATGGGTGACCGACATCGTCACCGAAAAAAACGGGGAGATCATCGACCGCACCTTCCTGCACAATACCAGGTACAGCGGACACGCCCCTGTAATCCGCCGCAATACCACGGTAAAGGATGACGAGAAGGATAAAGACAAGGATAAGGATAAAAAGAAGAAAAACAAGAAGGAAAACTCTGATCCGGATGATCCTGACGCAGGTGAGACCGACCCGGTTCAGCCGCCGGCTGAGGAACCGGCAACAGAGGCGCCATCCACGCCGGAGCCCGAACCGGAACCGGAGCCTGAGACGCCTCCCGCAGAGCCGGCAGCGGAGCCGGAGGCAGAGGCACCCGCTGAAGAATAGATTTGTGTTTATACCTGACAAAAGGTACAGCATGCAGCAGCCTGTGGCATGAGCCATCAGGTGATCGCATGCTGTACCTTTTTCGTTCTGATACTTTTTTCAAAATGTGCCTGCGCCCTCAAAACGGCATCATCTGCAGATTGAGATCCACCGGACCGGAAATCCCGGGGATCGTGCCGCTTTCGGTATACTGCCAGATGGAAAACTCATACGGCCAGTCCGGCTCGTCCGCATACTGAGCTAGCCATGTGGGATACTTGCAGATCTGATCCAGATCCAGATAAAGTGCGAAATAATTGCGATTCGTATAGGTCATGACCGGATATCCGGCGTTATGGATCGTCTCCAAAAATCCAAGCGCTGCCTGGGTGTGCTCTTCCCTGCTCAGGTCATTGGTCCGGGCGTCCTCCTGCATAGGATCCTCCCTGTCCAGCACGATCGGATAGGCCAGCGAATACGCGCCCAGGTTCGCCAGAACAAAATTCGCCTCCTGCACGCCCTCCTCGTAGCTGGTTGCCTGGGAATAAAAATACACGCCCACAGGCACCTGATTGGCCGCTGCGGCAGCCATGTTCGCTCCGTAATACCGATCCAGCGCGATACTGCCGCCCGTATATCCGCGGTATCCAAGACGGATCATCGCAAAATCCACTGCACCGGACACCTGCTTCCAGTCGATACCGCCCTGGTGCTCAGACACGTCGATCCCGACCTTCGCCGCCACGTTTGGATCTCCCGTATAGGTCTTCACATTCCCGATCGTCTCCAGATTGGAAAAGTCCCAGTTATGCCGCGGAATATCGGCGCTGATCTTGATCTTATGAAAATTGCCAAACTTGTCTGTCAGGCAGATATAGCTTGCGTGCATGAACCGCTGATAGTTATCCTCTGCCAGCAGACGTATTCTCTCATTTCCATAGCCCGGAAGCTTCGATGTGCTCATCTGAATGGGCTGTCCCTTCTCATAATAATCCCTCTGGCAGCCCGCAGAGCAAAGCATCAGGCCAAGCCCGAATCCTGCCAGGCAAAGCCTCCTCCCTATTCTGCTTTTCCTTCTGCCTCCATTTGATCCCATTCTCATATGTACATCTCCTATGCCAGCCCGTTTTTATCTTTGCATTTATACTAGTATAGCCGATCTTAAATAACTCGACGGTTATACTAGTTCAGGAGTCCGTTGTCCAGGCATTCCTTATCTTTTTTCTTTTTATCCGATTTGTCTTTATCAGATTTCTTCCCGGATCCGTCACTCTTTCGTTCTTGTGCGGCAGCCTGCTTCGCGGCCTCCACAGCCTGATCGGCGGCGTCCTTGTCCCCGGTCACGTAATCCTTCAGCACAAATCCTTCTTTTCCGTCATACAAAACCCTGATATAAGAGCCGGAAACCTCAAAAGCCTGCAGCGTGCTGCCGACCGGAACCACGCCGAGATTCTCGGCAGATCCGGCCGCTTCCCTGCGAAGGGTGATGCTCTCCGTCGTGTACATCGTCACCGCCCCGTCTGCATCGCTTCCCGTCTCCTCCTGAGAAGAAGCGTCCTGCGATCCATCGGCTTCCTCCTGGCCTTCTGCCGCGGACGGATCCTTTCCGTCCTCTGCCTCCTGATCCGCGCCCTGGCTTTCCTCCCGGCCTGAGCCCTGAGCTTCCTGGTCCGGATCCCGGCCTTCCGCCTTTCCCTCCTGAACCGGGTCCTGCCCTTCCTGATCTGAGCTTTGGTCTTCCGCCTGCCCGCCTGCGTTCTCCGTCTCCTGTCCATCCGGAGCCTGCCCGCCTGCGCCGCAGGCCGCAAGCCCGATTCCCATTGCTAAAATGGCTGCCGCCAAAAGGCATTTTTGCCTGATATTCCGCCTCATTTTCCTGCCTCCCATTCACCGGAACAGTCGTAACTGATTCCTACTTGATCTCTTTCTTTTTCTTCGTAAAATATCTGTAATGCTTTTTCGCGCCATATTTGAATTTCCATCCGGCCTTATGCGTGCGTTCAAAATTCGGATCGAACACATAGGTCTTCTTCCCCTCCTTGATCGTGCACCATGCATGAGAACCGAAATTGGCAGGCTTTCCGTTCTTTAATGCCTGCGGCACCAGGCCCCTTACAAACCGGGCGTCAAACCCAAGCACCTGCGCCATCAGCGTAAATGTAGCCGCCTGTACATTGCAGTCTCCCTTTGCCCTCACAAATCCGTAGTCGCCATAATAAGCCAGCGCCTTTGCGTCCTTTTTTACCTTTTTGGTTACATTGACATATTTCAGTTTTGCCGACCACTGAAACGCCTTTTTGAGGCATTTCGTGACTTCCTTTGTATTGTCCGGATCTGCCGGAACCGCACGCAGCTTCAAAAGCCGTTCAGCCGCCCTGGCCTTCTCCTTCTCCCACTGTTCCACATTTCCATCCGCGTCAATCCTGTAATAGCCTTCTTTGCCGCCCGACTTGATCTTCAGGACACACTGATTTGTGACCAGTTCTCCCTGGTCATTGTAATAATGCAGGCTGCCGTCCTCCTCGGCGAGTCCCGGTTCAGCCGCTGCGGCTCTCACGCAGGGCAGCGCGATAAAGGCGAGGACAACTGCCGCGATACACCTGATCATTATTTGCAGCCTGCACGCTGCACTGTTTCCTTTTTCCATCTGCTCCTCCATACACATTCCTGGACAGTTCCTAATCCAGATCGATGGGACCCGCCCCATCCACATAATAAACTCCCGTTTTCTCATTTTTTGTAAGCGACACCACAATATTTTTATAAATATAGTTGTATCCCCTGTACTGATTCAGTTTCTCCGTACTGATCGTTTCCGACGCGTCCAGGTCAAATGGATTACAGGAGGCCGTCTTTTTGATCCTCTTCGGTTTCCCCAGCGTCTTTTTGAGATCCTTCGGAATCGTTGCTGACCTCTTTCCGCGCTTCACTGCTTTCTGGTATTTTTTGGACGCCTTCGCGTCATACACTCCTGTTTTTTTATTAAAATATACCAGCTTCCGGTCTGTGGACCAGAGGCCCCTGGTGAGATGCCCGTTCTCATCAAAGCCGTATTTGACGCCGCCCACCTTTTTGACCACCGCCTTGGTGGTTCTCATGCCCGCGAAGCTTTCAGCCTTGAACGCCTTCCCGTCCTTGCCAAAATAATAACGGAAACTGCCCTTCTTCTCCTTCACCGTCTTCCATGTCCTCAGGATCGCCTTTCCCTCCTCAAGATAATACAGGTCAAAGCTCTCGTCATCGCTGATCTTTTTCAAGCCGCTTTCATCCTTCTGAAGGACGCCCTTTTCAAAATAAAGGTACTCCTCCCCGACCTTTACAACGCCCTCCGCCTTTACCAGCTCGTCATCCTCTTTTACATAGTAAACCGATCCTGTCGCATCGTAGCCTTCCTTCAATTCCTCCGCTGACGCCCCGGCCGGAGCGGACATGCACAGCATCACCGCAAACGCCGCCACGAAAACAGGCCGCAGCCCTTTTATCGCATGTTTCATGCCTTATCCCCCCGAATCCTTAAGATCATGTTCCAGATCGCTTCCGCCGAATTAAAATTCTCCGGAATGATTTCCGCCGGAGTGATACGGATCCCAAAGGTCTCGCTGATCTCGCTGACAATGGATATCACGTCAAAGGATGATAATACCTTGTCATCTATCAAAGCTGTTTCATTCTCAAACTCCACATCCGGACAAATGTCCTCCAAAATTTCCATTAATTCTTCCATGTCTATTCTCCTTTTTATTTTTACCATGCAGCAGGTGCATTAGAATATGTGCTCGCCTCATTTCACCAGCGACTGCTTCAGCGCCTTCCTGTCCAGCTTTCCATTTGCGGTGACAGGCAGCGCGTCAAGCTTCCGGAATACATTGGGGATCATGAAATCCTGCAGGTACGCGCGAGCCTCCGCGATGATCTCCTTCTTCGTGATCTCCCCCTGATAAAAGCACACGATCTTATTTTTCTGCTCATCGAACACACAGCAGCTGCGCTTTATGGCCTCAATCCGCTCCAGCGCGCTCTCGATCTCTCCCAGCTCGATCCTGTGCCCCATGTGCTTGATCTGGAAATCCTTTCTGGAGATGAAGCACAGATTCCCGTTCTCATCATAACAGGCAAGATCCCCTGTGCGGTAAATGACCTCATTCCAGTTGTCATTGAGCGGATTCTGGACAAATGCCTTCGCGGTCTGTTCCGGATTGTGGTAATACCCCAGCGCCAGCGCTGTCCCGCTGACACAGATCTCGCCTTCCACACCGGGCTTTGTCACCTCGCGCCCCTCCTCGTCGAGAAGAAATACCTTCTCATTCGGAAAGGCCTGCCCGATGGGTATCCGTTCACCTGCGGCAAACTCCCGCCCGATGATATAATATGTGCAGTTGCAGGTGATCTCCGTAGGCCCGTAGAGATTCACAAACCGCGCCTCCGGGTAGTAGGACCTCCAGTAATTCAGATGCCGGACGGGCATCATTTCCCCTGAAAACAGGATCTGCCGGATGCAGCCAGGCCTCTTATACGAAAGGCCGTCCAGAATAGAGACTATGCCCAGGGCCGAAACCGCCCAGGTCAGGTTCGTCACCCTTCTGTCATCCAGAAAGTCCATCAGCCGCACCGGCACAGAGAAATACTCCTTCGGGATCAGCTGCACTGTTGCCCCGACAGCCAACGCGCTGTACAGATCCTTCACCGACACATCAAAATCCAGAGGCGCCTGATTACCGAGCACATCATTTTCACCGATCTCAAACAGCTGTGTAAACACATCGATAAAATCGATGACCGAACGGTGGCAGACCACAACTCCCTTGGGAACGCCTGTGGATCCGGAGGTAAACAGCACATAAAGGGGATCCGTATCCAGGTGTGCCTTCTCTGCCTGCCTGAGCAGGGGCTCGTTTCGCCCGCCGCAAAGCAGTTCCTCCGCCAGGAGCACCTTCACGGAAGGATCATGTCCGCCTGCAAGCTCCATCACCGCCGGTGTTTCCGCCGATCCGGCATCCGGTTCCGCTGCTGTCTCCAACGCATCCGCCGACGGTCCCGCTGCTGCCTCCGACGCATCTGCTGACGGTTCATCCTTCGGTTCCGCTGCTGTCGGCGCCGCCTCCTGGCCACGCTCCCGCAGCATGGTTAATTCCTCCGCCCGCGCCGCGTGCTCTGCCGTTGTGACCAGCACCTCTGCCCGCAGCGTGTCAAGGATCTGCCGCAGTCTGTGTACCGGCTGCGCGGGATCCAGAATGACATAAAATCCACCCGCGCAGACAATCCCCATCATGGCCTGCACCGCCAGCACGCTCTTATCCATCAGGACCGGAACCGGCTTTTTCCCGCAGTGATGCTCGCAAAGCCTTGAGCCTATGACCTCCGCCGCGTCTAACAGCTCTTTGAAGGTAACCTCTGTCCCATTATCCGCAAACGCGGTTTTGTCCGGCAGGCGCTCCGCCTGCCGCCTCAGATAGTCCAGTACATTTTTCATCCTTTTCTCCTATTCACGCCTGACTCACCGCGCGTTCCCACCCGCGCCATCTAAGAGCACCTCCGCCAGGACCGCCGAGAACTTTCTCGCGGCGTCCCCGTTCATATGCCCGTCAAGATCCGTAAAGCTGTCGATCGTATGGTCTGTCATCCCATAATATGTCCCATAATTGAAATTGATGTATGGCACGCCCGCTTCTTCAAAAAATTCCGCGTAGTACGCATTCAGCGCGGCGTTGCCCTCCCCGGCTTCCTCAAGCACCTGATCCGGCAGCGGCGTGGTAATCGCCGTAAACCCGATCCCGTTTTCATCACAGAGCCTGATGATTTCCCTGAGGCTTTCCATGTTTTTCTCCACGATATCTTCCGGAAACCACTCGTCCGCCTCATCGTCCTCAAATTCCTCCGCGTCCACGGGGTATCTCTCAATAAAACCATTTTCATGGTATTTTTGTTTCTCCGTCGCAAAGCTCTCCGCGCTGTAATCTCCCGACAGCTTTGTCTTCAGCGTCTCTCCCGCATGGCTCAGCTCATAGCTTAAATCATATTCATACCAGGGAAAAAAGAGCGTGCGGAAATCCCGCTTCATCACTGACGCCCTGAAATAGGAAAGCTTCGAAGCGCACAGCGGAAATTCATGGAAAAACAGGAGATAGTTGTTACCCTCCTCTTTTTCCCGCACAAAATACCCCGGCGAAACCTCGTACACGATCCGTCCCGGCGCATGCCCCTTCTCGATCATGAGCTTGACCATGTAGAGCACATCCTCCGGGTATTCGCCGCCAACGCAGAGATTATGGCCGGTTCTCCCGTCCACCTTCCCCATGGTCTCCGGATCAATATTCATTTTGCCATGGGAGGTTCCCACAAACACGTCATCAAAGGTGCAGGTGGCCACCGCATGGACATCATTTCTTGTAAAGGTACAGGGGTAGAGCGCCAGATCCGCCGCCCACAGGACTGCCGCCAGGACAAGCACGGTCAAAAGCGCCGCCCCCGTTTTCTTAAAACTGCGCATAGATAAATCCTTTCGGGGCTGATGTAGAGCCAAACAGGCCTATCATCAGAAATAATACGATCAACACCGCGGCCGCCACAGGCTTCGGCTGTGAGAGCAGCTTTTCCTGCAGATCCACGCCCCGCTCCGTCAGCACGCCCGCCGCCACCATGACAATGCAGCCTGCCGCAATGATGAGAAGGGCCGCCGGAACAAACTCCGTTCCGCCCCTTCCGGCAGCGATATCAAAGATCTGCGACCAGTCAAAATGGGAAAATGCCTGCTTCACCAGATAATTTCCCTCCGTCAGGGTGTCAGAACGGTCATAAAACCATCTGAGATTGACGATCACATAGGTCCGCACAATCTGGAATATATGATACCATGTTTCCTTGCCGGAGATATGAAGCACTTTTTTCCAGTTCCGGTAGGTCCCGCCCATCAGCTCGCTGAAGGCGATGATCCCGCCGTTCACCAGGCCGTAGACCACATATTTCCAACTCGCCCCGTGCCAGATTCCCACGAGGAAAAATACAATGAAATCCGCCAGCGCCACCGGCACCACGCGTCCCATCTTCTTCCCGAAGGTCTTGCGCGACCATGCGGAGAACTTCGTCATCCAGCCCGACAGTGTAACCGGATAAAACACATAATTCATCATCCACTCGCCGAGGGTGATATGCCACCTCTTCCAGAAATCCGCCATGGAGGTCGCGAGATAGGGATGATGGAAATTCTCATCCATCTGAATGCCAAACAGGCTGCCGATGCCGATCACGACATCGATCCCGCCTGAGAAATCCGCATACAGCTGGATTCCGTAAAACACCAGCCCGAGCAGGACAATTCCGTTATAGCGGTCCGGATCCCCCCAGATTGCGTCAGCGAAAATACCCGCCCAGTCCGCGATGATCATCTTCTTGGCGTACCCCCAGACAATTCTGGTAAGTCCCCTCGCGATGGTGTTCCACGCAAACGGGTGGGGCGTCATCAGCTGCGGCGCCAGGCGGTTGTAATTGCCGATCGGCCCCTGCATCAGCTGTGGGAAGAAGGAGATAAACAGGGCGAACCGGAAAATATTTTTCTCGGCCTCCGCCTTTTTCCAATATACATCCAAAAGATACCCGACAGACTGAAAGGTATAAAAGGAGATTCCAAGCGGAAACAATATGCTGATTCCGGGAATATGCAGCCCGCACACCGTATTGAGGATATCCACAAAAAATCCGGTGTATTTTACGATAAATAGCATGAGCAGGCTCAAAACCACTCCCAGGGTAATGACGCGCTTTTGCGTCTTGGCAGACGCGTTCTTCCGCTGCAGGCGATCGATCCCAAGGCCGAACAGATACACCACGATGATCGAATACAGGATAAAGAACAGGTACCTGACGCCTCCCGCCAGGTAATACATGCAGCTAAAGACCAGCAGCACCACCCATTTCACCCTGGAGGGCGCCAGATAGTAACACACAACCGCCGCCAAAACAAACAGAATAAACGCATTCGAAATCAGTGACATGATTCTTCTTCCCCGCTAAAACTTTACTTTTTTATAGATCTCGACATCCTTGAGCGCCGGGCTGTCCGCGCCGAACCTCGCGCCCATATTGTCATAGTATTTTCCGTCAATCGTCACAACCGCATGGTCAACGTCCAGCACGACCACATACGGCTCGTACCCAAGCTCCTTCGCGATGGACGCAAAAGTACACGCGAAACCATAACAGTTATATTTCCGGCTCACCAGAACCTTGTAGGCAAGGCGGTACTGGAAATCCTCCGCCTCTGTCTCGCTGCGGTCGATGCAGCCCGAAACATAATTCGACGACAGGAGGATATGATACAGACAGTTAAGCTTTGCCGAACTGCTCATATCCGGTGTGGTATGCCTCTCGATATATTTGCGGGTTTCCCTGCTGCAGCTGATCTGTATGGTGGACAGCTTCTCCGCCACGCCGTAGCGGTCTGTGCGGTACCATTTCCCGTTGTACCGGAATGGATCCGAAACGCCGCGCAGCTCCCCTGTGGACAAAAATCCATACTGGATCCTGCCGATCTTTTTCACGCCTGTGGCTACTACGCCCTTCTTCTGGATATAGTATTTCCGTCCCTTGATCTTCTTCCACCCGGCCTTTTCCTCGCGGCGCCCGTTCTTCGGACGAAAATAATACCATTTTCCCTTCACCTTCTGCAGGCCGCTTAACCGTTTTCCGTTCTTTCCCAGACAGTACCTGTATTTTCCAAGCTTCACGATGCCCGAGGTTCGCAGGATCGTACCGTCGCTTTTCCGGTAATAGTAGTTTTTTCCTTTTTTGAACCAGCCCGCTTTTATCTTCGCCTTCTGTTCCTTCGCGGCCTGCGGAGCAGCCGCCGTCCCGGCCTCTGTGACGGCTGCGGCAGTCTGTCCCGCCGCGCGCGCCGTGTTTCGTTCCGTGGCAGGCACCGGATGCTGCTGTGCTGCTGCCGGCCTTTCCGTGGCTTTCTGTCTCTCAGTAGTACCGGCCTGTTCCTCTGGCATGCTCCCGGACGTTTCTTCTGTGGCTGCCCGTTCCTCTGTAACGCCCGCCGCCGTCTCTTCTGTGACTGCCCGTTCCTCTGTGACGCCCGCTGCCGCCTCCTCTGCGGCTGCCCGTTCCTCTGTGACGCCCGCCGCCGTCTCTTCTGTGGCTGCCCGTTCCTCTGTGACGCCCGCTGCCGCCTCCTCTGCGGCTGCCCGTTCCTCTGTGACGCCCGCCGCCGTCTCTTCTGTGGCTGCCCGTTCCTCTGTGACGCCCGCTGCCGCCTCCTCTGCGGCTGCCCGTTCCTC
>CAMHJT010000042.1 GCA_946185495.1 uncultured Clostridiaceae bacterium | reverse complement strand
TGGCAAAACGATCGCTGTGTGAATGGTTTCCCTTATAGGACACATTAAAAAAAGTTTCATCGGCTTCAACAGTGCCTGTCAAATATGCTTTTTCTGTCAGCTCATCCAGAGTGTCCAGAATCTTATGCCGCCAGGTAAAAGCGGTGGATATTGAAATATTGCATTCTTCGGATGTTTTCTTCAGAGTTTTCTGATCCATCATGCACTTTAAGTACGATTCGTGTCATGTCTGGAAACAAAGGGGGGGCAATCAGGGAAGAATGTTTAATCCTTTCCCTTAAGCTTCTTAATAAAATTATCTAACCTTAGCTCATTCTCTTCTGACGGCTTATCCTTCGGATCGATAAATATGGCCGTACAATTAAAATCTTCTATCTCAAGAAGACTTCTTAATCTCCCGAAAGCTTTTTCTGCACCGAAACCGCTCTGGCAGGCAAAAGCTGATATTGTCCTGCCCTTTAGAAGCTCTTTGTTTTCTGATATAAATGTCCTTATTGGCGGTGTTATGTTCCCTGCCCATACCGGAAAACCAATGATGATTTCCTCGAAATCAGTATCCAGAGCATACGGTTTCAGCACCGGTTTTTCTGCCATAACAGCACTTTTGCCTCCCCAAAAGAACTTTGCAAACCCTTTATCAGCGTAAGCCTTTTCAGGTATAAGCCTAAACTTACCAGCTCCCAGTGCATCTGAAAGTTTATCTGCAATGTACTGTGTATTCCCTTCAAGAGAATAATAAACAATGATTTTCTTCATCCTTCCATGCCTCCAAATATCTTTTTCGCTCTTCCACACCACTTCAGATACGCTTCATATGTATCTATCCCCTTTTCGGTAATGTGATACAGGATTTTCTCACGCCTGCCGCTGTCATCTGCCCGGTGCTTTTCGACAAGCCCGGACTTTTCCATATCGGAAAGTGCCGGATATATGCTCCCAAAGCTTCCTTTTCAGAAGAAACTAATTGCCCCGTCTATCCGCTTCTTGATGTCATATCCCGTCAGGTCTTCATGAAACAATAGCCCCAGGATCACCAAACTTGAATTATTCAGCAAGGTGGAATCCAGATCAAGCAGCATATCCTCTGGTTGCCTGATGGAATAAATGATCTCGCTCATTTTTGCGCTGATTGTATCAAGCTGGGCGAGAGTATCTTCATCCATCCGATTCCAAAAGCGCGACAAGGTGGGTTGTGAGACCAAAGCATCCTTATCAAGATTAGGAGCATGCCTCCGTCAGAAGAAAGATCGCCGCCGTTGAAATTATTTTTAAATTGCTTTCTAGTGAGATGTCGTTTAAAATAGTCATTGAAGGACTTCCTTTGGAGGTTTCCTGATGGTTTGGTCACCTCAATTATACCAAGAATCGAGTCCTTTTTCCATTCACTTTTTAAGTGAATGCAAGAAATTCATTGTAAGCATAGTAATTGTGAGACTTTTAGCCACAACCGCCGCATTGCGGTGAATCATTCAGACTAAGGATCCTTATATCGCAAAGGGAACCTTTTACAATCTCTTCGAGAATAAGTCCGAGTTCATGTACCATATGATGATACACGAGAGAACCCGGGCCAAGGAAAAGCTTCTTTCCTATCTCTCATCCACTGACCGTCTCCCCAGCCGTAAGAACCGAAAAGAGCGATCTTCTTTCCCGAAAGCGAACCTTCAACAGCCGTAAACATCGGATCATACGATGACTCCTCAAGCACCTCTGCTCCCATGGCGGGACAGCCGAATGCAATGGCATCAAACTCAGACACCTTGTCCGGTGTAAATTCATCGGGACCGAATACGCTGACCTCGGCTCCCCTGTCCTTTGCACCCGCTTCTACTGCGCTTGCCATTGCGGCGGTATTGCCTGTTCCGCTCCAAAATACTACTGCTACTTTACTCATATGAGTCTCCGCCTTAAAATGTTTTATTGTTTTATAATTACCCGACGCAGTCAGACTGTCATGACAGCTAACTGTGCCAGGGATTTACCGCTTTTATCCCTGCAACAGTCGGTGAACAGTACTCTACAATGGGTTCTTCTGACATCTGTACCTCAGGTTATGATCATTGTTGTATATATGGTCAGTCTTTGCTAACTTCCTGTTAAAAAAAAATTATTTGTGCTAAAATCAAAACATCTATTGCAATTAGTCAAAAAAGTATCTCTTTAGTTGTGATCCATTCTTTGATAGTTGATTGCATATGTTCATCAATGTGAAGATAGTTTTTCTCCAAGAATGACTCCGAGCAGGCAAAAGCATACACTCACGAGGACATAGACTCCACCCGATATGTATTTTTTATTCTCAAATAACCGGTAAGCTTCCAGGGAGAAGGTAGAAAACGTCGTAACCCCTCCGCACACACCTGTCTTCCAGAACAGGACGGCATTGGATGAGCCGCCGTTTTTCCTCGCAGACACGCCCACAACAATAGCAGCGACAACTTGCAGTTTACAAGATTATATCACACCCTCTTCCCCCGACTACCCTTTTTCACAATTACAAAAAAGACAAAGCCCCGCGAAGGGGCAGATCTGGCCCGTGCGCATTATCCATCAAACAAAACTGTAACTGCGATGCACCGCGCATTCATTTTGACTCCTTAGATCCCTCCTCATCACCGTAATGGAATTCTGATACTTTTTCATTTTCATCGTAATCCTCCGCATACTCATCGACGTAAAAAAGCACCTTTTTCTCCTTGTCAAGCTCGACAAAGCTGCCCGTCCACAGGCTTGCGTACCTGTCATCCTCCGCAGGATACTCCACATTCTCGACCATCCAGCCGTTTTCATCCAGCAGCAGCGGAATCTCAAGCGTAGACATGTCAAAGCCGTCATTGGCGCGCTCCTCCCCCGTCTCCATGAAATACTTCAGCCGCAGTGGCTCCCCCTTTTCCCGCAGCGCCCATGTCACATCCGAGTGGTACCCCTGTCCGTCAAGGATAATATAGGTCCATGCGTGGTAAATATCATCATTGCTCTGGATCTCCACAGCATCGACTCCACATTCCAGCAAAAGATACGCATACACCCCTCCCAGTTCACAGCAGATCCCGGTCTTTCCCATCAGGGTGCGGTAATTGGCGCCCGCGTTGATATAGTCAAACGACCCATAATGATATGTAAAATGATCCGTCATATACTCATACAGCGCTAAGCATTTCTCAAAATCCGTATCATCCGTCTTTACGGTTTCCCCGAGAATCCTGTCAACCTCCTCTTCAAAAGCCTGCCGCTTCTGCATGAACTCGTCCTTGGGTATCGTATAATAAATCCGACCCACCCCATTTTCATAGGGTACTGTCCCGTCATTGCTATTCCCTGTCACATAGACACAGGCTACCGGATAGAGGTCTCCAAGCGTCACATCGTTAATACATGTCCGATATGTCGCTTCGTCACTGCACGCAAAGCTATCCTCGCCCGCCCGGATCGCGTCCACCAGATTGTAAAAGGACTCCCACCATTTTTCATCTCTCAGTTCAGACAGTTTCCCTGAATACACATGCGGTTCAAACCTGCAGCTCTCCGCCTCCGGTTTCTCTTCCGTCACCGGCTCCTCCGGATCCTCTGCCGCCAGCTCCTCCGAAACCTCCGTCACCGCTTCTGTTCTTCCGGCTTCCGTCACGGAGGCATTCCTCCCCGTCCCTGCATTCCTGCAGCCGGTCAGCAGCAGTGCCGCGGCCAGTATCAGATATTGCGCTTTCTTCATGCCCATTCCCAACCTCTCCGGCAGCCAGACAGTATTTGTCCATCTGCAATGATCACTCCACTCCCAGTACCTTGTAATCCTGGTCTTCGACCGCCTTGCGCAGCACGTCGTCCGATACCTCCGCACCCAGTGTTACGACAGCCGTTCCGGCGTTATGGTCTGCCACAGCGTTTTCGACGCCTTCAACCGCGCAAAGCGCCTTCTTTACACGCGCCTCACAGTGCTCACACATCATTCCTTCTACCTTCAATGTCTTTCTCATGTTCTTTTCCTCCATTTTCATATTTTCTTTCAAATCATTTGGATCCCCTTCTCCATCATATGGAAGCCCTTCCAGCGAAACAGCCGTTCGCCTCCTGCGGTCATGCCCCGCGTCGTGTACCTTCAGAAGATTCAACCGGAGCGCATTCATGCAGACCGTAAAGCTTGAAAGGGACATGGCTGCCGCTCCCCACATGGGGTTCATGCGGATGCCGTGGTACAGGCCTGCCGCCATAGGAATGAGGATGATATTATAGGCAAACGCCCAGAAGAGATTCTCGTGAATGTTTTTCAGCGTCCCGCGGCTGAGCCTTACAGCGGCCGGCACGTCGGCAAGCTTGGAGTTCATCAGCACTACGTCGGCGGAATCCACCGCGACATCAGCGCCCGCTCCTATCGCAATGCCGATATCCGCGCGCGTGAGCGCCGGGGCGTCATTGATCCCGTCTCCCACCATCGCTACCTTGCCGCGCGCTTGAAGCTCGCGGATCACAGCCTCCTTGCCATCGGGAAGAACCCCCGCGATCACCTTGTCCACGCCTGCTTCTTTTCCGATCGCCTGCGCTGTCCTTACGTTGTCACCGGTCAGCATGACAACGTAAAGCCCCATATCCCGCAATTCCTTTACCGCACGGGCAGAATCCTCCTTGATCACGTCAGCCACAGCAATAACGCCAAGGACTTTGCCGTCCCTGGCAAAAAAGAGCGGCGTCTTTCCTTCCTCTGACAGTTTTTCAGGTACATGAGAACAACAAGAAATCCAACGGACCACGTAAGCCGCTTTACAAGCCTGGGTGTCACATGATCCTTAAGCGCCTCCTCCTCTTCGGCAAGCCGCTTAGAAGCTCCCGTTTTCTCCCCCATGGCTTCGCTTCCATTTCTGGACCGCGCGCCATATCCGGCCTCCTCCACAGCCCGGATGACATCAGGCTCGCTGACATCGCCCTCCACACCCATCGAATTGGTGAGAAGGGAAACGCTTACCGATGTCACGCCCGGCAGCTTCCCCACTGCCTTTTCTACCCTGGCCTGGCACGCGGCGCAGGTCATTCCTGTCACAATAAACTGTCTCATTCCTTCGCTCTCCTATAAAAGCGGTTTCCGCCACCTGCTCTTTCCGGCTTCCAGATGCCGATCCGCCCCGCTTCCTCTATAATTGGTTTCCCGACGGCTTTTTCCATACCCCTTTGCTGATTTCATAGATGCCATCGTGGTAAGCGTCCCTCCCTGTAAAAAAGGTCTGGAACCCGCATTTTTCCAGCACACGCCCATGTTCGAATCCTCCTGTATATAGCATTATTTCGGCCTCGCCTGCTGATGGCGTATCGATATCCTATCAGATTCGCGCGGCCGGATAAAATCTGAACTCTTACATATAGTTTACCATACCTGTGCCGGACTGTCATGTAAAAATCACAAATTCGTATCTGCTCAGCAGGTGCTGGCCAGTTCCGCAGCGGGTGAAGCCTGCGCATCCTGCTTCACCCGCTGCACGGCTAATTTCAGGAGTGATACATCTGTTCGTACTGGGCTTCCGCCTGACTTGCCTTTCTCGCGCCGTTCATGCACCCGGGATAGAGCAGCAGGCAATTACGCCTGCATCCTCCGCATCTCAGCTTGCCCAGGTATTCCTCCAGCGTGGGCTTTGACTCCGCATACTCATCAATCTGTTCCCCCTCCTGTTCCTCATCATCTACCGTAAATGTTTCTGCCTCGCCAGTTACTTTTTTTGCGGAAGCTTCCCCGTCTGAAACAGAAGAACCTGCTGCGGAGGGATGCTCCGAAATGTAAAATGCCTCATTTGCCGGCGGCTCTTCCCCAGCCTCCTGCTCCGCCTCCTCTGTCGCGGATGTTGCCGCCTGACCGTCCTGCTCTGCTGTGGACGTTACCGCCTGGCCGTCCTCCTCTCTCACGGACGTTGCCGCCTGGCCGTCCTCCTCTCTCACGGACGTTACCGCCTGGGCGTCCTCCCCGGGCTTAGCCAGCCCTCTCCCCGCAACGCCATACCCAATACATAACGCCGCGTATACGCCTACAAATGCCGTGATACTCTTTTTTCTCATAAAGCCTTCACCTCACCAAAACCTGTGACTGTTCAGATGGCTCCGGACAGTCTTTCCATCATGATCCCCACGCGCCTTGCGCCAGGTCTCCCAGGGACAACATGACAAGCAAAAGATAGCACCCCAGCCTGAACCACGCCAGATACCGGGGAATCTCCCGATACATCTTTCCCGCAAGCAATCCGGATACCAAAAGCATGAACAACATCGGCGAAACCGTGCTTGCCATGGCGAATACCGCTCCTAGAAGTACCGCGTGGCTCCAGGACAGGGATGCCGCATAGCCCGTGACCAGGATCAGCGGAGCGCAGGGGGAAATTCCATAGCCAAAGCCCATGCCGATCAGTGCCGCGTGATTCGACCTGCGATATCTGTCCGCATCCGGCCCGCCGCGCGCCTTCGCATCCTTATTGACACCCGCGCCGCTGCCCGCCCCGACGCCCATACGCGTTTTCGAAGCCTTCCCCTGCTTCCTGACTCCCGGCGCCTGCTTTTCCTCAAGGCGGCCTCCGCCGCAGCTCCGGCAGCTTCCACATCCCTCCTGTTCCCGGAGCTCCCTGATCCAGCCGGCCAGCAGCCAGATTCCCACGAGGAGCATGACACCATCCGTAACCATTGAGGCTTTTACGCCAAATACCAGCCCATTCCCGTCCATCACGCTGCTTCCCGCAAAGGAAGCCGCTACACACAACGCAACGACCGCGATCAGCCTGCCAAGAAAGAACTCGGCAAAGCCCGCCATGGTCTGCTTCATGTTCTTCATATGCGTCGTAAGGTATCCATACAGCGCCGTGGCGACTCCCGATCCACAGCAGGTACCGCAGCCCATTCCCACTGAAGCAGCTGCCGTCACGCCCTCCATCAATGCAGTGATGCCCATCGTCCTCACCCTCTTTCACTGGCGATCAACGCCGCGCCGATGGCTCCGTTAAACTGGGGATACCGCGCGACATACACGTCCCTCATGAGCTCCTCCTCAAAGGCGTGATGCAGGCCGGAATTCAGCGCGCCGCCGCCGGTCATCAGTATGTCCCCGCCCTTTTCCGTTTTTTTCATCATTTTAACGATCCGTTTCACCATGGACTGATGCATTCCCGCAAGGATATCACAGCGGTCATATTTTCTCGCCACAAGGGAGATCACCTCAGACTGCGCGAACACCACGCAGGTACTGTTGATATCGCAGGGAGTTTCCGCCTTAAGGGAAAGAGGCCCCACCTGGTCGATCGTCGTCTCCAGGATCTGCGCGACAACCTCCATGAATTTTCCCGTTCCCGCCGCGCATTTATCATTCATGCTGAAATTTTTGACGCCATAATTCGCGTCCAGATAAATGATCTTGGAATCCTGTCCTCCGATGTCTATGATCATGCCCGGCCGGTATTCCCGCGGCGCGGTCAGGCGCACCCCATACGCGTGCGCCGTGATCTCGGAAATGTCGTCGTCGGCCACCTCCAGCACCTTCCGGCTGTAGCCTGTTGCCATGATATATCCGATGTCACGGGGTTTTATGGAATTTCTGTCGCATAATTCCCCTGCTATTTTTCTCGCTGTGCCGTCATTGTCGATGCCGGTGCTTCGGACCAGGGTATCCACCACCCTTCCCCCGCCGACCAGCGCCGCCTTCAGGTATGTGGAGCCTCCGTCCAGTCCGATATAATAGTTTGCCATGCCAATCACCTCTCCTTCCTATGTTTGATAAAACCAGGTGATCGCAAAATTCAAAATGTAAATTCCGGCTTTGTGCAGGATACATTTTTTTCGCCGGCATTAGGAACGTTAGCCAGGAAAAAATATATATCCGTAACTACTCAGCAGATGCTGAGTAGTTGCTATATCCTTCACAAAACCGGCCGAAATCGTGCATTGTTTTGCAATCGCCTGTATGCTAAAAGCTTCTTTCCGCGGCGCGCGCTTTCTCCGGCGCCTGTTTCAGCTTGATCAGCTCAATAAACGCTTCTATCCGTATCCGGAGCTGTTCGATATCTTCTTCATTGTAATCGCTCTCAAGGCGGATCACCGGTATTCCGAGACTGCCCAGCTCCTCCTCGATCCGCTTGTATTCATAATCATAGACAAGACAGCCGCGCAGCACATGATAGATCACGCCCTGTATCCGGTTTTCCTGAATAAGCTGCTTCAGGCGGTAGATCCGCCGGGCGTTGTCGGCAAAGCTCGGACAGGGGCAGGGACGAAGCGCGCGGTTCGCAAGCGCCCGGATCATGCCGTCAAAGCTGTCATCCGTGATCACAGCCGGATCCCACATTCCCCGCTCTCCCATGCAGGTCTCATCCCCCGCAACGATCCCGCCCGCCTCCTCAACCAGGAGCGGTATTTTGACATTGGGAAATACAACAGGCGATCCTGTCAGAAGGATTCTTGGCAGCTTCTTCGATGTGACAGCCTCTTTTTGGGCGATTTTCTTTCTCAGCGATTGGTTGACGGCACCGAGCGCCTCTCCCCATACGTCTGCGGGCATATAGGAAGCTGCATTCATGATTGCCATGGCATGGCTTCCCCTGATCAGGTACAGCATTTCCTTTTTTAACCGGATAAACTCCGAAAGCTCATACTGGGCGTAACCGACCTTCCCAAAGCCCTCCGCCAGGCTCTGATAGCTGATCCGGCTGCCTGTAACCTCCTCCAGCTTTTCCATGAGCACATAGAGCTGCGTGACAAAATCCTCTATGTCCACATCCTCCCTGGAGGCGGGAACATGGAGCGTCATGACCTCGCATTGATCCGCAAGCAGGCCCGCGATCTTTTTCTTGCAGTCACATGTAACCGGAACCACCATCAGCGCGCAGTCCGCATAGGCCGGCATCAGTCCTGTCTGCTGGAATCCCGCCACCGCCTTGACCAGCGGGCAGGCATCCCTGGCAACAACGCCATCCCCCACTGAAAAAGCGGTGTAATCGCCGCTGCAAAGCTTTACCGGAACTGCCCCCGCAGCATAGACCAGCTCCGGCGGCGTCATGACGCAGTAAGTGCCCACCGTCTTGCGTCCGGCTTCCCTCTCCACAGCTTGCAGCTGCACATAAATCCTTTCAAGCGCCTGATAAAACGGCTCCATGCCCTCCGGCGCGCCGGGAAGCTCCCGCAGCCGGCGCAGATATTTTGCCGCCGTCTGCGTCTCCCTTTTGATGAACCGCCTGTCCTGCCGTTCCTTCCTCTTATCCGCATCCCTGTCCATTCCTGATCCACCCCTTCCTGCCATGCCATCCTTATCCTTTTCAGAAGCCCTGCCTTCTTCCTCCGTCCGCGTTTTCCCCGGCAGGTCTTGCATAGCCTGACATGATCTTTTTTCTTGACGATGTATAGATCTTTTTTCCGGCAAATGTCAATGACAGCGCGTTATCTTCGGGACAGCATCGCACGCACTCCCCGCACATGATGCACTGCGCGCATGTGACATCGTTTTTTTCTCTTTCCGTATAGATCATTTTGATCCCCATCGGGCAGGCCTCATAGCAGGCGCCGCACTCCGTGCAGGCCTGGCAGTCCTTCCGGATCCGGAAGGGAGAAGCCTTGTGAAAGAAGCCCAGAACCGTGCCTAACGGACACACTGTGCAAAACGCCCTGCGCTTGAAAAATCCACCCATCAGCACCAGCACCATGAAAAACCCGCTGACATACAGGCTCGTGCTTATTCCGGCGAGGATCGGGGACACCGCTACCGCCGGACAGAAATTGCAGAAATTACCGCCGGCAAAGCACAGCCCGGTAAAGATCAGCACCATGCACCATCTGACGGGGACGAGGGCTTCATACATGTTGTCATTCATCCGGATGCCCTCCGCCTTCGTCTTCCGGCGGATCCCGTCCATCACATCCTGGACAAGCCCCATCGGGCACAGGAAACCACAGATTACACGCCCCAGCAGCACTGCGAAAAATATGGTGCTGCCGAAAAACAGCACGATGCTCCTGCCCGGCAGTTCGAACAGCTCGTCCAGGTGTGAAAGATAATAGCATCCCGACTCCGCCATTTGTTCCGTATTCCACGGACAGGAAAGGACAGGAATGCTTAAGCTTGACATTTTCCATCCAAATATGAGGCCTCCCCATATCATCAGGAACGAAAATACCGCCATCGCGGCCCACCGTACTGCCATAAACAGGGACAGTTTCCGTTTCGGGGCTGCTCCCCTCTGCCTGCCGGCCCGCGCGCGGTCAAAGCGCGGCGTGTCCTTCCCCGCGCGGACAAGCAGCCTTCTCACAAGCACCACAAGCACGATTCCCGCCGCGGAGAGCGCAAGAATGATCAGCAGCGGTGCCAGCACGCGGACATACTCTGCCGACATCAGCTTTTCCAAGCTTGTCTCGTAATCGTTAACCGCGAATTCGTAGAAAGGGAACAGCCAGGCAAAATACGCAAGCGCTGCCAGCCCTATGCAGACGCCCACTGTGACCACTGTTTTTTTCCAGTCCTTCATGATACCCTCGCCACCCTTCTGTAACGATTCTGCTCCAGCATCTCCGAAAATGCCTCCAGCCGGATCCTGAGCTGCTCCACATCCTGATACTGGTAATCCGTCTCCAGCCGGAAAACAGGAATGCCATACCCGGAGAGCATCGGCTCTATTCGGTCCAATTCAAAATCGTATTCCATCTGCCCCTTCAGCACATGCCAGACCACCCCCTCGACGCTTCCCTGCTTCGCAATGCGTTCAACCATTTCAAACATCACGTCATTTCTGATATTGGCAGACGACGCGTCATGCCGGAACCATTTTGCCGCGATCATCTGAATCAGCTGATCCCTGCTGCCGCGCAAGCTGCTTCTTTTATATGAAATGCATGGTTTCAAGGCGGCCTCGTCCACGCAGTCGGCAACCGCAAGACCTGCGTCCCGCACCAGAAACGGAACCTTATAATTTGGAAAGCGCACCGGGGAGCCCGCAAGGAGGACGGCCGGAGGGCTGCCTGTTTTCCTGTTCTGGCATAAAGCCCTGCCCGCCAGTTCCCGCGAAAGCGCTTCCACGCGGCGCGTCCATTCGTCAATGGAATCCGCCAGATAGTAGGAATTGTGTACCAGCAGCCTCGCGGCATCGCTAATGAGCTCCGCCCTTCCCCTTGACTGTTCCAGAAATTTCTGTAACGCCGTCCTCGCCGCGGATACACGCCGCATGGCAGAGACAGCCGTATTCTTCGTCACCCTTGTCCCGGTATGGCGGGAAACTGCGGCACACAGCTCCTTCATCTGCCTGGCGTACTTCTCTTCCGCGTACCTGTCCTTCCTGTCCGGCGGAACATCTATCAGGCAGAGCTTTCTGCCCTGGGATTTCAGTTCATAAGCAATCTTTCGCATGCTGTCATTCACCAGCGGAACAATGTATAAAGCCTCCGGGCCGGGGGCAGCGCCAGGCCTGTGGAGATAGCCCAATATAGACCTGCTGACGGGATCCGCGTCCCTCGGAACAAGGTCGTCCGACCAGGCTGCGGTTCCAAGGCTTCCTCCGATCAGCCAGCGCGGCTTTGCTCCCGCGGCGATCACAATTTCCTCCGGTATCATCGTGCCAAGCAGCACAACCTCCCGCTTCCTGTCCTGTTCCCCGAACGCCCACGCATAAGCCGTGTCCAAAAACCATCGAAAACCCGGCAGTTCCGCGTTTTCACTGTAAAGCTGATTCAGGCTGTCCACATATTCCTTTTCATAACAGCCGAAGCTTCGCGTTTTTATATTTGTATGATCCATAACAGCCACCTCCATTTCCGATTCTCCTCTCAGAATGTAAACCAACTATACTACCCCTTTATTGAATTAAAATTGAAGGAGCCTCTATTCCCCGCAGTTTTCTTTCTTGACACGTTCGGCAAATAGATATATTCTGAAAGTCAGATATATCAGGCGTTTGCGAAACGATGCCAGATAAAAACTGGTGTTTTTAGAGGAGGAACTATTATGTCTGTATTTCAGCTTGACCAAAACCTTATCGCATTCCCCAAACCGACTCTCGCCGACCCGGACGGGCTGCTCGCAGTCGGAGGGGACCTCAGCGCAGACAGGCTCATCCTCGCATATTCCAACGGCATCTTTCCCTGGTACTCTGAGGGAGAGCCCATCCTGTGGTGGTGTCCGCATCAGCGCTTCATCATTCGCCCCGAAAACATCCACATCTCCCGTTCCCTCGCAAAATATATGCGCAAGCATGAGGTGCGCGTCTTATGGGACAGGGACTTTGCGGACACCATGCACCGGTGCAGGATGCTGCGCGAAAACAAAGAGGGAACCTGGATCACGGACGCGATGGAGCAGGCCTACGCCCGCCTCAACAGGATCGGCTGCGCGATGGCTGTCGAGGCCAGCGTTGACGGCGTGATCGCGGGCGGACTGTACGGCGTGGTCCTCGGAAACAACTTCTTCGGCGAAAGCATGTACTCCCATCACGAAAACGGTTCCAAGCTTGCGCTTGTCTGTCTGGCGAAAGCCTTAAGCGAGTCCGGCTTTCATATGATCGACTGCCAGTTTCATACCGATTTTCTTGAAAGCATGGGCGGCGAATCTATCTCTTATGAGGAATACATGAAGCTGCTTCGGACCGAATGACGCCAGATCCTTAACCTTTATATACTGTCGGTTTCTTCTCCGCAAGGTGCGATGCATAATTCCAACACCTGGCTCTGTTGATTTCATAAGGATTTTGTGGTATTATCATTGCAGAATATAATCTAAGGAGAACGATCCATGATCGATGAAAAAATAACAGATCTGATGATCCCATATCTTAACGGAAAACGGCTTGTGCGTGTGTTTGTGCCTGCCCATGAGGAAGGAGAAAAACTTCCGGTAATCTATATGTCCGATGGCCAGAGTCTGTTTGAGGAGGAGAAATGTCCCTTTGGCTGCTGGCACGTCCGCGAAGCTGTCAGAGCTGCGCTTGCAAGAACAGGCAAATCTGCTATTGTTGCAGGCATATATAACGACAATAACCGTGAGCGGGCAAACGATCTTACGCCCGCCACAATTGGAAAGATCCAGTACCCCAATTTTTTCATCAGGATTTTGGCGAAAATGTTTGCAAGGCCCTGCGGAGAACAGTTTGACGACTTCATCCTACGCGCGGTGATGCCCTGTGTGGAGCAGACATTTCCTGTAAAGACAGGCAGGAAATACACTGCCTTCTGTGGCAGTTCCTCTGGTGGATTGTTTTCATTCTTTACTGCGCTGAGCCACCCGGATATTTACGGCTTCGCAGGAGTGTTCTCGCCTGCATTTATCATGTTCACACCAGATGCGCTTGAAAACTGGGTAAGATCAAAACTCGTCGATGAGATGCCCTTTCTCAGCATGTACATGGGCAACGGTGACGACAAAGAAAGAGAGCTTTATCAGGGCTTTGAGACATGCTGTGATATCCTTGCGCGCTATTATCCAGATGGACAGTATAAGAAAACAGTTGATGAAAATGCGTATCACAATGAAACAGCCTGGGAACCGATGTTCTGTGACCTGCTCGAAAAAATGCTTGAGGAGTGAAGAAATTGGCAGCCAGACAGTATGTGTCCATCTGCAATGATCACTCCACTCCCAGTACCTTGTAATCCTGGTCTTAATTCCCTTACAGCCACGCCAATACCAGAAATTAAGTTTAATTGTTTCAAATCCTGAATCATCCAGCCTGACAAAATCAGCATTTTTCTAACAGGCTTTGTGCCCGGCGCGCCATGGCTTTGCTCCCCTAAAAATATTAGTTTTTATCCGGTATCATCCGCAACGCAGGCCAAACTCACAGCGTGCCGATAAATCGGCGAAACGCCGTCTTTCCCTCATCCGTACACTTGTAGACGCCGGCGTCCTCCAGAATCCCCACGAAGGCCCTGCCGATTTCCTGCTCCAGGCGGTCTCGGATTTCCTCTCTCGTCCTGCCCCGAAGCTCCGGGACAAACGCTTCCACCCATGCGGCGTGCTGCGCGAGCTGCTCCTCGCCGCGAATGCTCCGTCCGTCCGCTATGCATTCCTCCAGCAGGTCCAGATCCCTCTGCAGGCGGGACGGCAGGACGGCCAGCCCCATCACCTCGATGAGCCCGATGTTCTCCCGCTTGATATGGTGGTACTGCGCGTGCGGGTGATAAAGGCCTGCGGGATGCTCCGCAGTCGTGATATTATTTCGCAGGCAAAGGTCAAGCTCGTACTCCTCTCCCCGGCGGCGCGCGATCGGCGTGATCGTATTGTGAGGCACGCCGTCCGTCTCTGCAAATACCACCGCAGCCTCATCCGTATAGCCTCTCCATTTCCGTAAAATATGATCGGCAAGCGCAACAATGCTCGCGCGCTCCAGCCCCCGGAGCCGGATCACCGACAACGGCCACCGGATCACGGCACAGGCCACATCCTCATATCCATCCACAGTAAAGCGCATCTCCTCCTCCGCATCCACCATCGCGAAGGTATATCCGCCCCCCTGAAAATGGTCATGGCTTAAAATAGAGCCGCCCACGATCGGCAGGTCAGCGTTGGAGCCCACAAAATAATGGGGAAACTGACCCACAAAATCCATCAGCTTCTCGAAGGTTCCCCGGTTGATCTTCATCGGGACATGGCGGCTGTTGAATACAATGCAGTGCTCGTTGTAATAGACATATGGCGAATATTGGAGGAACCAGTCCTCTCCGGCCAGCGTAAGCGGCAGGATCCGGTGGTTTGCCCTGGCGGGATGCCCGATCCTTCCGGCGTAGCCCATATTTTCCCTGCACAGCTGGCACAACGGATACGCGGCCTTCTGGGATTTTCCCGCAGCAGCGATATCCCTCGGATCCTTCTCCGGCTTGGAGAGATTGATCGTAATGTCCAGTTCCCCATAAGGACTGCTGTATTTCCACCGGCGGTCTCTCGCGATCCGGTCGCGCCTTATATAATTGACATCACCGCTGAACCTGTAAAAGAAATCTGTCGCCTCCCTGGGAGACCTGGCGTAACGTTCCCGAAAGAGCCGTTCCACCTCCGAGGGGCGCGGCGTCAGGCAGTTCATGAGCCTTGTGTCAAAGATATCCCTGCTCTCCGTCGTATCCGCGCAAAGCTTCTTCTCCACGGCATAATCCGTCAATATCCTTAAAATCTCCGGAAGCGGCTTCTCCGGCAAAGCCTCCCCCTCCTCATAATACTCCTCGCCCAGAACCTCCAACAGCCGGTTCCGGGTGTAAATTCTTTCGTTCTCCCCGATCAGCCCTGTTTTGACGCCATATCCCACAAGTAAATCCAATATTCGGTCTATCATATCCTTCACCCCGCTTTTTTATATTTCCAACCCTAACTGCTCAACAAATGCCGGGTAGTTACTTCCATCCTTTCTTCTAACAGGCAAAATGCTTTCCTACGAATTCCGGACGCCCTGAATAGACGACTGCATTTCTTCCCGCAGGCGAAATGCCTCCCTGCCTGCTCTGTTTTACCCGCCCCTTTCTTCGCACGGGCGCAGCACATTACCGATAACTCACCCGACAGATTTTCAGGCGTCACGGACTCCCACTCCATCCGAAGCGGTGACCGCGTACACCTCCGGCCTTCTTCCAAACCGCTCCTCATACCGCTCCTGAATCGCGGGAAGAAAGGCTTCCACCGCCCCCCGTTCCATCAGGTTCACTGTGCAGCCGCCAAATCCTCCGCCCGTCATCCTTGCGCCATACACACCGGGAAGCCCCTGCGCTTTTTCTACAAGGAAATCAAGCTCCTCACAGGACACCTCGTAATCATCCTTAAGCGACGCGTGGGACTCTCCCATCAGCCTGCCAAAGCGCCCCAGGTCGCCCTCCTTCAGCGCTGCCGCCGCGTCCAGCGCCCTGCGGTTCTCATATACAGCATGGCGGGCACGCTTTCTGCAGTCCTTATCCGGGATCAGCAGTTTCTTCTCCTCAAATTCCTCCGGCGTCAAACGGCACAGTGTCCTGGCCTTCAGCGCGGCAGCAGCCGACTCACATTCACTCCGCCGCTTATTGTACGCGGAGGACGCAAGGGAATGCTTCACTCCGCTGTTGACGATCACAACCGCCGCATCGCCGATCGGCGCGTATTCATAGCGCAGGGTATTCGAGTCAAGCAGGATCGCATGCCCCGCCTTTCCCATGGCGCTCGCAAACTGGTCCATAATCCCGCAGTTCACGCCGATAAAGCGGTTCTCCGCGAACTGCCCGGCAAGCGCAAGCTCCTGCCTTGTCACAGGAATGCCGTGAAGCTCCCTGATCACCGCCCCTGTCACAACCTCCAGCGCCGCCGAGGACGAAAGCCCCGCGCCCTCCGGAAGGTTTCCGCTGAAGAAAAAGTCCGCGCCGCTTTCCAGCCTGTACCCGAAGGCTGCAAACGCCCTGACCACGCTCACCGGATAGTCCGCCCAGCAGCCGCGGGATTCCAGATTGCCAAGCCGGTATTCCAGCACCCCGCTTTGCGCGAAATCAGCGGAATAAAAACGCAGGCTGTCATCCTCCCTCTTCAGGGCCGCACAGGCAATACCCATCTGGATCGCGCAGGGAAACACATATCCGCCATTATAGTCCGTATGCTCCCCGATCAGGTTCACCCTTCCAGGAGCAAAGCAGGTGATCTGCGGTTTTCGATGATATAGTTTCTCAAAATCCAGAACAACATGCTTCATATTTCTTCCTCCATAAAATACATCCTTGAAGCAAAATCCGGGAACACCCTCACCCCGTCTCCTAAGCCCGTTCCCGAAAAAGCAGGCTTTAATGCGATGCCGGCGTACATCAGCAAAGAGCCCGAGACAGTGACATCCTCGCTTTCCCCTTTCATCCTTACCGCCTTCGCGATGACCGTATGCGCCAGGGAATCCTGCCTGATGTGCACCGGAGATACCGTATTGATCAGGCTGCCGAACTGTCTGACATCCAGCCGCTCCGGCACGCTGTAAAAATGATAGTTCTTTTTCGGATCCAGTCCCGCTGCCCGGAAACAGAGGTACTGTGTATTCGGCACTGCCAGCTCCTGAAACACCATGGCAACCGCCTTTTTTTTATCTTTGGAAACGCAGATCCACTGATGCGTATTGCCTGACGCGATCCGGTAATACTGTCCGAACTGTAGCACATCCCGCCATTTCTGATACAGCGTGACCTGCTGCCGTATCATTTTCTTCTGCTTTCCATCGAGGTCACGGACATCCAGCTCATAGCCCAGCACGCCAAAGGAGGCGACATGGAAACGCGTCTGCAGCGGCGTATTCCTGAGCGTCTGATGATTGGGAACAGCGCTGATGTGGGCGCCGACACAGGACTGGGGATAGCCGTAGCTGTAGCCCTCCTGAATGGAAGCCCTGCAGACAGCATCCGTATTGTCGCTGCCCCAGATCTGTGGAAAATAACAGAGCATTCCAAGGTCAAACCGGTTTCCCCCGGAGGCGCAGCCCTCAAACAAAATCTCCGGAAAGCGCTCCGTCAGCTCCCTCAGAACGCGGTACAGCCCGACCATGTATCTGTGCGCGGCCTCTCCCTGCCGTCCGGGCGGAAGGGACGGCGAGAACACGTCAGAGAAAATGCGGTTCATGTCCCATTTCACATAACTGATATCCGCAGAGGAAAAAATCCTGGACATCCTCTTGATCAGAAAATCCTGTACCCCCGGATTAGCGAGATCCAGAATCCTCTGGTTCCTGCCCTCGGAGTGCAGCCTGTCCGGCACAGCCATTGCCCATTCCGGCCGCCGGCGGTATACCCTGCTGTCCACATTCACCATTTCAGGCTCCACCCAGATACCAAACCCAAGCCCCATGGCTTTGAGCTTTTCGCCAAGCGGCTTCAATCCGCCCGGCAGCTTGGTCTGGTCAGGCGCCCAGTCGCCGAGGGATCTGGTATCGTCATCCCGTTCCCCGAACCAGCCGTCATCCACCACAAAGAGCTCAGCGCCAAGCTTTTTTCCAATCCCCGCAAGTGTCAGCAGATTAGCCTCATTGATCTTAAAATAGCAGGCCTCCCAGCTGTTGAGCAGAACAGGCCTGGGCTTGTTTTTCCACTTGCCCCGGACAATATGCGACCTGACAAACCGGTGCATATTTACGCTTTGGCCGGAAAATCCTTTATCTGAAAATGTCATCACTGCCTCAGGCGCTTCCAGCCGCTCTCCCGGATCCAGCAGGAAGGAAAAACCGCGCGGCTGAATGCCTGACACAATCCTCGTTTTACCGTAGGCGTTGACTTCGACCGCAGAATAATGGTTTCCGCTATACACAAGGTTAAATCCATATACATTTCCACTGGTTTCCGAGGCCTGCGGGTCATGCACCATGAAGAACGGATTAGCCCGGCTCGAGGAGCAGCCCGCATTGCTCTCAACCACATATTTTCCGGCAGCAAGCGGGACTGTATACCTGTTCATCTCCCTCGCCCAGGCTCCATGGAAGGAGGTGACGCTCATCCCGCTGTACGGCAGGTCAAGCTGGCTGCTCATCAGCCTCTCCACAGAAACAGGCTCCTTCCCGCCATTCGTCAGCCGCGTGCAGCGGGTGATCACGTCACAGCGGGCATAGACGCGGTAATGCAGCTCCAGCGTAAGCTCCCCGTCCCTTAAGATGACCCGCAGATGCTCTGCCTTTCCCTTGTCCGTGTAGGACGACGGCAGGGTATTAAAATCCGAAGCTTTGTCATCTATCTCATGCCCCGCGTAACAAAAATCCAGACTGCGGCTGCCGTCCGGAAACACCACCTCCACAAACGGCTCCCGGATGTCCCCATGTCCCGGCGCGGATATCTCCAGGCACATGTCCTCCGGCATCTCTGTCGGATATGTGTGAGAATACACGATCGTATTGCCCAGTTCAAATTCTCTCTTTTCCCGCATGGCGTCACATTCCGCCCAATCCTTCACCCGGATCCTCCTGCCGTAATAAAGATGCTCCGGATGCCCCGACGGCGTAATGGAAAATATATAGCTGGTGTGCTCCGTATCAAGCACAAACGCGGGACGTTCCCCTTTTAAATATCTGATCACTGCTGCCCCTCCCTTTCTTTGATCTGCTTCACCTGCCCCGCGATCTCCGCCACCTTCCTGTCAGTCAGCACAAATTTCTTTCTGAACCAGAACAGGGCGACCAAAAGGCCGATGATCGGGATCACTGTCATCGTCATCCGAAGCCCGACCTTCGCGCTTTGGTCCACAGCCAGGGACAGATCCAGCGACTGCTCCGCCTCCGTAGTCTGCGCGTCGCTCAAATGATTGACCTGCAGGCAGATTGACGCCGCAAAGGCAGAGATGCCGGAGGCCAGCTTTACGACAAAGGTCTGCATAGAGAAGATCACGCTCTCGTCGCTGCGGTTGAGCTTCACCAGGCCGTAATCTACCGTATTGGCGAGAAAAATCGTTGTCAGCACATTCATGATGCCGCAGGAGGAAAAGATAAAAAAAGCGGGAATGAACAGAACAAATACATTGCCCATACCGGTAAAGGTCAGTGCCAGCAAAACAGCGTAGCCCGCGATCGCCGAGCCCAGGCCGGCATAAAAGATCTGTGTATTGGACAGCTTAAACGCCTTTCTCATCAGGGGATAGAACGCCATCATGGCTAGAATCTGCATGCCTCCCCCAAAGGCGTTAAACAGGGAATAATCGCCGTACCATCCGGTACCGCCAAAGTCATATTTAAAGAAATAAATTACAAGATTGGACGTGATATAAACCGCGGTATTGATCAGGACGATCGCCACAACCACAGTCAGGGCCTGATCATTCTGGAGCAGCGCCTTGAACATCTCGCCGACAGAGACCGTCTTCATCTCCGCCGTTGATCTCTCCTTGATATTCACGCACGCAAG
>CAMHJT010000041.1 GCA_946185495.1 uncultured Clostridiaceae bacterium | reverse complement strand
CTGCCGGCTGCTGGAGGGAGGGGAGGTCTCCTTTTCGGGGATGGTCGTCGAACTGGAGGAGAAGGAGCAGGACACAGAGTGCATGATCCGGACAGACATGCTGGACGGAAGAAGGATACGGGTTTATGCCTGTGTGTCGATCTCCTCACAGCAGGCGGTACTGCCGGGCGTGCGGGTGGCAGGAAGGGGAAAGGCCTCGCCTTTTTCACAGGCTTCCAATCCCGGCGCGTATGACGAGGCGTCCTATCAGCAAGGCAGGGGCGTATTTCTGTACCTGAAGGAAACGGTGCTGACAGAGCGGAGGATTCCGGCTGTGCCGGTCCGCGCGCGCCTGTATCTGCTTCGGAAGGAACTGGCACGCAGGTTTGACGCCATGCTCCCGCCGGTCAAGGCGTCGCTGGCCAAGGCCATGGTGCTGGGGGAAAAGGCGGGACTTGACGCTGATATCAAGCGTCTGTATCAGAGAAACGGGATCGCCCATTTGATCGCGATTTCCGGCCTGCATATCGCGATGATCGGAGGCGTGTTTTATCACCTGCTCAGGCGGCTGACAGGGAGTTATCCATGGTCGGCTGCGGCAGGGGCTTTGTTTATCTGTGCGTATGGCCTGATGACGGGGCTGTCCGGTTCCGCGATCCGGGCGATGATGATGCTGATCCTGTCCATTGGCGCCGACGTGCTGGGGAGAAAGTATGACATGCTGACGGCCATTGCCGCAGCGCTGCTTGTGATGCTGGTAGCGCAGCCCATGCAGATTACCCAGACCGGTTTTCTGCTGTCCTTCGGGGCGGTGTCCGGGATTGCCCTGTTCTCTCCGGCATGGGAGGAGCGGAAGCTTCCGGTGCTGCTTTCAGGGTTCTTTGTGAGCGCCAGTGTGTCGCTGACACTCCTTCCGGTGATGCTGTATTATTTTTATTCTGTTCCCGTGTATGGGGTGTTCCTGAATGTGGTGGTGGTTCCGCTGATGAGCGCCCTGCTTGCGCTGCTGATTTTTGTGTGCCTGGCCAGCGGGATCAGCGTGGAGGCTGCGGGGCCTGCTGTATTTGCGGCTTCCCGGATTTTTGACCTCTATGAGGGCGTCTGCAGGGCATCTGAATCACTTCCGGTTCATACGGTCTGTACCGGCAGGCCGTCCCTTTGGTGGATTGTTATTTATTATATCGCGTTGCTTGGATTTTGCCTGTCCCTACGAGGCGCGGGAGCGCGTGCCGGACGAAGATCCGCAGTGATGTTATGTATTCTGCTGGTTACCTGCGGCGCGCTGTGGCTGCCATCGAAGCTTCTGGTATGCGTGCTGGATGTGGGGCAGGGAGACGGTATCTATATCCGCACGCCCGGCAGGCACCATATTCTGGTAGATGGCGGCAGCAGCACCAGGCAGAAGGTTGGAACCTATGTGATCGGGAGCGCGCTGCGGTATTACGGCTGCGGCAGGCTGGATTACATTTTTGTCTCTCACAGTGACAGGGACCATGTGAGCGGTATCGCGGAGCTGCTGGCAGATCCGGAGACAGAGATCGGCACAGTGGTATTTCCGGCAATCACCAATCCGGACGGGGGATATCAGGAGCTTGTGGAGCTTGCCAGGCAAAAGGGCTGCAGGATCTGTTATTTCGCTAGAGGGGACAGCCTTGCGCTGGATGGATTGTCGCTTGCCTGCTATCATCCGGAGGAGAAGGTGTATGAGGATAAGAATCACGGAAGCATGGTGCTGAAGCTTACGTACAGGGCGTTTGACATTGTACTGACCGGCGACATGGACGCCGCGGCGGAGGAGGAGACTGCGGATGCGCTCGGCACTGGAATAGAGGTGCTCAAGGTGTCCCACCATGGTTCCGCGACGGCAACCTCGGAGGCGTTCCTTGGAAAGCTTCATCCGGAGACGGCCTGCATTTCTGTGGGTGCCCGCAATCAGTACGGGCATCCGGCAGCGGAGGTCATGGAACGCCTGGAGCGGCATTGCGGGAGGGTATTCCTCACAAGGGATTCCGGCGCCATAGAGATATGGACGGACGGGGATACATACAGCCTTAGGGGGACAAGGAAATCCAATTCAATCTCTTTTTTATGGTTTCTAAAGCTGGCAGAATAATTTGAAAGCGAGAACGAAAGCAGCCGAAAGGATTTTGTTTATGAAGAAAATCAATCAGGATGTGAAAAATGAAGAGTTTTGCCGGTTTTATCTGCTGTACGGCGAGGAGGATTACCTGAAACGGCAGTACAGGGATAAGCTGGCAAATGCCATTGTGAAGGAAGACGATCAGTTAAACCGCAGCTATTACGAGGGGAAAGGCATTGTACTGGAACAGGTGCTGGAGCTTGGTGACACGATGCCTTTCTTTGCCGAGCGAAGGCTGATCATACTGGAAAATACCGGTTTTTTCAAAAAGACGCCGGAGGATCTGGAAAGAAAGATGGAAGAACTGCCGTCCTCCACATACATGCTCTTTGTGGAGAAGGAGGTGGACAAGCGCAGCCGCCTGTATAAATGGATTGGGAAGCATGGCTATACCTCCGAGATGAAAACGCCGGACGAGAAAACGCTGATCAGATGGGTTCAGAATCTGTGCGGGGAAGAAAACAAGCAGATGGGAGAACCTGCCATCTACTATATGGTTGAGCACATGGGAACGGACATGCTGCTTTTAAAAAACGAGATGGAAAAGCTGTTTGCCTACTGTTATGACAGGGAGGAGATTACGATTTCGGATATTCAGCAGGTGTGCATCAGCCAGGCCGAGGACAGGATTTTTGAGATGCTGGATGCCATCGGCAGCCGGAACCAGAAAAAAGCCCTTCTGCTGTACCATGACCTGTTGGCGTTGAAGGAACCTGCCATGCGCGTGCTCTATATGCTGACAAGGCATTATCATATCCTGATGCAGGTCTCCGGCCTGATGGGAGAGGGGAAGGATTTCAAGACCATCGCCTCTGTCTGCAAGATACCGCCGTTCAGCGTAAAAAAATATGCCGCTCAGACGAAGGCATATTCTTTTGACGCTCTGAAGCAGATCGTGGAGAAATGCCAGGAGACAGACCAGGGGATCAAGACGGGAAAAATCCAGGATACAGTTGGCATGGAGCTGTTGATCGTGGAACTGTCGGGCGGCTGAGGAGCGCTTCAGACAGAAGACTTATTGCATATCAGGCACATCCCTGGCTGCCGGATGGCTTAGGGTACGCTTCGGATTGAAGTTTTTTGATAACAAAAAAGGACTGTGGGTTAGCAGTCCTTTTTGTTATCAAATTATAACGATATCAGATTGCAGCCGTATCAGCCCCCATGTCTGTTCACATGAACAAGGGCGGATATGCCGTATCTTTTTCGTTACGCCATCTTATTCACTTTCGCAGCCAGACGGGAAATCTTTCTGGAAGCGGTATTCTTGTGAAGGATTCCCTTGGATACAGCCTTGCTCAGCTCTGAAGTGCAGACGCGAAGCTGTTCCTCTGCGGCAGACTTATCACCGGAAGCTACGGCAGCCTCGAACTTCTTGATGATTGTCTTAATCTTGGATTTTACCATCTTGTTTCTGAGCGTCTTGGTCTCGATTACTTTGATTCTTTTCTTTGCGGATTTGATATTAGCCAAATCAGACACCTCCATTAAAAAAATATTATATTCTATGGTTTTACATTAAAACCGGAGACGGACAATGTAAACATACCACTTCATAATAATAAAAGAATCGAATTCTGTCAATCTTTTTTTTCAGAATCGAGACAGTTTTTTCAATATTTTTGTAACAGTCCTTCCCCCGGCCGGTACGCCTGCCGAATGAAAGCCGGCAGTGTCAGGCCAGAGCAGCCCGGTTGATGGCTTCGGATATCGTGAAGCTGATGCGCTTGACGGATTCATCCACATCCTTTGGGGTGACAAACATATTTTCCAGATAGGGTGTGACCATTTCACAGGCCAGCTGGTAGCGCTCCTCCTCGCTGAATTTTTTTAAGATATTACGGGTGGACTGCTTGCCGAGCGCTGTCACCATGACATCCATTGCGTCGTTTACGATGGTCGGAACGGCGATGACGGTGGGAACGCCGATTGCGAGAACCGGGATGCCGATGGTTTCCTCATTGATCGCGTTTCGGTGGTTTCCAACGCCTGAACCCGGAATGATGCCGGTATCAGCGATCTGGATGGTCTTGCCCAGACGGTCGGATTCCCTTGCCGCAAGCGCGTCGATCACGATCAGCAGGTCGGGGCGGATCTCCCGCGCAAGCGCGTGGAGAATGACGGAGGATTCCATGCCTGTCTGTGCCATGACTCCGGGCGCAATGGCGCTGACTTCAATACTCTTGGAAATGATGCCTTCCTCCAACAGGTGCCTGGTCACGTACAGGTGATCTACCACATAGGGACCGAGTGCGTCCGGCGTCACGTCGCGGTTTCCAAGTCCGGCTACCATGATCCGCCTTTTGGGGCCGATGAATTCCTTCAGATGATGGCTAAGTACCTCCATCATGGGTTCGTGTATGCCCTCGTCATGCTCCCGCAAATGTTCGCTTTCCAGGGTGATATAGGTTCCAACCGGTTTTCCAAGGCGCATGGCGCCTTCTTCGTTTTCTACGATGATACGGACTTCGTGGATATCCGTATCCCCGTTATTTTTTGTGAGGACATGCACGCCGGTGATGGGTTCATCATCCTGGATGTCCTCTTTCATTTCTACTGCAAGGTCTGTTCTTCCGCGCATAGGGATGCTTCCTTTCGTTTTTTATCAGTATGCCCGTATTTCGTGATCTTACTCATGGGGATGAGGGAAAGAGAGCATTTTGTTTCTGTAATATCGGCAGGAAAAACGAATAGAATAGAACTATGAAAAGACGATGTGACGTAAGGCCGGAAAGACAACTGAATAAAAGGCGGAAAACAGCGCTTTCCATTTTGCTGATCTGGGGACTTCTGGCCATGCGGGGACATGGAGGACAGGGGTTTTTGTTCCGGATGACGGAGGCCATGCTGCCTTTGTTCACATTTCAGACGCTATATGGCGATCCTGGTGCGGAATATGCGGCGAGCTATTCGGTTCCGGCCTGGATTGAACAAAATGGGACAGAGCTGACAGCGGAAGTGACGGAGGAAAACCGGGAGGTTTTGACGCAGCAGCAGGCGACGGAGGCTTCAACGGAAACGGCAGCGGTGAGGAAGGCTTCCGTCAGGCCGTTTACAAAAAAACAGTTAAAGAACAGGGAGTTTCTGCTGGATCATATCTTTACGGTGGATCCGAATACGAGCATGACGCCGGAGGAGCTTTCGTACAAGACGCTGATGACCGACCTGGCGATTGACGGCTGGAAGGGCGAGGGGCAGGACTATAAGATCCTGATCTATCACACGCATGGTTCGGAGAGCTTTCGGGACAGCAGGGAGGGCGTGAAGGAGGATACCATCATCGGCGCGGGGACATACCTTGCAGAGCTTTTGGAAAAGCAGTACGGGATCCGTGTGTATCATGATGAAACACTGTATGATATCATTGACGGGCAGCTGGACAGGAGCCGCGCTTATGAACAAGCCTATGAGGGCGTGATGAGGATCCTCGGGGAACATCCCTCCATTGAAGTCGTGATCGACCTGCACAGGGACGGAATTGATGAGAACTCCCGTCTCGTGACGGAGATTGACGGGAAGCCGACCGCGAAGATCATGTTTTTAAACGGGGTGAGCCGCTCAAATACAAACGGCGATATCGATTATCTCTATAATCCAAATAAAATGATGAACCTTGCCTTCAGCTTCCAGATGTATCTTGCAGGGCGGGAGGCGTATGGGGATTACGTGAGAAAGATCTATGTGAGAAGCTACCGTTATAATCTGCATCTGCTGCCAAGGACCACGTTGATCGAGGCGGGCGCCCAGACCAATACCGTGGAGGAGGAGAAAAACGCCATGGAACCGTTGGCCGCGATTCTATATAAAGTATTGAGCAGAACTGAATGATGTGATATAATGAGCAAAGTGGCTTTGTGCGTGCTTGCACGGGGCGGCATGATATGGTAAAAAGATACCTATTTTAGAACAGGAGATACACTATGGCACACATAGATCAGAGCAGAATCAGGAATTTCTGTATCATTGCACACATCGATCATGGAAAATCCACCCTTGCGGACAGAATTATAGAAAAGACCGGCCTGCTGACGAGCAGGGAGATGCAGGCGCAGGTCCTTGACAATATGGAGCTGGAGCGGGAGCGCGGCATCACCATCAAGGCGCAGGCGGTGAGGATTGTTTACCGGGCGCAGGACGGTGAGGAATATATCTTCAACCTGATCGACACGCCGGGACATGTAGACTTTAATTATGAGGTGTCCAGAAGCCTTGCTGCGTGTGAGGGCGCGATCCTTGTGGTGGACGCGGCGCAGGGGATCGAGGCGCAGACGCTGGCCAATGTTTATCTGGCGATAGACAATGACCTGGAGGTGATGCCGGTCATCAATAAGATTGACCTGCCAAGTGCGGATCCGGACAGGGTAGTCAACGAAATCGAGGATGTGATCGGGATTGAGGCGCAGGACGCGCCGCGCATCTCAGCGAAGACAGGCCTCAATATAGAGGAGGTGCTGGAACAGATCGTGCAAAAGATCCCTGCTCCGTCCGGAGACATGGAGGGACCACTGAAAGCCTTGATCTTTGACAGCAAATATGATTCCTATAAGGGTGTGATCATCTTCTGCAGGCTGTTCGACGGGTCGGTCAGAAAGGGCAGTATGATCCGGATGATGGCGACCGGCGCAGAGGTTGAGGTGGTCGAGGTGGGAATCTTTGGCGCGGGACAGTTCATTCCCCAGGAGGAGTTATCTGCCGGCATGGTCGGATATATCACGGCCAGCCTGAAGGATGTGAAGGATACCCGGGTAGGTGATACGGTGACAGATGCGGGCAATCCCTGCCGGGAGGCGCTTCCGGGATATAAACGGGCCAATCCGATGGTGTACTGCGGCATGTATCCCGCGGACGGGGCAAAGTATCCGGACCTTCGGGACGCGCTGGAAAAGCTGCAGTTAAATGACGCGGCGCTCAGCTATGAGGCCGAGACCTCCATCGCGCTTGGGTTTGGCTTCCGGTGTGGCTTTTTGGGGCTTTTGCATCTTGAAATTGTGCAGGAACGGCTTGAACGGGAATATAACCTTGACCTGGTGACGACCGCTCCGGGCGTGGTTTATCGCGTGCACAAGACGGATGGGGAGGTGATCGAGCTGACCAATCCGTCTAATCTTCCGGATCCCTCCCGTATTGACTATATGGAGGAGCCGTTTGTGGCGGCGGAGATCATGGTGACAAAGGACTATGTGGGAGCCATCATGCAGCTGTGCCAGGAGCGGAGAGGTGTCTACAAGAGCATGGAATATATCGAGGCGTCAAGGGCGCTGCTGAAATATGACCTGCCCCTCAATGAGATCATCTATGATTTCTTTGACGCGCTGAAGTCGCGTTCCAGAGGATATGCTTCCTTTGATTACGAGCTGAGCGGTTATGTGCGCTCCGATCTTGTTAAGCTGGACATCCTGATCAACAAGGAGGAGGTGGATGCGCTCTCCTTTATTGTGCATGCGGATACGGCGTATGAGCGTGGCCGCAAGATGTGCGAGAAGCTGAAGGGAGAGATTCCGAGGCATCTGTTTGAGATTCCGATCCAGGCAGCCATCGGGAGCAAGATCATAGCGCGGGAGACGGTGAAGGCGCTCAGGAAGGATGTGCTCGCGAAATGCTACGGAGGCGATATTACCAGAAAGAAGAAGCTTTTGGAAAAACAGAAGGAGGGCAAGAAGCGGATGCGCCAGATTGGAAATGTTGAGGTTCCCCAGAAGGCCTTCATGAGCGTGCTGAAGCTGGACGATGCGTAACCGGGAGGGGGGCCGGAAAAACCTGGCCATATACCTTCATATACCCTTTTGCAGATCCAAATGCAGGTATTGTGATTTCCTCTCCTTCGGAGGCGCGGGGGAGGAGACATGTGCTGCTTACGCGGAGGCTCTGTGCAGGGAGATCAGGAGTTTTTCCGGATTGGCTCCGTATTACAGGGTGAACACCATTTTTTTGGGAGGGGGGACGCCCTCCTATATAAGCGAAGCCTGTATAGAAAAGCTTCTCGATACGGTGCGCGGTGTGTTTGATGTGGACAGGGACTGCGAGATTACCCTTGAGGGCAATCCGGACAGCCTGACGGCGGACAAGCTTAGGGTTTACCGGCAGGCCGGGGTCAACCGGCTGAGTATCGGATTGCAGAGCCTTCATGATGACCTGCTGCGGAGGCTGGGCAGGATCCATGACCGCTCACAGTTCCTGAAGGCGTATGAACAGGCGAGAAAGGCCGGTTTTACAAATATCAATGTGGATCTGATGTCCGGGCTGCCGGGCGGATCGGGGAAAGCCTATCTGCAGACACTCGAGGGTGTGCTGGCGCTTAAACCGGAGCATATTTCCGCATACAGCCTGATCGTGGAGGAGGGGACTCCGCTCGCGGAGGATGCCGCGCTTTTGGAGCAGCTTCCGGGGGAGGAGGAAGACCGGTGGCAGTACAGGAAGACGAAGGAGCTGCTGCTTACGCATGGCTACAAGCGCTATGAGATTTCCAATTACGCGAGAGAAGGCTTTGCCTGCCGGCATAATATGGTATACTGGACCATGGGGGAATATCTGGGGCTTGGGCTTGGCGCGTCTTCTTTTCTGAGGCTTGCGCCGGAGGCTGCGGCCAAAGAAGAAAAGCGGGCTTGCGCGGCAGACAGGGAGCTTTGGCAGCCCGGAAGCATCAGGACGTCTTTGACGGACGTTTCGCGGGAAAGGCGTGAGGCGGAAACGCCGGTACGGTTTCACGGAGAACAGGAGCTTGCCGCGTATCTTAAATGCTATGGCGGAGAGGCTGAGGGATGCCTTTTGCCGGGACAGATGATCAGAAGCAGATACAGGGATGTTACCGTTCTGGAGCGGGAGGATGAGATGGAAGAGTTTATGTTTCTGGGACTCCGCATGACAGACGGGATTTCCGGGCGCACTTTCCGCCGGCGGTTCGGGCAGGAGCTGGAAGCTGTGTACGGGGATGTGCTCCACAGATATCTGGAGAACGGCCTGCTGGTTCAAAAGGGGGACAGGCTGTTTTTAAGCGACAGGGGGCTTGATGTCAGCAATGTGGTCATGGCTGACTTCCTGTTGTAACAAATGGCTTGCGGCGGGCAGGAAACCGGAGCTTCCCGGCTGTGCTTTCAAATCAGGGACAGCATATGCCGGCGGGAGGGGTTATAACTGGATAGGTATTTCATCCGCAGATATAACGATGATTTGTTTGTAGAGGAGAAAAAAGATGGAACTGTTGAGAAAGTATGTGGTGATGTTTCGACAGGACATGCGTCAGGTCATGTCGAAAAGATGCGGGCAGGATGAGCTGAATAATTTTCTGATGCTGGTGGGTTTTGTTTTTATTGTGCTTTCAATGCTCACGCACAGATGGATATTCACGCTGCTCGGGGCGGTATTTGTGGTGCTCAGCTATCTCAGGGTTTTTTCAGTGAAGATTGAAAAACGCAGAAAGGAAAATGAAATCTATATGCGTTATCTGGGAGGCGTAGTGAGGAAGGTGCATCACTATAAGCTGTGTGTGAAGATGAAGCTGAAGACATCCAGAGATCCCGAGTTTTCGTATTTTGTATGCAGCCATTGCGGGCAGATCATCCGCGTTCCCAAAGGTAAAAACAAGGTAAGTATTCGCTGTCCGAGGTGCAGCGAGACTTTTATCAGAAAAACATGATTTTTTTTCTGTTTTTTCTTGACAAAAGCGAAGGACAGTGCTACTCTATACTCAGATGTTAGCACTCGACTATAACGAGTGCTAATAAAATATATCTGGGAAAGGGGTCTGATACATGGAGCTGGATAATCGAAAGCGCAAGATTTTGAAGGCGATTATTTCCAATTATCTGGAGACCGGTGAACCGGTTGGCTCAAGAACCATTTCTAAGAGTACGGACCAGGATCTGAATCTGAGTCCGGCCACGATCCGGAATGAGATGACAGATCTGGAAGAGCTTGGATATATTTCACAGCCGCACGCCTCTGCGGGCAGGGTGCCGACGGATGCGGGTTACAGGCTGTATGTAGACAGCATGATGGCTGAGAAGGATACGGAGATGGAGGAGATGAAGACCCGCCTGATCGAGAGGGTGGATCAGATGGAGAATCTTCTGAAGCAGGTTGCGAAGGTGCTGGCTTATAACACGAATTACGCAACCATGGTTTCGGCTCCGCAGTACCAGAATTCGAAGCTGAAGTTCATACAGCTCTCGCAGGTGGATGAACGGCAGCTGCTGGCCGTGATTGTTGTGGATGGCAATATTATCAGAAACAAGCTGATGGAGGTGCAGCGTCCGCTGGAGAATGACGAGCTTTTGAAGCTGAATGTCCTGCTCAATACTTTTCTGCAGGGAGCCTCCCTTCAGGACATCAATCTGGAGATGATCCAGACCATGAAGAGTCAGGCCGGTGAGTTTTCAGATATTCTGGAGCATATTTTTGAGGGCATTTCGGAAGCGATCCATGAGGCGGATGAGATTGAGATCTATACGAGTGGAACGACGAATATGCTGAAATATCCGGAGCTGGGTGGGCTGGAGCAGACCACGAAGCTTTTGGAGGCTCTGGAGGATCGGAAGGGGCTTAACGAGCTGGTGGATGAATCCATGAAGAATGACAGCTCGGATGGCATACAGGTCTATATTGGCGAAGAAGCGCCGGTTTCCGGCATGAAGGACTGCAGCATTGTGACTGCTACTTATGAGCTTGCAGAAGGAGGGAAAGGTACCATTGGTATCATCGGGCCGAAGAGGATGGATTACAAGAAGGTTGTGAGCACGCTGAAAAATCTGACCGGTGAACTGGATATGATATTCAAGAAGAAAGAATAGAGGTGGCAGAGTGGAAGAGAAGGAAAAATTACGTCAAAAGCGTTCCGCGGCGGACAAGGAGACTGTCGAAGAGGTTGCGGCGGACGGAGGAGACGAAACTGTGGTAGTGGCGAAGGAGGTTTCAGAATCTCCTGAGAAGAAGCCGACGAGGGGTAAGAAGAGCGGCGGCAGAAGGCGAGGCAGGAATCAGAAGTCTGACGCTCATGCATCGGAGTCCGGAACCGGCGGAGAAAAGGAGAAATCCAACGAAGCGGAGACGGCGGAAAAGAAGGAAACTGAAACTTCGCAATCTGAACCGGAGACGAAGGAGAAAGCGCCGGAAGCATCGGAACAGACAGATGCTCCGAAGCAGGCAGAGGAAGCGCCTGCAGAGCAGGCAGATGGCGCTTCAACGGAGCAGGAAGACAGCGGCTCGCCGGAGATTTCAGAGGCTGCGGCGGTAAGCAGCTCAGCCTACAAGGCGCTGGAACTGGAGGTAGAGCGGTATAAGGCTCAGGTTGAAGAAGCAGGCGACAGGTATAAGAGGCTGTTAGCCGAGTTTGAGAACGCCCGCAACCGGAATGAGAAGGAGTCCAAGCGGATGTATGACATCGGAGCCAAGGAGGTTCTGGAAAAACTGCTTCCGGTGGTGGACAATTTTGAGAGAGCCCTGCAGGCCATTCCTGAGGAGGACAAGGACAGAGCCTTTGAAAAGGGAGTGGATCAGATTTATAAGCAGTTTGTCAAGACGCTGGATGATGTCGGCGTGAAACCGATGAATGCCGAGGGAACGGAGTTTGATCCGAATCTTCATAATGCGGTGATGCATATCGAGGATGAAGCGTTTGGAGAGAATGTGGTTGCTGAGGAACTTCAGAAGGGATATATGTACAAAGATACAGTATTGAGACATAGTATGGTTAAAGTGGCTAATTAAAGAGCTTTATGATAGTATTTTAGGAGGAAAAAGAATCATGGGAAAGATTATTGGAATTGACTTAGGTACGACAAATTCATGTGTAGCTGTTATGGAGGGTGGTAAGCCTGTTGTCATCAACAACGCGGAGGGTGCAAGAACCACGCCGTCAGTCGTAGCGTTTACGAAGACAGGTGAGAGAGTTGTCGGCGAGCCTGCAAAGCGTCAGGCTGTTACGAACGCGGATAAGACGATCGCTTCCATCAAGAGACATATGGGATCAGATTATAAGGTGACGATTGACGATAAGACATTTTCACCGCAGCAGATTTCCGCAATGGTGCTGCAGAAGCTGAAGGCAGACGCGGAGAGCTACCTTGGTGAGAAGGTGTCAGAGGCTGTTATCACGGTTCCGGCTTACTTCTCTGACGCGCAGAGGCAGGCAACCAAGGACGCCGGAAGAATCGCCGGACTGGATGTTAAGCGTATTATCAACGAGCCGACTGCGGCAGCGCTGTCTTACGGCCTTGACAATGAGGGCGAGCAGAAGATCATGGTATACGACTTAGGTGGTGGTACCTTCGATGTGTCCATTATTGAGATCGGCGACGGTGTCATTGAGGTATTGGCTACAGCCGGTGATAATATGCTCGGTGGTGATGATTTTGATAATGTGATCACGGATTATATGCTGAAAGAGTTCAAGAGACAGGAGGGTGTTGACCTGTCCACAGACAAGATGGCAATGCAGAGATTGAAGGAGGCAGCAGAGAAGGCTAAAAAGGAACTTTCCTCCTCCACAACCACGAATATCAACCTTCCGTTCATCACAGCAACTGCTGAGGGACCGAAGCACTTTGACATGAACCTGACCAGGGCTAAATTTGATGAGCTGACTGCGCATCTGGTAGACAGGACAGCAACGCCGGTTCAGACAGCACTGAAGGATGCTGGCCTGACCGCTTCTGATCTTGATAAGGTGCTGCTGGTAGGTGGTTCCACACGTGTGATCGCTGTACAGGATAAGGTAAAGCAGCTTACAGGCAAGGATCCGTTCAAGGGCATCAATCCGGATGAGTGCGTAGCAATCGGCGCTTCCATCCAGGGTGGTAAGCTTGCCGGAGACGCTGGCGCGGGCGAGATCCTTCTGCTGGATGTTACACCGCTTTCACTGTCTATTGAGACCATGGGCGGCGTGGCGACCAGACTGATCGAGAGAAATACAACAATTCCGACCAAGAAGAGCCAGATCTTCTCTACGGCACAGGATAATCAGGACGCTGTAGATATCAATATCTGTCAGGGTGAGAGACAGTTTGCGAGAGATAACAAGTCTCTGGGTCGGTTCCGTCTGGATGGTATCGCTCCGGCAAGACGTGGTGTTCCGCAGATCGAGGTTACGTTCGATATCGATGCCAATGGTATTGTAAACGTATCCGCGAAGGATCTTGGAACCGGAAGAGAGCAGCATATCACGATTACAGCAGGCTCCAATATGTCTGATGACGATATCGAAAAGGCAATCAAGGATGCCGCTGAATACGAGGCACAGGATAAGAAGAGAAAAGAGGCGGTTGAGGCGAGAAATGACGCCGACGCTATGGTATTCCAGACCGAGAAGGCTTTACAGGATGTCGGCGACAAGCTGCCTTCCAATGACAAGGCTAAGGTTGAGGCTGATCTTTCAGCGCTGAAGAGCCTGCTTGACAGCACAGATCCTGAGAATATGAGCGACTATCAGGTAGAACAGATCAAGAATGCGAGAGAGACTCTGATGAACAGCGCGCAGAACCTGTTCGCCAAGCTCTATGAGCAGACCGGTCCGGGTGCGAATGCTGGTACAGGAGCAACTGGTCCGTCCGATTATTCAGACGGCGATAGCGATGTTGTTGACGGAGACTACACAGAACTGTAAAAGGTGAAGAAAAATGGCTGAGACTAAAAGAGATTATTATGAGGTGCTCGGAGTTGCCAAGGGCGCGACAGAGGATGAACTGAAAAAGGCATACCGGAAGGTTGCCAAGAAATATCATCCGGACATGAACCCCGGCGACAAAGAGGCTGAGGCAAAATTTAAAGAGGCGTCTGAGGCGTATAAGATCCTGAGTGATCCGGAGACCAGAGCCAGATATGACCAGTACGGACATGCGGCCTTTGATCCGAACGGCGGCATGGGCGGCGCGGGCTTCGGTGGATTTGAATTCAATATGTCGGACATGGGGGATATTTTCGGGGATATCTTTGGAGATATGTTTGGCGGCACCAGAAGCCGCCAGTCCAACGGTCCGACAAAGGGCGCAAATATCAAGACTTCTGTGCGCGTCAAGTTTGATGAGGCGGTATTTGGCTGCCAGAAGGAGCTGGAGCTTCCGCTGAAGGACGAGTGCGTGGTATGTCATGGCACCGGTTCACAGCCCGGACATAATCCGGAGACCTGTCCGAAGTGTAATGGAAAGGGGCAGGTGGTGTTCACACAGCAGTCTCTGTTCGGTGTGGTGCGGAATGTGCAGACCTGTCCGGAATGCAGCGGTACCGGCAAGGTGATCAAGTTCAAGTGTAACCAGTGCAGCGGTACCGGATATGTCAAGAGCAAGAAGAAGATCCAGGTTGTGGTGCCTGCCGGAATCGATAACGGGCAGAGCATCCGGATCCGTGAGAAGGGAGAGCCGGGAACCAATGGCGGCGGCAGGGGCGACCTGCTTGTAACGGTTCTGGTAGACCGCCATCCCCAGTTCCAGCGGCAGGAGTATGACCTGTTCTCCAGTGAGCCTATTTCCTTTACGCAGGCTGCATTGGGAGGTACGATCGAAGTGCATACCATTGACGGTACCATGGAGTATGAGATCAAGCCGGGTACCCAGACGGATACCAAGATCAAGCTGAAGGGCAAGGGCGTCCCCACGCTGCGCAACAAGAATGTAAGGGGCGATCACTATGTTACGCTTGTGGTGCAGGTACCGGATAAGCTGACGGAAGAGCAGAAGGATATTCTGAACAATTTTGATGAAGCTTCAGGCGGCAATGCCAGAAGGTCCACGGATTCCACAGGCAATATGGGATTCCTGAAGAAAAAAGGTAAAAAGAAATAAGAAGAGGATATGCCCCGGCTGTTTGGCACAGCCGGGGTTTTGTATTGGCTGAGGGGCGAACAGTTTTGGATGGAAGTTTTTCGGCGGAAATAAAAAGATGAAGAAACACTTTACAGATGGATGGGGAATCGATATAATGGGAGAAGTGTCGTAATTGTTCCGTTGGGGCAGGCAAAGCTGTAACCAGAAAAGGGGATAGGGTCATGAAGTGGACGAAATTGACGATTGAGACCACCACGGAGGCAACGGATCTGCTGAGCTATTATCTGGCTGAGTATGGCGTGGAGGGAATTGAAATAGAGGACAAGATTCCGCTTTCAGAGGAAGACAGGCGGGCGATGTACATAGATATCCTGCCGGAGCTGCCGCCGGATGACGGGGTGGCTTATATATCCTGTTATCTGGATGAACGGTTCCAGATCAGGGAGTTGTGTGATTATATCGGTGAAACCTTGCGTGAGATGTCCTCATATATGAGTGTGGGAACCGGAGGCATCAGCATTGGAGAGACGGAGGATAAAGACTGGATCAATAACTGGAAGGAGTTTTTTCATCCCTTCAGGCTGGAGGATAATATAGTGATCCAGCCCACCTGGACGGAAGAGGCGGAGCTTGCTGACGGAGATATGGTGGTTCGCATTGATCCGGGCACTTCCTTTGGAACGGGCTCCCATGAGACTACGAGGCTTTGCATTTCAGGACTGAAAAAATATATCACACCCGGTTCTGGCATGAAGGTGATGGATGCAGGCTGCGGAAGCGGAATCCTTTCTATTATCGCGCTGAAGCTGGGAGCAGTACATGTGTTTGGAGTGGACATCGATCCGATTGCGGTGGAGGCCTCTAAGGAGAATCTGGCTCTGAATGGAATGCCTGAAGAGCAGTACCGGATTGTGCAGGGTGACGTGATCGGTGATGCGGATTTTACAAAATGGGCGCTGGCGCAGGGGCAATATGATATCATAACAGCCAATATCCTGGCAGAGGTGATCATTCCGCTTTCAGCTGTGATCCGTCCCTTTTTGAAGGAGAATGGCGTGCTGATCACTTCGGGCATCATTGACGTGAAGGAGGAGGCTGTCACACAGGCTCTTCTGGATAACGGGTTTGAGATTTTGGAGACCAGGCATCTGGGCGAGTGGGTATCCATTGTCGCTTCCTGACGTTAAGGCTGCTGACAGGCCTGTTGATAGGCAGATGCATGCCGGAAGGACTGTTACGGAAATGAAAGAGGGAAAACGATGCATCAGTTTTTTGTAAAGCCGGAGCAGGTGGCAGCGTCGCCCGCAGAGATTACCGGCGGGGATTATAATCATATCCGGAATGTATTAAGACTGCGTCCCGGTGACAGGATCCTTCTGCAGGATGGGACAGGAAAGGAATACCTCTGCCGGATTCTGGAATTTGATGACAGCAGGCAGGCTGTGCGCATGGAGATTTTAGATTTTTTCGCCAGTGCGGGAGAGCTTCCTGCGAAGATTACCTTGTTTCAGGGATACCCCAAGGGCGACAAGATGGAGACTATCGTGCAGAAGGCGGTGGAGCTTGGAGCTTATGAGATTGTGCCGGTGATGATGAAGCGAAGCGTGGTAAAGCTGGATGACAGGCGGGCACAGAAAAAGGTGGAGCGGCTGAGGGCGGTTGCTGCAAGCGCGGCCGAACAGTCAAAGCGGGGTATTATGCCGGAGGTTTCAGAAGTTATGGACTGGCAGGAGACCGTGAAATACGCCGGGGAGATGGATTATCTGCTGCTTCCCTATGAACAGGCGGAGGGAATGGAGGCAGCCAGAAATGTGCTCAGATCTGCGAAGGGGAAGAAGAGGATCGGCGTGTTTATCGGTCCGGAGGGTGGCTTTGACGCAGCTGAGGTGGAACAGCTTAGAGAAATCGGCGCGCAGGTGATGACGCTGGGACACAGGATCCTGCGGACGGAGACGGCAGGGATGACAGTGCTGTCCCTTCTGATGTTTTTGCTGGAGGAATAAATGAGGTAAAGATAAAACGCTTAAGATGAGGGCGGATAAAAACCAGTGTTTTAGAGGAGATGCGGGATGGAAGTATATTTTGACAATGCGGCGACGACAAGGATTCTACCGGAAGTAAAGGATATTATGCTGGAAACCATGGATACGGCCTATGGCAATCCTTCCTCGAAGCACCATAAGGGAGTGGAGGCGGAAAACTATGTCAGGCAGGCACGCAGCGCAATCAGCCGGCAGTTAAAATGTGAAGCGTCGGAGATCTGTTTTACATCCGGAGGAACTGAGTCCAATAATCTGGCTCTGTTCGGATTGACGCAGGCCAATCAAAGGTCGGGCAGGCATATCATTTCCACAGGAATAGAGCACGCATCGGTATATCAGCCATTGTTCCGCCTGCAGGAGATGGGGTTTGAGGTTACATTTCTTCAAGTGGACGGGCAGGGCAGGGTGGATCTGGACGCGCTTCGGGAAGCACTGAGGGAGGATACGATCCTGGTTTCCGCCATGGCAGTGAACAATGAGATTGGATCGGTGCAGCCCATTTCTCAGATGGCGGAGGTGATCAAGTCCCGCAGCAGGGATATCCTGTTTCATGTCGACGCAGTACAGGCGTTTGGCAAGCAGGTATTGTATCCGTCCCGTTTGGGAATCGACGCCATGTCCATGAGTGGCCATAAGATTCATGGCCCCAAAGGGAGCGGGGCGCTATATATAGCGAAAGGCGTGAAGATACGTCCTCTGCTTAGCGGGGGTGGACAGGAAAGGGATCTGAGATCCGGAACGGAAAATACAACGGCCATTGCCGGCATGGGAAAGGCCTGTGAACTGGCATACCGGAATCTGGCGGAAAATGTGGAGAAGATGATGGCGGTCAAACGGACTCTTCTGGAGGGCGCGCTGAAGCTTGACGGTGTGGAGGATCATTCAGGAGAGGCTCCTCATATCGCGAGCCTGAGCTTTCAGGGAATTAAGAGTGAGGTGCTGCTTCATGCGCTGGAGGACAGGGGAATCTGTGTCTCGTCAGGATCTGCCTGTTCGTCCAATCACCCGGCTGTCAGCGGCGTGCTGAAGGCGATCGGCCTGCGTCAGGAGCTTTTGGATTCCACTCTGCGTTTTAGCTTCTCGGAGCTGAATACCGTGGAGGAAGCTCAATATACTGTGGAACAGTTAAGGGAACTGCTGCCGTTTCTGAGAAGATTCACAAGGAAATAGGAAAACCTGCTGAGCAGTTACACACAATCAGTATCATACAGGCGATTGCGAAACTCAAAATATACATTGTTTCGCAAACGTCTATCATCATAATAAACAGAGAGGACAGGGATATGGAATACCGTACATTTTTGATCAAATATGCGGAGATAGGAACAAAGGGAAAGAACCGGCATGTCTTTGAGGATGTATTGTGCAGTCAGATTAAAAGGCATGTGGAGGGCCTGGGACAGTTCGCAATCCGCAGGGACTTTGGCAGGATTTTTCTGGAGGCAGAGGGAAACTATGACTATGAGGATCTGATGGCGGAGCTTCAGAAGGTATTCGGCATTGTGGGAATCTGTCCGATCGTTGTGGAGGAAAGGATGGAGTATGAGGCAATCCGTGACAAGGCGGTTGCCTATATGAAGGAATGCTATGGGGAACGCGGTATTACCTTTAAGGTTAATGCCAGAAGGACCAACAAGGCGTTTCCCATGCAATCCATGGAGCTGAACGCTGAGATCGGGCATGATCTTCTCGAGGCCTGCCCGGAGTGGAAGGTGGATGTGCGCCATCCGGAGGTGCTTTTGAATATCGAGATACGTAACCAGGCGTATCTGTACTCTGCAACTGTGAAGGGCGCGGGGGGCTTGCCTGTTGGTACAAATGGGAAGGCTATGCTGCTTTTGTCCGGCGGAATCGATTCTCCGGTAGCGGGATATATGATTTCCAAGCGCGGCGTGGAGCTGGAGGCTGTGTATTTTAACGCGCCGCCTTATACCTCGGAGCGAGCGAAGCAGAAGGTGGTAGACCTGGCGCGTATCGTGTCCGGATATGCGGGAAGGCTGAGGCTTCATGTGATCAATTTTACGGATATCCAGCTGGCGATCTATGAAAAGTGTCCGCATGAGGAACTGACGATCATCATGCGGCGTTATATGATGCGGATCGCGGAGAAGCTTGCGGTGGAAAATGGATGCCAGGCTTTGATCACAGGAGAGAGCATCGGCCAGGTGGCATCCCAGACTATGCAGAGCCTGTATTGTACCAATGCGGTGTGCGGTATTCCTGTATTCCGTCCCTGCATCGGCATGGATAAGCAGGAGATTGTGGATATCTCAGAACAGATCAAGACATATGAGACTTCCATTCTGCCGTATGAGGACTGCTGTACGATCTTTGTCGCAAAGCATCCGGTCACCAAGCCAATTCTGGAGATTATTGAACGGTCGGAGGAAAAGCTGTCAGAAGGAATCGATGAGCTTGTGAAGCGGGCGCTGGAAACGGATGAGATCATCGAGATCAGCCCGTGCGCGCAATAGATCGGACAGGGGGATGCATTCTCCCTGTCCTCAGCGCGGAGCGCGTAAAAAAAGGAACCGCGTAACGGTTCCTTTTCATTTCCGTACTAGATAATATACGGCTCTAATGCTTTGAGAATCTCGGTATCATCGCCTTCCGCATGGATGTTGAGATCGATCGGCTGAGAGATATCCAGGCTGAAAATTCCCATAATCGACTTGGCGTCGATGACATATCTGCCGGACACAAGGTCAAATTCCGCATCGAACTTGGCAATGTCATTGACAAAGGACTTTACCTTGTCAATAGAATTTAAAGAAATTTTAACTGATTTCATGCTGCACCCTCCTAACTAAAAAGATAATAATGCCAACGGCATTCCTGTTCTTATGATAACTGTTTGGGAAGGAAAAGTCAATAAAAAGATAGGAAAATAAAAGAATGAGAAGACAGGAAAATAAGGGAATAGATACAGGATCAAAGGGACGCGCTGCCATCATCAATCTGGGCTGCAAGGTGAATAGATATGAGGCGGACGCGATGAAGGACAAGCTGATCCTTGCGGGCTTTCAGATGGTGGAGCCGGAGGAACTGGCGGACATATATATTGTGAATACATGCTCCGTCACCAATGTGGCGCAGAGAAAATCCAGGCAGATGCTGCGGCGTGCCAGAAAAATGAATCCGGATGCCCTGATCATTGCGGCCGGCTGCTATGTAAACGCGGAGCAGGAAAGCCTTCTTGCGGAGAGCTTTGTGGATGTGGTGGTCGGAAATAACAGGAAAAAGGACATTGTGGAGATCATCCGGCAGTGGAGGGATGATCACGCGAACAGGGAG
>CAMHJT010000040.1 GCA_946185495.1 uncultured Clostridiaceae bacterium | reverse complement strand
CCTGTATCCAAGCCATCCTTTATGAGCGGAGGACAGACGGGAAGTGTGCAGTCTTCCCAGCCGGTTTCAACGGCGCGTCCACAGCCGCCGAAGCAGGAGACAGACGGAACTATTAAGATTCCGGAATTCCTGAAGAGGAATCACAAGTAGGGGTTATTAACGGATCAGCTGCAAAATATTTGACAAAGCAGAGTGATATCATGCGTATATGAAGAGCCTGACCGGGCATATCGTTCCGGTCAGGCTTTTTTTATGCGCAGGGAGCAGGGAAACTTTCCGGCTGAAGCCGGACGTGCCCTGCTCAATTTGCAGAGGCTTCCTGTGCGGATGGGGCGAAATAACAATCGCGTTTTCGACTTTTTTTGATCTGTGACAGGAATATACTGTCTGTAAGTCGGCTGCCCTGCAGCTGATCAGACAAAAATCCTTTCGCGGCAGGGCCGTATGCCGGTTTCACCTGTGTTATGCAGGGAATCTGCGGAATCGACATCTGACAGGATCAAGTCAGATACATACCGGCGTTAGATAAGGAGGGGGTGGTGGTGCAGGTTGCAATCTATCTTGATGTTCTGGGACTGCTTAATTTCGGGGCGGATTTTTTGATTCTTTTTCTTACCGGCCTGATTCTTAATAAGCGGCTTGTGGTCTGGCGACTGATGCTGGGAGCCTTGCTTGGTACTGTTGTCCTGCTGCCGGTACTGTTTGTTCCATTGCTTATCTCTTCGGGCTCGGCACGGTTTATTATGTGCGTGACGGGCAGCCTGGGCGCCGCGGCGGTTGCTTATGGCGAAAAGGGAAAACCGGTTGCCAGGGAGTGGCTTGCCACGGCGTTGGTCATGCTGTGCCTGGGGGGAACCATGTATGGCGTAAAGGGCTTGACCGGGATGGAGGGAATGACATTCGGGGGATGGACGCTAGGCCTGGCTGCGGGCGGACTGTCAGCAGTGTCCCTGGTCCGGCTTTTCGGAAACATGGGATGCAGGCAGAAGCCGTTGTTCCAGATCAGGATTCGCCGCGGAGACAGGTACATAGAGGAGACAGTTCTTCTGGACACGGGAAATATGTTATGGGATCCGCTGTTTGGCAGACCGGTGATCCTCCTGGCAGAGCAGGCGGCGTCAGGCCTGCTTACAAAAGAGGAGCAGAGCCTGGTGAGAGAATATCAGAAAAACGGACGGCTGCCTTATGAACGGCTGGCCGCCTGCGGTTCGCAAAGGAAACTGTGTTTTCATGAACTGTCCTATTGCAGTGTCGGAAAACAGGAGGGAAAGCTGCTGTGTTTTCTGGCGGAGGAGGTGGTGGTCTGCGAGAGGGAGAGAGTTTTCAGAAGACAGCCCGTGGCGGTTGTAGCTTCTGAATTGTTTTTAGGGAGAGCATATCGCGGACTGCTGCACAGGGATTGCCTGTAGCGTGCCGTTCCGGTCATTCAAGGGGTGATCGAAATGCCGCGCCGGATTGAGACATTGGCCTTGCCGGGAAAATCCGGCACAGAAACGGCTGTCGCGCGGCTTTGCAGCTGCGGCTCATGACATTGCTGTCAAAAATGGAGGGAACGGCAGGAGGCGGGACTTTCTGCCGTGATAGAGTGGGAGGAACAGATGGTAGAAATAATTGGGAACGAAAAATTCAGACTTACGATGATGCATAACATGACAGGGCTCTGGTTTACGCCCAGGCAGGAAGTTCACTATATCGGAGGCGCGGACATATTGCCTCCGCCGCTGGAACCGGAGGAGGAAAGGCGGCTGCTCGAGAAGCTGGGGGAGCTCGATGATACAGAGATAAAGAGCATTCTGATCGAGCGAAATCTCCGGCTCGTGGTTTATATCGCGAAAAAATTTGATAATACAGGTGTTGGGGTGGAGGATCTGATCTCCATTGGCACCATCGGGCTGATCAAGGCTGTCAATACATTTAAGCTGGATAAGAAGATCAAGCTGGCAACTTACGCGTCGCGATGTATTGAAAACGAGATCCTGATGTATCTGAGAAGGAGTGCCAAGACCAGGATGGAGGTTTCGATTGATGAGCCGCTAAATGTGGACTGGGACGGAAATGAACTTCTGCTGTCAGATATTCTGGGAACGGAGGAGGATTTAATCTACAGGGATCTCGAGGATGAGGTGGATAAGGAGCTGTTAAAAAAAGCGATGGGAATCCTGTCGGACAGGGAGAAAATGATAGTGGACCTGAGATTTGGACTGAGCAACGCGGATGGGGAGGAGATGACCCAGAAGGAGGTTGCGGATCTGTTGGGCATTTCACAGTCCTACATATCCAGGCTGGAAAAGAAGATTATGAAACGCCTGAAGAAGGAAATGCTCCGGATCGGCTCGTGACAGGTAATTATTGACGATTTCAAGGCTGTATAAAGAGGTGTGGAACTGTAAATCCTTTATTGTATAACAGTAAAGGGGGAACGGACATGGCACTTCATAAGGTTGTGATCTGCGGCGTGAATACAGCAAAGCTGCCATTGCTGACGAATGAGGAGAAGGATCGGCTTTTTGAGAGGATCGAGCAGGGCGATAAGGAGGCGAGGGAGAAGCTGGTGGAGGGAAATCTGAGGCTTGTGCTCAGTGTGATCCAGAGGTTTTCCGCTGCATCTGAAAATGCGGATGACCTGTTTCAGGTGGGCTGTATTGGACTGATGAAGGCGATCGATCATTTTGACAGAAAGCTGAATGTGAAGTTCTCGACATATGCTGTGCCGATGATCATAGGGGAATGCAGGAGGTATCTGCGGGATAATAATTCCATCAGGGTGTCGAGATCCCTGCGGGATATTGCGTATAAAGCGATCTACGCGAAGGAGCAGTTTGTGAAAGAAGAGGACCGGGAACCGACGATCGAGGAGATCGCTGCGAGAGTGGGACTGGATAAGGAACTGATCGTCATGGCGCTGGACGCGATCGCGACGCCCGTATCCCTGTTTGATCCGGTGTATCAGGAGGGAGGGGATACCCTGTATATCATGGATCAGGTCAGCGATAAGAAGAACAGGGAGGAGAACTGGGTTGAACAGATTTCCCTGAGAGAAGCGATGAAACGGCTGTCCGACAGGGAATACAATATTATCAGGCTTCGTTTTTTTGAGGGGAAAACACAGACAGAGGTTGCAAATGAAATAGCCATCTCGCAGGCCCAGGTGTCGAGGCTGGAAAAGTCGGCGCTTAAGAGCATGAAAAACTATCTGGATATCTGATCAAGGTTTTTTACTTGTAACTTTTATAATAATTTATGCCAAATTGCGTTGTAAAAATGTGCCAAATGTGCTATACTTCACTTAATTATTGTACTTTATTCTGTACAAAAGATTTTGGCCGGAACGGCATGAAGGAGGCATATATACATGAAACATTTAATATTAGTTACGTCACCACCGGCATGTGGTAAGACCTTTATTTCCAGACAGCTTGCAAAGGCGCTAACTAATTGTGTGTACCTGGATAAGGATACGCTGATCGTATTGTCCAAGCAGATTTTTAAGGTGGCAGGTGAGGAGTACAACAGATCCTCTGATTTCTTCCAGAGAGAAATCCGTGATTATGAGTATTACTGTGTGCTGGATCTCGCGATGGAGGCACTGGAGTATAATGATACGGTACTGATCAACGCGCCGTTTACTGATGAGATCAGGGATGACGCATATCTGGATTCCCTCCGGGAGAGACTCGCGCAGCATGGAGCGGAGCTGGTTGTAATCTGGGTCAACACAAGAGTGGAAGTGTGCAAGGAAAGAATGATCAAGCGCAATTCAGACCGTGATACCTGGAAGCTGGAGAATTGGGACGAGTATATCGCGGGATGTAATTTCACCCAGCCGGACAATATCAAGGAATTGATCGTGTTTGAGAATTCATCAGAGGAAGAATATAACGAGTCGATTAAGCGGGTTGTTAAGCAGTTAAGGAATCAGTGATCATAACGACGCTTTCGGGCGTCGTTTTTATATCGCAGAGCCGCCGGGAGGAAAAAGTCAGCCATGGGCAGAACGGCGGCTCGCGGGGAGCAGGGCGCGGATCCTGATGACCTTGAATGGACAAATTAGATCGTGAATGTGGGTAGGAGGAAGATATGGCAAATAAAAAAAAGGTATTTGCAATAAACTGGACGGAAGTGGATTCCCTGGTGGCAGGATGCCATGATAATCCCCATCATATTCTGGGTATGCATGAGACAGCGGACGGCGTGTTTGTCAATGTGTACTATCCCGGAGTGGAGGGCGTTACTGCGATCAAAAAGAATACAGGAGAGCGATACGAGCTGGTCAGTGACAGGGTGAGCGGTTTTTATTCCGTAAAGATCCCGGACTCCCAGAGCTTTGTGTATATGCTGGAGATCAGGTATCCGGGAGGAGGCAAGAAGCTGGTTGTAGACCCCTACGTGTTCGAGCCTGTTTTGGACGCGATCGATATCAGTCGGTTCAATGAGGGCGAGCATTATGAGATCTATGAGAAGCTGGGCGCCCATCCGATGATGCTCGACGGCGTGGAGGGCGTGCTGTTTGCAGTATGGGCGCCCCATGCGGCGAGGGTGTCTGTGGTTGGTAATTTCAACCAGTGGAATGGCAAGATCCACCCGATGCGCAGAGTGGAATACTCCGGATTGTTTGAGCTTTTTATTCCCGGGATCCTGTCAGGCGAGATCTATAAATATGAGATTCTGACAAAGTCGGGGCACAGCTTTATGAAACCGGATCCCTACGCGAATTATTCAGAGCATCCTCCTGCAAACGCGTCGAGGATCGCGGATCTTTCTTATGAATGGAAAGACGCGGAATATCTTGCAAATCAGTCCTCGCCCAGACAGGAAAAGCCTATGAACATCTATGAGGTTCATCTAGGCGCGTTCAAACGTCCTGAAGACGGCAGGGAGTATTATACATACAGGGAGATCGCGAAGGAGCTGGCTGACTATGTGGCGGAGATGGGGTATACGCATGTTGAGCTGATGCCTGTGATGGAGTATGAACAGGATGGAACCTTCGGATACCAGACGTCAGTATTCTACGCACCGACATCCCGCTACGGAGAACCTGCGGATTTCATGTATTTTGTAGATTATATGCACAGCAAGGGGATCGGCGTAATCTGCGACTGGGTGCCCAGCCATTTTCCGAGAAGCGAGGGAGGAATGGCCAGATTTGACGGGGAGCCCCTCTATGAGCCGCAGGATCCGAGACGGAGTGAAAACGCCAGATGGGGAACCTACCTCTTTGATTATGGGCGCAGGGAAGTGAGGAATTATCTGATTTCCAACGCGATCTACTGGGTATCGAAGTATCATCTGGACGGTTTGCGGATTGACAGCCTGGCCTCCATGCTTTATCTGGATTACGGCAAGACCTATGGCAATTGGATTCCCAATGAGTATGGTGGGAATGAGAACCTGGAAGCAATTGCTTTTCTGAAGGAACTCAACCGGATCCTCAAAGACCGGTTTCCTAACTGCATGTTGATCGTGGAGGAGGAATCCGGATGGCCGATGCTCACGGAACGCCTGGAAGAGGGCGGCATGGGCTTTGATTTCTGCTGGAATACTTCCTGGATGAGGGATATGCTGTCTTACATGGCGCTGGATCCGCTGTACAGGAGATATGAGCATGGTAAGCTGGTGAACTGCCTGGCCAATGCGTATAATGAGAGGTTTATCCTTGAGTTCTCACATAATGAGGTGATCGGCGGCAAAGGTTCGATCGTGGATCAGATGCCGGGCGGTTATGAGGAGAAATTCTCTAATCTGCGTCTGCTTTACGGCTGCATGATGATGCATCCGGGCAAAAAGCTGCTGTTCATGGGACAGGAGTTCGCCCAGTTCAATGAATTCAAGGAGTCCTCCGAGATTGACTGGGGATTGCTGGAATTTGACGCCCATACGATTTTGAGAGGCTACGTGAAGGCACTGAACCATCTGTACAAAAAAGAACCGGCGCTTTATGCGATTGACAACGATGCAGATGGATTTGAATGGATCAATGCCGAGGCTGCGAATGAGAGCATCGTTTCCTTCCTGCGCAAAACCTCCCGCAAGGAGGACACCCTGCTGATCATCTGTAATTTTACACCTGCCAGCTATAGCAAATATAAGGTTGGCGTACCCTCAGCGGGCAACTACAAGGAGATTTTCTGCAGCGATTATGAGCAGTTTGGCGGTGACGGCAGCCGGAATTCGGTGATCCGCGCCAGCAAACGCAGTGCCTGCGACGGGAGGGCGAATTCGATCACGATCGGATTGGCACCTTTGTCCATGAGCATTTTCAAGCTGACGGAGGAAGAGCCTGCTTTGGAGGAGACGAAGCGCAGGACATCCGGTACTGCAAAAGCGGCGGATTCTGGGAAGCCGGCGGCCACCGCCTCAAATAAGAACGGTACGGCGAAGACAGCATCCGGAAGAAAAGCGTCCAGGTCCGGAAAGAAATAAGGGAAATAGGAGCGCAGATGAAGGAGTATCACTTTTATGGGTGGCAGACCGCCGTGGTTCCGGCGGTGACGGAGGAGTTTCCGGGAATATATTCACCACAGGCGCTTTATGACGCATTGCGAGGGGTCTGGTGCAGACAGACCTGCGCGCCGAGAATGAGGCAGGACTGGAGCGGGGAGAATCCTACCATGGGACAGTGCTCCATCACGGCGTTTCTCGCCCAGGATATTTTCGGGGGAAGGGTGTACGGCATTCTGCGTCCGGGCGGGAATTATCATTGTTACAATGCAGTGGGTGATGTGGTATTCGATCTGACCAGCGAACAGTTCGGAGATGAGATCCTGTGCTATCGGGACAATCCGGAGCAGTTCCGTGAGGAGCATTTCCGCAAGGAGGAGAAGTGGAAGCGGTATCTGTATCTCAGAGAGGCGCTGTTAAGGAGGACGATGTTACCGCTTAGTGACAAACTGAACGGTTTCCGGGAGAGTTTTGTTCAAACGATTTGATTGAGATAAAATTGCAACAGACAGTTATATAACATTTGGCATGAAAAAGTAAAGAACTATGAATGGATAGGAGGACATGTATGGAAGAGAAGAAACCAGCAAAAGAGACGGCAAAAACCGATGAAAAGCAGGGCACGGAAGTGAAGGATACAGGGACTTCACAAAAGAAGACGGCTTCGAAGAAAACGCCCGCAAAGAAAACGGCAGCAAAGAGTGTGACAAAGGCTGAGGAGAAGGCACCGGCCAACAAGGCGGAGACAAAGGCCGAGGAGAAGACGCCGGCCAAGAAAGCGGAGACAAAGGCTGAGGAGAAGGCGCCGGCAAAGAAGGCCGAAACAAAGGCCGGGGAGAAGGCACCGGCAAAGAAGGCGGAAACAGCTGAGGAAAAGGCACCGGTAAAGAAGGCCGAAGAGAAGGTCGAGGAGAAGGCGCCGGCACAGAAGGCCGAAGAGAAGGCGCCGGCCAGGAAAGCGGAGACAAAGGCTGAGAAGAAGGCGCCGGCAAAGAAGTCTGAAGAGAAGGCTGAGGAAAAAACCGAGGAGAAGGCACCCGCAGAGAAAGCGCCTGAGGAGACGGAAAAAGGCTCCGAAAAACAGGCTGAGGCTGCTGGAGAAAACGCAGTGGAAGAAAAGATGGAAGAAAGAGCAGAGGAACAGGTTATGGCAGAAGAAAACACGGTACAGGCAGCGCCGGAGCCGCCAAGGCAGGAGGTATACATACCGCCGCTTCCGACACCAAGGCGGAGTGTGGCGTTTATCGGTTCGGAGTGCTATCCGTTTGTCAAGACAGGCGGACTGGCAGACGTTATGTATGCGCTGCCGAAGGCTCTGATCGCGCAGAACTGCGATGTGAAGGTCATCATTCCGAGATATAAATGTATTCCATGGGAGTATCAGGAGAAGATGGTGTACAAGGGCGCGTTTGATATGAATCTTTGTATCGACGGACGTTCCTTCTATGTCGGCATCATGGAATATGTCTGGGATGGCGTGGTATATGATTTCATTGACAATGAGGAGTTCTTTGGATATGGCAATCCCTATACCAATCTGGTAGAGGATATTCCGAAGTTTTGTTATTTTGGCAAGGCTGCGCTGGCGGCGCTCAATTACATGAACTGGATTCCGGATGTCATCCATTGCCATGACTGGCAGGCAGGTCTGGTTCCCATTTATCTGCGGACCATGTTTGCGGATACGCCGATCGGCAGGGCGAAGGTGATGATGACGATCCACAACCTGCGGTTCCAGGGCGTATACAATATCCCGACAATCCGCTACTGGTCCGGTCTTCCGGATTATGTGTTCAGCAAGGACATCATGACGCAGGAGTGGACCGAGGCCAATATGCTCAAAGGCGGTCTGACCTATTCCAACATGATCACCACGGTGAGCGGTACCTATGCGGGAGAAATCCAGTCTCCGTATTACGGGGAGAATCTGGACGCGCATCTGAGGTATCATTCCGGCAAGCTGCGCGGCATCGTAAACGGCATCGATTACGGTATGTGGAATCCGGCGACAGACCAGATGCTGGCGGCGCCTTATGATATCACCAATGTACTGGATCGCAAGCGCAAGAACAAGAGAGCGCTTCAGGAGGAGCTTGGCCTGTGGCAGGATGACGGCAAGTTTATCATTGCCCTGATCTCCCGGCTGACCAATCAGAAGGGGCTGGATCTTGTAAACTGGATCCTTCCGCAGCTGATTGACGGCAACACGCAGGTAGTTGTGCTTGGTTCAGGCGATGCGCAGTATGAAAATTCCTTCCGGAATTACGAGAATGCCTACAGGGGCGCTGTCTGCTCCAATATTATGTACGATGAGGGACGGGCGCATAAGATTTATGCGGGCGCGGACGCGCTTTTGGTTCCGTCACAGTTTGAGCCCTGCGGGCTGACACAGCTCATCGCAATGCATTATGGAACCATTCCGATCGTAAGGGAGACCGGCGGCTTGAAGGATACAGTGCAGCCGTACAACCAGTACTCCAATGACGGTAATGGATTTACCTTTGACCGCTATGATGCCGGCCTGCTGCTGGATGCGATCAACAGGGCGAAGACTCTGTTCTTCACAAATCGCTGGTGCTGGGATGAGATGGTGCAGAGGGATATGGCGAAGGATGTCTCCTGGGAGAATTCTGCAAGGCATTACCGCGGCCTGTATATGGAGATGACACAGTATTGATTCGGTGCAGGCGCAAGACCGGGGTAGCTTCAGGTTCTCCGGCAGAGCTTATTAAAAATATGTCCTGCGTCATACGGTTATGCAGGTTCATTCTTGCGTGAAGATAGTGAAAAAAAACGGCAGCCCTTGCCGGAGGAGCCAGTTGGCTTTTCCGCAGGGGCTGTTTCTAAAAAGGAGGGAACATATATGTTGTTGGAGATGCTTAGCAGCCAGACGGTGGAGGAGGCTGCGAAAAGTGTGGAGCAGTCGGCCGGTCTGGTGAAGGAGACGATGGATAAGATGACGAGCTGGCTGGTCAGTAAATCCGGAAGCCTGCTGGTCGCGCTTTTGTTCATTGCGATCGGACTGAAGATTGTGAGCCTGCTGCTCAAGGTAATCCGTCATTCCTTTGAGCGGTCTAAGCTTGAGGCTTCTGTCGCTGGATTTCTGCTCTCGATCCTGAGGGTGGTGGGATATACGCTGGTATTTATCACGGCTGCGACGATCGTGGGATTCGAAGTGACAAGCTTTGTGACGATCCTTGGAACTGCCTCGCTGGCGGTTGGCCTCGCGCTGCAGGGCGCGCTGTCTAATCTGGCAGGCGGCGTGCTGATCCTTTTGCTCAAGCCTTTCCAGGTGGGGGATTACATTGTGGAGGACACAAAGAAAAACGAGGGGACTGTTGTTTCCATCGATATTTTTTATACAAGGCTCCGCACGATCGATAACAAGCTGGTGGTGATCCCCAATGGCGTACTGGCTGCGGCCAGCCTGATGAATCTGACCTATCAGGACAAGCGGAAGACGGAGATTAAGATCTGCGTCAGCTACGCGACGGATATGGAGCTGGTGAAAAAAACGGTGGAAGAGGTCCTGGTGAAAAACCATCTGGTGCTGCATGAGGACGGGCACGATATTTTTATCGATACCTTTGACGACAGCGGCATGACACTTGGCATCCGCGCCTGGGTTGCAACGTCTGATTTCTGGCAGGCGACCTGGGAACTCCGGGAACAGATCAAGGCAGCGTTTGACAGGAATGGAATTGAGATTCCGTACAGCCGCCTGGAGGTGACGATGCTGAATCATGAATAGTGTTACTGTTCAATGGCTGGCTGCATGCAGGGCATTGGCGGGAGGATTGGTCTTGACAAGGAGAGAGAGTATAGTACAATATATAGACGGTATCGGCAGGCGGAATTGCGGGGTCTGCCAGATTTTTACAGAATAGGAAGGAAAACAGAATGAAAGCAAAGGATTTTGGTTTGAGCAAACAGGATATTATTGCAATGTCAGATCGGTATATGTTAAACATCGGCTACCGGTTTCCGATCGTGGTCGAGGAGGCCAAGGATACCATGGTGAAGGATGTAGACGGTGACGAGTATCTGGATTTTTACGCCGGGATTGCGGTGAATTCGGCGGGCAACTGCAACGAGAAGGTCGTGGAGGCGATCCGTGAGCAGGCCGGACAGGCGATGCATACCAGCCTGTATCCGTACTCGGTGCCGCAGGCAGTTCTGGCGAAGCTGATCTGTGAGACGATCGGCTTTGACAGGATTTTCTTTCAGAACTCAGGCACTGAGGCCAATGAGGCGATGATCAAGATGGCGCGGAAATATGGCGTGGAGCATTTCGGGCCGGAGCATTACCATATCGTGACTGCGAAGATGAGCTTTCATGGCAGAACCTACGGCGCGTTGAGCGCGACGGGACAGCCGGAGAATGCCTGCCAGACCGGCTTCAAGCCGATGCTTCCGGGCTTTTCCTATGCGGATTTCAATGATCTGGAAAGCTTTCGGGCTGCCTGTACGGAGCATACCGTCGCGATCATGGTGGAGCCTGTACAGGGCGAGGGCGGAGTGTATCCGGCTACAAAGGAATTTCTGCAGGGACTCAGGAAGCTGTGTGATGAGAGGGGCATGCTCCTGCTTTTTGACGAGGTGCAGACTGGCTGGTGCAGATGCGGGGAGACCATGGCATTTATGCATTACGGCGTGAAACCGGATGCGGTTACGATGGCCAAGGCAATGGGCGGCGGCCTTCCGATCGGCGCGCTTGCTGCAACTGAAAAGTGTGCGCAGGCGTTGAATCCCGGCTCCCATGGAAGCACATATTCCGGCAACCCGGTGTGCTGTGCCGCTTCCTACGCGCAGATTACAGAGCTGTTGGAGCGCAACCTTGCGGAAAACGCGAAGGAGATGGGCACCTATTTTATGGAGCAGCTTGGCACGCTCCCGCATGTGAAGGAGGTACGCGGGCTCGGACTTTTGGTGGGCGTAGAACTTGAGGATGTGGATGCTGTCGCTGTCAAGATACGCGCGATGGAAAAGAAACTGCTGATCACTGCGACGTCGAACCGGATTCTCAGAATGCTGCCTCCGCTGATTGTTACAAAAGAGGAATGCGACCGGGCTGTGCAGACTTTGCGGGAAGCCATTGAAGAGCTTGCTTCTTAACCGAACGGTTTCATGGAAGAATAGAATTTTTAATAATGGGCACAACTTTACATTGCGGCTTGGAAGGATTTCATGTATAATAGAAAAGATATGATGTAACTACTCAGCAGGTCTGCGCATTCGCTGCGCAGACCGTGCCCAAACAGTATATTCAGTCATGCAGCGGGTGAATCCGGATGCGCCAGCTTCACCCGCTGCGTATCTGTTCAGTTCCTGCTGAACAGATACGATATAATATTGATTTACGGGAGGAAAAATGATGTCGCAGAGAAAAGATATTCATAAGGTTTTGATCATTGGTTCCGGTCCGATCATTATCGGGCAGGCTTGTGAGTTTGATTATTCAGGCACACAGGCGTGTAAGGCTTTGAAGCGCCTGGGGTATGAGATCGTGTTGGTGAATTCCAATCCGGCTACGATCATGACAGACCCTGAGACAGCAGATGTGACCTATATTGAGCCTCTGAATGTGGAGAGACTTGAGCATATCATAGAGAAGGAGAGGCCGGACGCGCTTCTTCCCAATTTAGGCGGCCAGTCGGGATTGAATCTGTGTTCCGAGCTGTCAAAAGCGGGAATACTGGATAAATACCATGTGGAAGTCATCGGCGTCAAGGTGGATGCGATCGAGAGAGGTGAGGACCGAATCGAGTTCAAGCACACGATGGATAAGCTGGGGATCGAGATGGCCAGAAGCGAGGTGGCTTATTCCGTGGATGAGGCGCTTGCGATCGCGGACAAGCTGGGCTATCCGGTGGTTCTGCGTCCCGCGTACACCATGGGCGGCGCGGGCGGCGGCCTGGTCTACAATGTGGAGGAGTTAAAGACCGTATGTGCCAGGGGACTGCAGGCCAGCCTTGTGGGACAGGTGCTTGTAGAAGAGTCCATTCTGGGATGGGAGGAGCTGGAGCTGGAGGTTGTCCGTGACGCGGACAACAATATGATCACGGTCTGCTTCATCGAGAATATTGATCCCCTCGGCGTTCATACCGGAGATTCCTTCTGTTCCGCTCCGATGCTGACGATCTCTGAAGAGGTGCAGAAGCGTCTTCAGGAGAAATCCTACAAGATCGTGGAAAAGATCCAGGTCATCGGCGGAACCAATGTGCAGTGGGCACATGATCCCAAGACAGACAGGGACATCATTATTGAGATCAATCCGAGAACCTCCCGTTCATCCGCGCTTGCGTCTAAGGCGACCGGATTCCCGATCGCGCTTGTATCGGCGATGCTGGCCGCGGGATTGACGCTCAAAGATATCCCGTGCGGAAAATACGGAACTTTGGACAAGTATGTGCCGGATGGGGATTATGTGGTGATCAAATTCGCGCGCTGGGCGTTTGAAAAGTTCAAGGGTGTGGAGGATAAGCTTGGCACACAGATGCGTGCTGTCGGCGAGGTCATGAGTATCGGCAAGACCTTTAAGGAGGCGTTCCAGAAAGCGATCCGCAGCCTGGAGACCGGACGGTATGGACTTGGGCATGCGAAGGATTTTGACCAGAAGTCAAAGGAGGAGCTTTTGAAGCTTTTGATCACGCCGAGCAGCGAGCGCTACTTTGTAATTTATGAGGCGCTGCGTAAGGGCGCGACGGTGGATGAGATCCATGAGATCACCAAGGTGAAGCATTATTTCCTTGAGCAGATGAAGGAGCTGGTAGAGGAGGAAGAAGCCCTGCTCGCCGGCAAGGGCAGCCTGCCTTCAGACGAAGCCCTGATCCATGCCAAGAAGAACGGATTCTCTGACAAGTACTTAAGCCAGCTTCTGGAGGTTACAGAGGACGAGGTGCGGGAGCGCAGGCTTTCCCTTGGCTTATGCGAGGCGTGGGAGGGCGTTCATGTCAGCGGTACAAAGGACAGCGCGTATTACTATTCCACCTATAATGCCGAGGACAGCAATCCTGTGACAGAGGGCAAGCCGAAGGTTATGATCCTGGGCGGCGGCCCCAACAGGATCGGTCAGGGCATTGAGTTCGATTACTGCTGTGTACACGCGTCCCTCGCCCTTAAGAAGCTGGGCTTTGAGACCATTATCGTGAACTGCAATCCGGAGACGGTTTCCACAGATTACGACACATCGGACAAGCTGTATTTCGAGCCTCTGACCCTGGAGGATGTGCTGAGCATTTACAACAAGGAGAAGCCTGTGGGCGTGATCGCGCAGTTTGGCGGGCAGACGCCGCTTAATCTCTCTTCTGAGCTGGAGAAGAACGGAGTGAAGATTCTTGGAACCTCCCCGGCGGTGATCGATCTGGCAGAGGACAGGGATCAGTTCCGCGCAATGATGGAGAAGCTGGATATTCCGATGCCGGAGTCAGGCATGGCTGTCAATGTGGAGGAAGCGCTGGCGATTGCGGATCAGATTGGCTATCCTGTCATGGTGCGTCCTTCCTATGTGCTCGGCGGACGCGGCATGGAGGTTGTGTACGACGCGGAGAGCATGGTTGGATATATGGAGGCCGCAGTCGGCGTGACGCCTGACCGCCCGATTCTGATCGACAGATTTTTAGGTCATGCGACAGAGTGTGAGGCCGACGCGATCAGCGACGGAACCCACGCGTTTGTGCCGGCTGTGATGGAGCATATCGAGCTTGCCGGCGTACATTCCGGAGATTCCGCCTGCATCGTGCCGTCCAAATATATCTCTGAGGAGAATGTGAAGATCATTAAGGAGTACACAAGGCGGATCGCGGAGGAGATGCATGTCAGGGGACTGATGAATATGCAGTACGCGATCGAGAATAATAAGGTTTATGTATTGGAGGCGAATCCGAGGGCTTCCCGTACGGTTCCGCTTGTGTCCAAGGTATGTAATATCCGCATGGTTCCGCTCGCGATCGATATCGTGACCTCGGAGCTTACAGGCAGGCCGTCTCCGGTTCCGGAGCTGAAGGAGAAGGATATTCCGTATTACGGCGTAAAGGAATCCGTATTTCCATTTAATATGTTCCAGGAGGTGGATCCGGTGCTCGGACCGGAGATGCGCTCCACAGGAGAGGTACTTGGATTATCTAAATATTATGGCGAGGCATTCTACAAGGCGCAGGAGGCAACCCAGACCAGGCTGCCGCTTTCAGGAACGGTCCTGATCTCTGTCAATGACAAGGATAAGCCTGAGGTTGTGGAGGTTGCCAGGGAATTCTCGGAGGAGGGCTTTAAGATTGTTGCCTCCAGAAATACCTGCAAGCTGATACAGGAGGCAGGAATCCCTGCGGAGCAGATCAATAAGCTGCAGGAGGGAAGGCCGAACATGCTGGATCTGATCACCAACGGCAAGATTGACCTGATCATCAACACGCCGATCGGGCAGGAGCGGAAGGCGGATGATAGTTACCTGAGAAAAGCCGCCATCAAGAAGAAGGTGGCCTATATGACTACGATCGCGGAAGCCAAGGCGACCATCAGCGGAATCAAGGCAATCAAGAAGCATGGCAACAGCAATGTGCGTTCCCTGCAGGAACTGCACGCGGAGATTAAGGAGAAATAAGATATGGCACAGCTTTGGGGCGGCCGTTTCACGAAAGAGACGGATCAGCTTGTGTATAATTTTAACGCGTCGATCACCTTTGACCGACGGTTTTACCGGGAGGATATTGAGGGAAGCATGGCGCATGTAAAGATGCTTTCCTCAGCCGGTATCCTGACCGGGGAGGAGAAAGACCGGATTCTGGAGGGACTGCAGGGTATACTTGCGGATGTAGAAAACGGGGTCCTGGAGATCACCCCGGAATATGAGGATATCCACAGCTTTGTGGAGGCCAACCTGATCAGCAGGATCGGAGACGCGGGAAAGAAGCTGCATACGGGACGTTCACGCAATGACCAGGTGGCGCTCGATATGAAGCTTTATACCAGAAAAGAAGTCACTGAGTTGAAGGGGCTTGTGAAGGAGCTGCTTCAGGTTCTGCATGGGCTGATGAAGGAGCATGTGGATACATATATGCCGGGCTTCACGCATTTACAGAAGGCGCAGCCGATCACGCTGGCGCATCATCTTGGCGCCTACATGGAGATGTTTAAGCGGGATTACGGCAGGCTTTGCGATATATACCAGAGAATGAATACCTGTCCGCTCGGCTCCGGCGCGCTGGCAGGAACCACATATCCGCTGGACAGGGAGATGACAGCCGGTCTTTTAGGCTTTGAGGGGCCGACCCTGAACAGCATGGATTCTGTTTCGGACAGGGATTACCTGATCGAGCTGCTTGGCGCCCTGTCCACGATGATGATGCATCTGAGCAGGTTTTCGGAGGAGATCATTATCTGGAACAGCAATGAGTACCGGTTTGTGGAGCTGGACGACGCTTACAGCACCGGAAGCTCCATTATGCCCCAGAAGAAGAATCCTGATATCGCGGAGCTTGTCCGTGGCAAGACAGGGCGGGTATACGGGGCGCTCATGCAGCTGCTCACCACGATGAAGGGACTTCCGCTTGCTTACAATAAAGATATGCAGGAGGACAAGGAGCTGACCTTTGACGCCATTGACACCACAAAGGGTTGTCTGGCATTATTTACAGGCATGCTGCGCACCATGGCGGTGAATCGGGACGTGATGGAGGCCAGCGCCAAAAAGGGCTTCACCAATGCGACGGACGCGGCAGACTACCTGGTGAACAAGGGAGTGCCGTTCCGCGATGCGCACGGGATTGTAGGACAGCTTGTGCTCTATTGCCTGGAGCGGAACATCGCTCTGGATGACATGACGATGGAGGAGTTTCAAAAGATTTCTCCTGTGTTTGCGGAGGATATATATGAGGCGATTTCGCTTGAGACCTGCGTGGAGAAACGGGTGACCATCGGGGCGCCGGGAAGGACGGCGATGGAGAAGGTGATCGCCGTCAACGAAGCGTATCTTGAGACATTGGAATAGATGTGAAGGGCTGCATACAGGCCAGTGATGTGAGAGAGGGAATGACAGCATGAATCGTACAGATAAGGCAAAAATGGATGCGGCAAAGCGGATGCTGCGAGGGAAGATTGACATCGAGGAGGTTTCCATGATGCTGGAGATTCCCGTTGCGGCGCTGCTTCCGCTGAAGGAGGAAGTGGACGAAGAGGTTAGAAAGGTGTATGGCAATACGGACGCATATGATTTTGACAGTGGCCAGGTGCTTTTTGACAGCTTCCAGGATACCGGGGAGGATGCGGACCTGCAGGAGGAGTAAAATACTTTTTAGACAGGGACGGGTAGAAAAAAGACAGCTGTTTGGAGCAATCTGAACAGCTGCCGTATATGTCGGTCATTACCGGATTGAAAGGGCTAAGGATGAATAACAGATATGATATAATTATAATCGGTACGGGAGCTGCGGGATTGTTCGCGGCGCTCCATTTGCCGGAGGATAAACAGATTGCGATGCTGTCAAAGGCCGGGCTGGAGGAGAGCGATTCCTTTCTGGCGCAGGGCGGGATCTGTGTATTGAAAAATGAGGATGATTACGCCGCTTTTTTTGAGGACACATTGCGGGCGGGACATTATGAGAATGACTGTCATGCGGTGGATCTGATGATCCGTTCCTCCCAGGATATCATCCGAAGGCTGATCGATCTGGGCGTGGAATTTGAGAGGGATCAGGGAGAATTCTGCTATACGAAGGAAGGAGCGCATACCGCCTGCCGGATCCTTTACCATGAAGACCTGACGGGGAAGGAGATTACCTCCAAGCTGCTTGCGCAGGTACAGCGGCGTTCCAATATCACATTGTTTCCCTATACGACCATGGTGGATATTCTGGAAAAAGACGGAAGCTGCTATGGCGTGGTTGCAAGGACCTCTGAAGGTGAGATCGTAGCTGTGGAGAGTGATTACACGATCTGGGCCTGCGGCGGCGTTGGCGGCCTGTACCAGCATTCCACCAATTTCAGGCATCTGACGGGAGACGCGCTTGCAATTTCGTTAAAGCATAGAATTACTCTGGAAAATATTGATTATGTACAGATACATCCCACGACGCTGTATTCAGAGAAGGCGGGGCGCAGGTTTTTGATCTCGGAGTCCGTGAGGGGTGAGGGAGCGGTGCTGCTGGATAAGAACGGGGAACGGTTTGTCGATGAGCTGCTGCCCAGGGATCTTCTGACGCAGGAGCTACGCAAACAGATGAAAAAAGAGGGCACCAAATTTGTTCGTCTGTCCCTTAAGAAAATGTCTGCGGATGAGATCGTAAAGCGGTTCCCGAATATCTACCGCACCTGCATGGAGGAGGGTTACGACCTGACAAAGGAGCCTGTTCCGGTGGTGCCGGCCCAGCATTATTTTATGGGCGGCGTCAAGGTGGATCAGGATGGAAGGACCTCCATGAAGCGTCTCTATGCTGCCGGCGAGACTGCGTGCAACGGCGTGCATGGAGCCAACCGGCTGGCAAGCAATTCCCTGCTGGAGACCCTGGTTTGGGCGAGAAGGGCGGCAGAGGATATCGTGAGGAAGTATATGCCTGCCGACCGGGAAGTGAGCGGTAAATGCGCTTTGCAGTGCAGGCAGGAGATGGAAAAGAAGGCTGCTTCGGAGACATTTGTCGATGATCTTCTCGCCCAGTATCATGAGATGGTGCTTGAGGAGATGGAACTCGAACGCGAAAAACGAAAGGAAAAAAGCGAGGAATCACAATGAGAGAACTGATGAATTTGAATATAGACGGGCTGATCCGGATGGCGCTACAGGAGGACATTACCAGTGAGGATATCACGACCAATTCTGTGATGCCGGAATACCGGCTGGGCGAAGTAGACCTGATCTGCAAGCAGGATGGCGTGCTGGCAGGGCTTCCGGTGTTTGAGCGGGTGTTTGAGCTGCTGGACGGGAATACCAGGTTTGAGATGTCTGTGAAGGACGGGGACGAGGTAAAAAACGGCCAGCTTCTCGGAAAGGTGCGGGGGGATATCCGCGTCCTGCTGGAGGGAGAGCGTACCGCGCTGAATTATCTTCAGAGGATGAGCGGCATCGCGACCTATACCCATTCCATTGCTGTGCTGTTTGAGGGCAGCAGGACGCGGCTTTTGGATACCAGAAAGACTACTCCGAATATGCGGGTGTTTGAAAAATATGCGGTCAAGGTCGGAGGCGGCTGCAATCACCGCTTTAACCTGTCGGACGGCATCCTGCTGAAGGATAACCATATCGGCGCTGCGGGCAGTGTGAAGGAGGCAGTGCGGATGGCCAAGGAGTATGCGCCGTTTGTCCGCAAGATCGAGGTGGAGGTCGAAAACCTCGATATGGTGAAGGAGGCTGTGGAGGCAGGCGCCGACATCATCATGCTCGACAATATGGATCACGATACGATGCGGGAGGCGATCCGCCTGATTGATGGAAGGGCGCAGACAGAGTGTTCCGGCAATGTGACAAGGGAGAATGTGGAGGCGCTGATCGATCTTGGCGTGGATTTTATTTCATCAGGCGCGCTGACGCATTCCGCGCCGATCATGGACCTGTCGTTAAAAAATCTGCACGCGGTGGAATAAGGATTGAGGACGACTGGAACAGCGGGTTTTACAAGTTTTTTTGCCGAAGAACCTGGAAAGAAGAGACGGCGGCTGATATCAGAAGATGATGAATAAAACAGTAACAGGAATTGAGCCGGAGTGGGGGATCCCATCCGGCTCAATGTTTTGTTATGAATTGCGTTTTGCGTCAAGCATCGCGCGAACCTTTGTGGAAAGTCCGAACAGATTGATGAAGCCCTCCGCATCCTTGTGGTCATAGAGATCGCCGGTTGTAAAGCTTGCCAGTGACTCGGAATACAGGGAGTACGGGGAGGTGGTGCCGGCCTTGATGATGTTGCCCTTGTAAAGCTTCATCTTTACATCTCCGGTAACACGCTCCTGTGTGGAGGCGACAAATGCCTGCAGCGCCTCGCGCAGCGGTGACCACCATTTACCTTCGTAAACCACATCGGCGAACTTGTCTCCGATGGTCTTCTTGAAGGAGAGGGTCTCACGGTCTAAAATCAGCTCCTCCAGCTGGGTATGCGCTGCCATCAGGATCGTTCCGCCCGGTGTCTCATATACGCCTCTGGACTTCATGCCGACTACGCGGTTCTCTACGATGTCTACAATGCCGATTCCATGCTTGCCTCCAAGACGGTTCAGCTCACGGATGATATCCGCAACCTTCATCTCCTTCCCGTTGACTGCGGTCGGTACGCCCTTCTCAAAGTGCAGGGTGACATATTCTGCTTCATCCGGCGCCTTCTCAGGATAGGTTCCCAGAACCAGCAGGTGGTCATAGTTGGGCTCGTTGGCCGGATCCTCCAGCTCCAGTCCCTCATGGCTGATATGCCAGAGGTTGCGGTCGCGGCTGTAAGAGGAATCTGCAGAGAAGGGAAGATGGATGCCGTGCTGCTTGCAGTATTCAATCTCCTCCTCACGGGAGCTCATGGTCCAGGTATCCTGTCTCCATGCAGCGATAATTTTAAGCTCAGGACCGAAGGCCTTGATCGCCAGCTCAAAACGTACCTGGTCATTACCCTTGCCGGTAGCGCCGTGGCAGATAGCAACAGCTCCCTCCTTGTGAGCAATGTCAACCAGAATCTTGCCGATCAGCGGCCTGGCCATGGATGTACCCAGCAGGTACGCGTTCTCATAGACAGCGCCTGCCTGAACGGTGGGAACGATGTAATCGTTGCAGAACTCGTCCACGACGTCAAGAATATAGCACTTGGACGCGCCGCTTGAAATCGCGCGCTCCTCCAGGCCTTCCAGTTCGCTCTCCTGTCCGACATCGATGCAGACACAGATTACATCATAATCATAGTTTTCCTTCAGCCAGGGGATGATCGCTGTGGTGTCAAGTCCCCCGGAGTACGC
>CAMHJT010000039.1 GCA_946185495.1 uncultured Clostridiaceae bacterium | reverse complement strand
TCCCTCTCTTTCTCTATGAGACGGCCAAATTCCTCAGGCGGAACCGGCCTTGAAAAATAGTATCCCTGAATAATATCGCAGCCTGCCTGTTTCAAAAGCTGGTACTGCTCCTCCGTCTCCACACCCTCTGCCACAACCGGCACACCCAGAAACGAAGCAATCTCCAGCATCAGCTCCACCATCCGCATCTCCTTATTCGCCTCCGCGATATGGCGGATAAATACCATGTCCAGCTTCAGCGCGTCAATCGGCAGTGTTGTCAGCATGTTCAGAGAAGAATAGCCTGAGCCGAAATCATCCATCTCCACCTTAAAGCCCTTCTCCCGCATATAGTTTACAACCTGCACGATCTGCTTGGAATTATCCGTATAAGCAGATTCCGTGATCTCAAGCAGGTAATCCTTCCGGTCCACCTGGTTCTCCTCCACGATCCGTTCCACATAATCTGTCATGTCGGGATCATAGATATCCACCCTCGACACATTCACGGAGACAGGAACTACCATGCCGTATTCCTCTTTCCATTTCCGGATCTGTTCCGCAGCCTCCTTCCAGACGTAACGGTCGAGCTTCTGGATCATCCCGTTCCCTTCAAACAGGGGGATGAACGCGCCGGGACTGACTCTTCCAAACTCCGGATGCATCCAGCAGATCAGAGCCTCCGCGCTGCAAAGCCTCGGCTTGTCTCCCCTGATATCATACTTCGGCTGATATAAAACCTTGAACTGCCTGCTGTCGATCGCTGTCTCAAATTCCTCCAGCAGCCTCGCGGAAAATACCGCCTTCTCGTGCATATCCCTGTCATAAACCGCATAGCTGGTCGTATAATGATTCCTGAGTCCGTTGCAGGCCTGCAGCGCCCTGTCAAAGCGCCGCTCCAGCCTAACCTCCCTGTCCGGATCGGAATAGATTCCCATCCTCATCCGGATCTCCGGCGCCTTCAAAAGCTCTGACAGTCCCGACACAAGCTGTTCCAACAGCCTGCCGTAGTCATCACAATGCGGAATATACAGATAGAAGGTATCCGCATCATACCTGCAGGCGAGCCCCTTGTCACGCTTCACGGTCTCCCGCAGGCCGGCGGCAATGCTGGCCAGCACTTTGTCCCCAAAGCTTCTGCCATACAGCTCATTCACCAGATGAAACTTGTTAAAATTCAAAACAATGGCATCCATTGCCATATCCTGATGATACTGTTCAAACTGGTTGCCATACTCAAAAAAGAATTCCCTGGTATATAATCCGGTCAGCGCATCATATTCGGTCGCCTGAATGATATTGGCATCCTCGGATAGCTCAATGGAACGCCTGACCCTCGCCAGGATCACCTCCGGCATATCATACGGCTTCTGAAGAAAATCCGCCGCCCCGAGCTGCAGGCTCTTCACCTCTGCCGATTTCTCGGAGGTCAGCACGATCACCGGTATCCTGCGCAGGATATTCTCACTCCGGAGCTGCTCCAGCACCTCGTATCCATCCATCTCCGGCATGAGCAGATCAAGCAGGATCAGCGAGAGCCGATCCTGGTTCTTACGAACCTGCTCAAGCGCCCGCCGCCCGTTCTCCGCATAGATCACCTCGTACTCCTCGCTCAGGATCATCCCAAGCATCTCCCTGTTCACCATCTCGTCATCCACCACCAGCACCCGGCGGTGAAAATCCTCATCATAATTCCTTATCTTCATGTCGTCCACAAAATCCTTCCATCAACCCATCTAAGCGCCATCACTAGAGCAGGCAGCGCCTCTTGCTCTGCTGTTCTGTCACGGAACAAATTCTGAATTTTTCTCTTTTTCATTATATCTCAATTTAACCAAAAAGTCACCTATAAAACCCACTAAAAATGTTTTGACTGGACTTTTTTTCGCATACATGTTATACTCTTGGACATTGTGGAAACTGTTACGGTCATAGCCGGAATATTTATTTCATAAAGATATGGTATCCGGCAACTGTTCCAATCAAAAAAAGAAAATAGGAGGAAATTAATGCAATGAATCTTTCAGAATGGTTGAAAGTCCTGCTGCTCGGAATTGTAGAAGGAATTACAGAATGGCTCCCCATCAGCAGCACCGGGCATCTGATCCTCGTGGATGAATTTGTCCGATTGCAGCAAAGCGAAGAATTTATGGAAATGTTCAACGTCGTGATCCAGTTAGGCGCAATTCTCGCGGTAGTAGTGCTCTACTGGAAAAAGCTCTGGCCATTTCACACGAAAAAGCATGAGGAACAGGCCAGCTGGTTTTCCGGATCCGCCATTAAGCTACCGGAGGGTCTTAAGCGCTTCTGCGACCGCTACTGCTACATGGACCAGATCCTGTTATGGCTCAAGATCGTATGCGCCTGCATTCCGGCCATGGTGATCGGTCTGCCGCTCGACGACTGGATGGAGGAGCACCTCCACAACTCTACCGTTGTTGCGCTGATGCTGATCCTGTACGGTATCTTCTTTATCCTGATCGAAAACTACAATAAAAAGCGCACACCACGGGTGACAGAGCTTGATAAGCTGACCTTTAAAGATGCCCTGCTCATCGGGCTGTTTCAGGTACTAGCCCTGATCCCCGGCACCTCCAGATCCGGTTCCACCATCATCGGAGGCATCCTGATCGGAACCTCCAGGGAGGTTGCCGCGGAGTTTACCTTCTTTCTGGCTATTCCGGTCATGTTCGGCGCAAGCCTGATCAAACTCTTGAAATTCGGCCTGAATTTTACCGGCAGCGAACTGGCCGTCCTGATCATCGGCATGCTCACCGCGTTCGGCGTATCGATCGCGGCCATCAAGTTCTTCATCGGGTATATCAAAAAACATGACTTTAAGGTATTCGGCTGGTACCGCATCGTACTGGGCATTCTGGTATTGCTTTATTTCACTGTATTTTAGATCTCACGCTCATCTATAAATAACACAACACCGCAGGAATAGGGAGTTTCCTCTATCCCTGCGGTGTTTTATTGCAACGCCGTCACAATTGTTACTCCACAGTCCACGGCGCGTTGCAAGCCCATCCGGATTAATCCCGTGTCGCAGCACAGGACCAGCAGACACAGCAGACCGTCAGATGCTGGCAAGCGTCTGGATCGCGTCGTTTTTGATGATCATCTTAAAATGCTCCGCGTAGTAATAGGGCATCGCGTAATTCGCCTTCACCCTGGTTCCATATTCGCTGAGCAGATTGCATACGCGCTGGAAATACTCCGCATCCGTCTTATCCTGATTGACGATCAGATAATACCTGTGATCCACCGGATTCTTGTACAGGGTATTCTTGTCATGGTAGATCGGCGCGATCATCGACGCAGCCCTGCTAAGATCGCTGATACTATGGAACATGAAGATCCTGTATCCCGTACCGCCCTCTCCATTCTTCGTGTTCTTCTCCGTCTTCTTTCTGGCATTCTCACGAATTGCAGCGGAAAGAGGAATAAAATTAGATCCCTGCCCGTTCTCTCCCTGCTTCTTGACCCTCTCGATATTCTCCACAAGATCCGTCAGCGTATCCATCAGGGAAACAGCATTTTCAAAGAGAGAAAGCTTATCATCCTCCTCTGCCTGCTCCGGCGCTTCCTCCCCCTCGACATCTGTATATTTTGTAAATCTGGAAAACCGTGTATCCAGCTCCTCCGGATCCTCCACCTTGGTTATGATCAGGATCAGGCACTCCGGCGATACCGGAATCGCTTCTATCATCAAGGGTATGTCATTTACCTCAAAACCCAGTTCCTCTGCAGCCTGTTCCATCATGTCCCGGAAAAGCGCCTTGGCCTTATCTGTTCCATAGGCCAGCTCGTTTAAAAGCAGTTCCCTGTCTGCCAGATCAGCCTTATAGAGTGTGCAGCGAATCTGATTCTCGCTTAGTCTTTCTAACTTCATAGAATCATCTCCTTTATAAAAACTTGTAACCGTTAAAAATCTGATCTAATTTCATCATGCTTCAGGATTCTGCATGATGGGCACGAAACGTAAAATACCGCGCCCAAATCCAGTCCCTAATCAGTTAGCTTATCATATATCCCTTCAAAATGCAATACCTGCCATCCACTGTTGCCTATGGATAGTATATCGTGAACCTTATAAAAAATGTTTAGTTTTTACTGGCTAAACAAGAAATATTCTCTAGTGGTAATTTAAGTCTACCATAAAAACAGAGTATGTAAAGGATTTCATAAAAATTTCAGAAATTGCCTTCATTTATGAACTAAACCAATGCAATTTTGAACTGCAGCCTCGAAATTATGAACTCCCGTTCAAAATTATGACACCGGGTTCAAAATAATTCATAAAAATGTCAAAATAATTCACAGGCGTGTAATTGAAATTCAAAATTTCATTTAGTATAGTATATGTAGAATTTACTTCCAGAGTTCGCTCGAAGCGAAATCCGGATGCTCTGCCGAAGAAAATTCCACAAACTGCCTTCCGGACAGAAAACAGCTGTTTTCATCCGAAGGAAATATAGCATTCATTTGTTTACTCCATTACAAAAATGTTTTGAGATCAGGCATCAGAATCAAGGGCTTATTGTGTTATACATCCTATTATGCACTGTTTCAAAGTCCTTGGCCCGTGCCGGTAGCAGGAGGCTTTCTGACCGTGACACAGGAGACGGAACAAAGGATTGTTTTAAGGAAAGGGGGAAAGATGACCATCAGATAGGTGTGGTTCTACATGCGTTGATATAATAGAAGCGATGAGATAAAAGTAGTGATCTGTGAATACTTTATAGAAAATCAAACCACCTTCTACATATAAAAGTAAAACTATAATAGAGGATGCAGAGCCGGACGTTTCAGACCGTCCGGCTCTGTTTTCTTTTTCTGTTCCTATTCGAGAAGTCCCAGCCTTCTCTTCATTTTGAATATCCGCACAAGCGCATCGTCAAGCTCTTTCTCCGTCATTTCCCCTCTTTCATACATGGTCCTGGCGCCCCGCATGGCATCCTCCATGTTTTCCGCGAAAATCATGTCATTGCCCGCCGCGAGCGCTGACGCCGCAGCCTCCTCCATAGACATGGTCCGCCGGATTGCCTGCATGGCAAGGTCATCGCAGATGATAACGCCGTCAAATCCAAACTGCCCGCGCAGCAGCCTGTGTACCGGAACGGACAAGGATGCCGGTATGCCGCTGTCTGTCTGCTCCATCACAATATGGGATACCATCACCATATCCGCCCCTGCGTCTATCCCTGCCTGAAACGGCAGAAAATCCCCCTCCTCGTACTCCCGCAGGGTTTTGTGGTCCACTGCGAAGGTAGTATGGGTATTTACATTTTCCCCATATCCGGGAAAATGCTTAAGACAGCATCCCATTCCCGCAGCCCTCATGCCGGATACCACAGCCTGCACATATTCCGAAGCCTCCCGGGGATCGCCGGAAGCCGAACGCGCGTACATATAGGATGCTGCCGACTTGACCACGTCCGCAACAGGAGCGAAATTCACATTGATTCCCATCTCCTGCAGGAAAAAGGACTTGTCGATGGCATCTCTCCGGACCAGGCTGCCGCCACCTTTTTCGAACAGCTTTCTGGCGCCCTGAAACACCGGCACCTGCGAGCCTGCAAGCCCCCTGACGCGGCTCACAGAGCCGCCCTCCTCGTCCACGCCTACCAGAAGCGGAACCCCCATTCCCTTTTGCAGCCCAGCCACATACTCCCGCACCTGAGCAGACGTCCTTCCTTCAAAATCCCCGGCAAAAAGAATCACCCCTCCCGGCATATAGTCCCTGAAAGCCTGTCCCTCCATATCTGCACGATTCGTCAGAATCATCCGCTGCGCCAGCTTCTGCTCAATGGTCATAGACGCGATCAGATCCGTAAAATTCTCCTTTTTCTCCTGCGCGATCCGAAGTTGCCTCGCAAGCTCTGTCCTGCCTTTCTCATAGACCAGGGAGACCTGCCGAAGCTGCTCACCCCGCGGGCTGACTGTTCCTCCCGAAGGTGCCGGACGAAAAAGCGTCCCGCAGCCGCAGGCGGCCATGCAGACGGCTGACAGCAGGACGGCCGCCCATTTCCGTCTGAACCGCCTCGTCCTGATGCCACGATTTATCTCTTCCATAAACGCATCCTCTTTCTCAGGCCCGCAGTCTTCCGGACACGCCTTCCGGCCTCACGGACAAATTGCTCCACTTCCTTCAGTTGCTCCTCCTCCAGCCGCCTGACGCTGAAGCTCGCCTGTTCCAGCCATTCAGTCATTGTCTGGCGGTTTACATCCATCCCGTAACGATCTTCCATGAAGGCGATCTGCTCTTCATGACTCCTGCACCGGTCAAAATCCCCATGACAGATCCTCAGCATATCGCATACATCGGCATAGCGGGCGATCATTGCCTCCTGCCTGTCTTTTTGGTGACAGAGAAGATACCGCCTGCCTTTTCTAAGCAGAACCCTCACCAGGCCAAGCAGCCAGAAAAAGCAGAGTACCGCAGCTGCAGCATAAAGCAGCCACAGATATCTTCCCAGGTGGAAGCCCTTCATTGCCCCGGCGTTCGCCCCGTCATCACCATCCTGCAGTCCACCCAAAATATTGCTGAAGGCCGACCAGAAATCACTTTCCGTTGCCAGCTCATAACTGCCGGGCGTAATCTCCACCGGCTTCCACCCAAAACCATCCACATAGATTTCCACCCATGCATGGGCGTTTGCATCCGACACCTCGACGTCCAGCACTGTAGATTCTCCCAGCTCGGAATAACCGCTGTAATAGTCCGCGTATTCCTTATCCGGATTGACATCCGACGCAAGCGCCATCTCCAGGCTGAACGCGTACCCCTCCACATATCTTGCGGGAATCCCCATATTGCGGAAGATCAGCGTGGCGGCAGAAGCAAAATGCGCACAATAACCTTTCCTGTTCTTTGTCAGAAAATAATTGACGAAATCCTGGTTTCTCGGCGTGGCGCCAGGCTTTAAGGTGTAGGGAATATGAAGCTGGAAATAATTCCCGACCCTCTGCACGATCTCTCCGACAGACATCCCCTCTTCCAGCCCGATCCGGTCACATTCCTTCTGGATCACCTCCTGATTTTTGAAGGGCACATCCAGAAACACCGGATTGATATCCGTATCCTCAACGCTGCCGATCGGCGGTTTTTCCATCACCGCCCCCCACTCCAGCTTGGGATAGTAAGCGTACTGTGCCTCCTCCTTCCGCTCCAGCCCCTGCGAGGTAGGCATCAGGCGGTGATGGTCATAGATTCCATAATCATCAAACATCGTGTAATACGGATAATACAGGTAGGCAACGTCCGCTCCCACATTCAGCACATCCATTCTGGCAGAAGCGCTGTCAGGCGCCTGTGCCTCAACCCTCTTTTGAAGCAGCTCCGCTTCTTTCTTCAGGCTCTCCTCCTCAAAGATTTTCCTGTCATAGGAACTGTTGCCGTCCGTGTACAGGCTCTCCCACTGATTGTCTCCATAGAGCCCTCCGGTATATCCTTTGAGATAAACAGGTTCGTTGCTGTAAGGCGTATAGGAAACCACCAGATCCGTCTGGTAATCCGGCCGGACATTGGATATCCCCCCGAGTTTGCCGCCGCTCATACCGCCGGTGGCCGGATAATGGTTGAACAGTCCTGCAAAGCCGAGCAGCACAAAATTGCCGATGGTTTCCGCCGTCTTCTCCCGCAGCACATCGTTCTTGAACTTTGCCGCAAAGAGCGCTCTCGGGAACAGCGTCTCCACCAGAAGCACCACGACCAGGGCAAGCACCGCAATCCTTGCCAGAACCTGCCGGAAGATTTTCGCGTCCTGTGTGTAGGCCACCCTGTCCTTTTTGAACCCCCTGACGCGGAAGGACGCATCCCACGCAAAGGTGAGATAGTGCCCGTTGGCCTTGAAGATCACAACCGCCGCGTATCCTGCTGCCAGGCAGACCACATAGAAAGGATCCGGCAGCAGCTTCATATACAGTGGGATCAGAAGCACCGGAAAGGTAAAGATCGCCGTAAAAAACAGGCTCATAGTGGAATAGATCCAGATATTCAGCACAATGATGATGACCATGCCGATGAAAACCGCCACGATCGCCACTGTCAGGTACGTGTTTTCTATCGGAGCCTCGTATTCGCGGATACCTGACAGCTCAAAAAACACCTGCGCCTGCTTTAATACCGCGTTTACAATAGAATAAAATCCGGAGTTTGCGTAGATCCGGAGGCTGTAGATCACAAACACAAAAATGCCGAAAAACAGAATATACCCCAGATCCCTGTAGAGCAGCTTCGTGGTGGAATACAGGAAGGAAAAATACATGGAAAGCAGTATGTAAAAAAAGACCACCAGTCCCAGATTACAGGATATCCGAAAGGCAGATAAAAATCCCCCCACAGAACCGAACGTCAGAAGAAAAACGATAACACACCTCCAGAAGCAGCGCATGACAATAGAGCCGTTCTCCATTTCCGGCTGCGTGAGATATATTCCCCTGGCAAGCTGCGTGTCCTTTTTATGCGGTTCCTCCTGCTTCTTTTTCCACAAGGCCATTCCTTTTCCTCCCGTAAGTTCGTGTTCCTGTCCAGAAATGATGTCTGACAACTCCTTAGCTTCGCAAAACAGCCATAGTCCCCTGATCCCCGACGATCAGGTCCTCCGCAGTTCCCGCCACCGTATCATACCCTATATACAGGTAGGACTGCGCGGAAGGATTCTGCTGACGGAACATCTGCTCCACCGTTCCAAAACCCGCGTAGGCCGTATCATACAGCATCAGCTCAATCCACTGTTTCCGCTCGACCTCATTCCCGATATAGCAGGAAACCAGTTCCCCCCGGTTCACGCTGTAATAATGCACCGTAAATGGAAGATTCTGCGCCACGAACGCCCTCGTCACGCCATCTGCCAGCTCCATCACCGCCTCCAGGCGCATCTGCTCGTCATTTGCCAGCTCCACCACAACATTGAGCTGCATGGCCGATACGCTGACACGTTCCTTCACCATCAACTCCTCTTTTTTCATGGACAGCTTCCAGTGAATATTCTGCAGCTTGTCTCCCGGAATATATTCCCGGATTCCGCTCACATCGGAGAAGTCATACCCCTTCTGCCTGCTCTCCATCGTCTCGCTAACGCCCTTGTCATAGATCTGCCCAGCCTCCTGCCTGCGTTCCAGCCCGGCCGGGAGGATCAGGCACTCCATCTGTTCGTGAAGCTTCAAAGTGATCTCCTTAAATCCCAGAAGATCCATCAGCACAAGCTCCTCCGCTTCCACCTGCAGCCGCCCGCAATACTCCACCACAACCGGATAGGTCACCTCCGTCGTTCCTCCCGCGCGCATCGGAATATTCAGCCGGTGTGTCCCGCTGTCACCCAAAAAACTGTTTGCGGTCCTGACCGACAATGTGGCATTGATCAACGGAAATATGGTGGGATTGTCCACCAGAAAATACAGATACAACTCCGCTCCCCGCTCCATCGGCTCCTGCGGTCCGGCAATCCGGACAGAAGCCGTCTCGCCTACCCTCCATAAACTGTAAAAGCTGAACACCGGAAGAAGCAGCAGGCCGATCACCAGCAGAAAGTTCAAATAACTCTGGAAAAGCACCATGACCGCCAGATTGATCCCGATCAGCAAAAAATACCGGATCCAATTGCGCACCTTCTTCATATGCTCCTCCTCCAAAACACGAATTTACAATCTGACATCATCCCGCCGGCTGCCATTTTCGCATGGCCAGTCGTCAAAACGCCAGCCATCTTCTTAAGTACGCGGCACCTTCACGCTGGTAAAAAGCTCCTCCAGCGCCTGCGTCATATTTTTCCCTTCCGCCCTGGCTCTCGTGGAAAGCTTCACCCTGTGTCCCAGCACATCCGCGAATACATTCCGGATGTCCTCCGGCGTCACATAATCCCGGTTGTTTAAGATCGCCATGGCCTTGGACATGCGCAGCAGGGCAATGCTGCCGCGCGGGCTCGCTCCCATGGAAAACAGCGGATTATTTCTGGTCTCCTCCACCAGCGTCACGATATATTCATAAATGGAGTCATGCACATACATGTCATTGGTCTGCCTGCGAAGCTCTTTTAACTCCTCAACGGAGATGGCTCCCTGTAAAAGCGACAACGGCTTTCTCGCGTTCTCCTTCAAAATGTCCACCGCCGCCGCATGCACCGGATATCCCATGGACAGGCAGATCATAAAACGGTCAAGCTGTGATTCGGGCAGCATCTGGGTACCGGAGGAGCCCAGCGGATTCTCCGTTGCGATGACGATAAACGGATCCGGCAGCGGATGCGTCACGCCGTCCACTGTCACATTTCCTTCCTCCATCACCTCCAGAAGGGCCGACTGCGTCTTCGGCGAGGTCCGGTTGATCTCGTCCGCCAGAAACAGGTTACAGCAGACCGCCCCCTGCTGGTACTCAAAAGCCCTTGTCTCCTGATTGTACATGGAAAAGCCCACGATATCGCTCGGCAACACATCCGGCGTAAACTGCACACGCTTATAGCTCAGCGACATGGATTTGGCAATAGCCATGGCTAACGTCGTCTTTCCCACTCCGGGGATATCCTCCAGCAGCACATGTCCCCCTGCCAGAATCGCGGCCAGCACCTTGTCCACAACCATGTCCTTTCCCTTGACCGCAATCAAAATCTCGTGTTTTACCTGCAGCATTTTATTCTCCATATCGTGTTTCTTCCCTTTCTGTCTTTTTCGTCACCTGCAAACCTCAAGTGCAATCATGGTTTTGCGCATAATAGCTGTTTTTGCCAGCAGACATCCAGTCACATCGCCTGCAAATACTCCGGACTTGTCTGCCATCGCGACGTAAAGCTCTTTTTTTCTCCTCTCGCGTCCAGCTTTCGCAAAAAAGCTTCGCGGTCTGAAAAGCCGCCTTTTCAATTTTACACTCTGGTCCTGCGATTCACATATTTTGCCTTATATTTTGAATACACAATTGTCTGATCCCGGTAAAGGCTGTAATATCCGGACGCCGCGTAGCTGATGGACACCGCGATCAGATAGTATGACACGCCCTTAAAGCCAAACAGCTCGAACGCGATCAGGATCGAAGTGATCGGACAGTTCGTCACGCCGCAAAATACCGCCGCCATTCCCGCCGCCGCGCATAAAGACGGGGACAGGTTCAGCAGATGGCCCATGACGCAGCCAAATGTAGCGCCTACGCAGAACGAAGGCACAATCTCTCCTCCGCGGAAGCCCGCCCGCATGGTAAGCACTGTCAGAAGCATCTTCCATACAAATGTCAGCTTTCCCGTCTCTCCCTCCTCAATTGCTCTGGTGATAATCTCAATGCCCGCTCCCATATAATCCGTCGTGTGAAGCAGCATAGTCACAGCGATGATCACGAGGCTGACAACCACAACCCTGATATACGGATTGGGGAGATGTTTTTTAAAAAAGCCGCCTGTCTCCTTGAGAGCCACGCAGAATATGACGCTGACCACAGCACAGCCCAGCGCGATCACGCCCATCTTCAACCCCGTTACCATTGTCAGCTTTGGAATGCCCGTGACATGAAACACCTCCGGATGGATGCCAAGTCCTGCGGCAAAATTGGTGGCGATCAGCCCGGAAACGACGCAGGGAACCAGCGCCGTATAATACATCACGCCGACGCTGACTACCTCCATTGCAAAGATCGCCGCAGCCATCGGTGTTCCGAATAACGCGGCAAAAGCGGCGCTCATGCCGCACATGACCATCACATGCCTGTCCTGCTCATCCAGCCGGATACAGCGTCCAAGCTGGTTGCCGATGCTGCCGCCGAGCTGGATCGCCGCTCCCTCACGCCCTGCCGAGCCACCGGTCAGATGCGTCAGCGCGGTCGACACAAAGATCAGCGGAGCCATCCGGAAGGAAACCTCATCCTTTGACCGCACTGTGGAAAACACCTGGTTTGTTCCACCGTCCTCTTTACCGATATGCTGATATAAAAATACAATCGCTAGGCCTGACAGGGGCAGGCAGAAGAACACCCAGCCATGCTCCTGCCGAAAGGCAGTCATTGTAGACAGCGTAAAGGAGAACATCGTGCTGATGCCCCCCACTGTAAATCCGGTCAGAAACGCCAGTGCCAGCCATTTCATCAGGCTGGTCAGATCCTGCTTCGCCCTCCTGTAATAATACCGCAGCACGACTATTCTGTCATGTTCATGCTGTTCCTCCGCCTTTTTTTCTTCCCGCTGATCCCCACTGCCTGGCACGCCTCCCCGCGTACCGTCCTGTTCCTGCTGTTCTTCTGACATTTTCCCTTCCCGCTGTTCTCCACTGCCCGGCACACCTCCCCGCGTACCGTCCTGTTCCTGCTGTTCTTCTGACATTTTCCTTCCCATCCTTAAAACGCCGGGACACCGGATCTTTTCCCGGCGTACCGGCGCCTTATTTCCTTTCTGTCCCGTATCGGTTCAGCAGATACTGAACAGATACGCAGCTACTATAATTGCCGCACCTGTAATGCAGCTTTCTTAATACAATCTCCGGATATTGCCGCGCCTCCGGTATAGCTTCCATTTCACAATTTCTAGAAATTGCCGCCATTCCAGCCCCAGTTGGACACAGCCTCATATTTTACATAGATATGGTCCGCATCGATTCCGAGCACCTCTTTGAATATTTTGCAGATTTCCCCGGTCAGCTTGTCAAACGCGTCCGGATTCTCCCTGCCGTACACCTTCACCTCTACAAAGGCCATCGGGCTGTCATTGTTCCCCTTGAAATAGAGATGATAGTTGTCCTCAAATCCTGTCATCAGCCATGACTCGCTCTTGCCCGGAATCAGGGAGATTGCCTTCCCCAGCTTCTCCTTGAGAAGCCTTTCCTGATCCTCACTCACTGCAACACTCACCTTAGAATTAATAAATGGCATCTTTCTTTCCTCCTATTTTCACTTCTTCATTCCTTCCCGTGCCAGGTCGATATAGGCAATAAGCGCCTGAAGCGTCCGGTCCATCCCCAGCCTGGAGCTGTTGACACAGATGTCATAGCTTCTGGAATCCCCCCATTTTCCATCTGAGTAAAAATTATGGTAGGTCTTACGAAGCTTATCCTCCCGCTTCATCCGGTTGTAGGCTGCCTTCTCGTCCAGCCCGTATTTTTCCATAACCCTCTGGATCTTGGCCTGTTTGTCACCAAGCACAAAAATGCTCACCAGGTTCGGATTCTCCCGCAGCACATATTCCGCGCACCTGCCGACGATCACAAAGGATTCCCTTTCCTTATCCCCCTTCGTCCGGATAAAATCAAAGATATGGTTGGCAACAGTCTGCTCCAGAGACAGATACCCTCCATCGAGCATTGTGGGATAAAACATGGGATTTACCGGCCTCTCATCAAAATGCTTCGCCACGTCGGCCCGGATCGCCCCCTTCTCCTCCACATGCTCAAAAATCTCCTTGTCATACAGTGGAATCCCGTAATGCTCCGCCAGCCGGGCGGCAAGCTCGTGTCCCCCGCTGCCGAACTCCCTGCCAACCGTAATAATGATCTGATTGCTCATTTGCTGCACCCTCCCTTCAAAACATCATGTCCCGTCTGCCATTTTTCACCCCTAAAGCCTGAGCAGGACTGAATGAACCTGCATTCCACATCATATAGTGTTCTTTCGGCGTTTCACGCCGTCTTGTTCCGATCAGGCCTGAATAGACTTGCATTCCATATAATACCGTTTCTCCTGTGCCTCTCCCATGGAAAAGGTCTTTCTCGGAAGCACGCCGTCCAGGATCACACCCCGGAACAGATCTTTTTTCTCGATGTCCGGAAGCAGGAATCCGAGATTGCCTTCTTCTGCCCCCAGCCTGCGGACAACCTCTTCCCCGTGAATGTAGTCTATGCGGCTTTCCGGATGCTTTTCGAGGTATTCATCCAGAAACGCCTGAATCGTAGCTACCGCAATTCCCCATGCAGGCCGCTTCACCTTGAGATATCTGTCACCTTCCGCGCCGCAAATTACAAAGCTGTGTTCCTCCTTCGCTGCCTCCGGTCTTCCACCTTCCTCCTTGATCTCGGCCTCACAGCCTCTTCCCTCATAAAACGCCTTGGCGCTTTCAAAAAACTTCTCCGGATCCACCCCGAACAGCACCCTGTGGATCGGCTCCACAAACAGGCTCTCATCATGAATATTGACCAGCTCACACAGGCAGTACCGCGCAGGATGGCGTTCCCTCTCCTCCTCTGTCAAGTCCTTCCTGATCTGCTCCCACGCCGCCCTCGCGGTTGCCATGGAATGATTGCCGTCCCCGACAGCAAGCTGCAGCAGCGGATAGTCCTCCTTCAGATCGTAATGCTCCTTGAAATACTCCGGATCGGAAAGCCCCTCCACCAGCTTCATCAGCCGCTCCGTCTCATCGCCCTCCGGAATCAGCCAGCCGGCAATATGCCCGCCTCCCTGCATCAGGTCTGTATCATAGATCTGCTCAAACTCCCCTGTCCGTTCAAATAACGGCTCTATGATTCTGTGCCCGGGATCGTCGATCAGCAGCATGATATGCGGAAGCTCCACCGTAGCCGTCTGCCGCACACGAAGCCTGGGCGGAATCCGCTCCTCCACCGTCATTTCCGTCGGGCGGATCAGGGACTTGGAACCCTTCCGATACTCGTAGGTCTCAAGATCCACTTCCACCACAAGGCCCAGCCTGTCCCCGCCGCCGTCCAGGCTGCGCTTCACAAGCATAAATCCCGCCGGCAGCTTCCGCAGCGTCCCGTCGGCCTGATACTGACGCATGGAAGCATGAATCCTTCCAATCCTCTCCTCCTCATCCTCTCCTCCCAGATATACCTCCGGAAGGATCATATGAAGCGTAGAAGGTGCATCCCCTACCAGGCGCTCCGTCTCCTGCCAGTACTCCGGCTGTGAGGTATACTGATCACAGGCGATCACAGACCACTTATAAAGGTCTGTGCCCTCTCCCGGCATCAACATTTGCGGTACATGTAAACAATTCATCTTTTCTACTCCTTTATAGTTGGTAAAAATAGTAAACGATTGCGAAGATTTATCCTTTTCTGCCGGCTTTGCGCATAAGATTTTTCCCCGGCTGACATTCCTGCCTCCGCCTACTGGTACTTATCCCGGCACTCCTTCGCGTATCCGATCAGAAAATCATGAAAATCCTGTACCAACGGACTGCCGGTAAACTGCGGATTACGGGTGATGATCAGATCTCTCTTGCACTCTGGGCTCCTGATCGGCAGGAATGTGACATTTGGAGAAGAAATGGCATTCTCCCATGTAAATTCCGGCCAGAATCCCACGCCCAATCCCGCGCTGATCAAGCTGCGCACCGCTTCAAAGTTCATGCTCTCAAATATGATATCCGGCGTAAAGCCCGCCTCCATGCAGAACTGGTCGCAGATCCTGCGGATGGGGCGTGTGTCCGCCATCATGATGAACCCCTCCTCCGCAACGTCAATCAAGTCGATCTCTTCATAGGACGCATACCTTGAGGCTGACGGAACTGCCAGATAAAACTTCTCCTCTAGCACCACCTGATTGGCCGTCGGATGCCTTCTTGGCAGGGCTGCCGTAATGCACAGATCGTAGTCCGTTGTGGACTGGCTCTGTACAAACCTGAAATTCACATCCGGGTGCCCGGCCTTATAGGCGATGATGCAGTTCGTCACCAGCACAGACGCTGCCAAAACATTCAGATGGATGGTCTGGTGCTGCCTTCCGGCCGCGTCTGCCAGCTTCTTTGGAAGATCCTCCAGGCTCTTCATGATCGGCTCGATCTCCTTGACAAGGAGTCTTCCGGAATCGCTCAGCACAATCCCGCCCTTCCGCCGGTCAAACAGCTTGACACCAAGCTCCGCTTCCAGCCTCCGAATCGACTGGGACAGGGCCGGCTGGGCGATATGGAGGGAATTCGCCGCCTTCGTGATATGCTCATACTTGGCTGCCACCAGAAAATACTGCAACTGCTGTAGCTCCATATTCTCCTCTGCCCCTCTCTCTTCCTGTATCTCTGAAACCCATATACCTTGATTATATCATTTTTCTCTTAAAATCTCAATGAAAGCTTTTTTATTATTCAATCATTTGCATTTATTGAGTTCCCTCTCCACAACACACAGATGCCTCCGGATCCGGTTAAGCACCGGAAACCTGTGCTCCAGCTCATACCATCTGGCCGACAGGCTGCAGCAGATCCGTTTCATGCTGGCTCCCCCCTATGCAAGCTTTATGCCGGGACGGCTGATGCCGCTTTTCATGTCACGCCAGCACGCTCCCATCCTCATGATATGCTGCTCCTTCTGCCTCTGTTACGCCGCAAGAATACTGCTTTCCGATGTATTCCGCCATAAGCGCGCCCTGCTCTTTCTGTCAGGCAGAAAAAAGGCCGGTTCCGTCCTGCCCGCTTCCCGGATTTTCAGCCATCAAAAATTACTGCTTTCCGGCGCAGCCAGCCATAAGCGCGCCCTTCGCTGCCGGGCGCTGTCCCTCTCTCTATGACGTAATTTTTGAACTTTATGACAAATCAGCTTTACAGCAGCTATCAAGCAATCCTTTTCAATGTACATGCGCTATGAATAGTATCCCATGTAAAAAGGCTTGGGCATTTATTCAAAATTAAAACAATCCGTACTTCAATGTTATCAAGGCTGTCTATATTCCTTGCAATATACCATTCACTGCGCAGACCGTACCCATACAGGAAAAGAGCGTCTGCTTCGCACAAACGCCCTTCCCATAAAAAACATTTTTCACTTTTTATCCCTGGCCTGAAGATACCAATCTATTCAGCTCCCCTTGAATTGAATCGAAATCATCACGATCCATCTTCATGATATCGACCGGAATCATCAGCCTCACTTTGTTTTGAACTGAATGGATTTTTTCTTTCCTTTCAGGTCGACGATCACAAGTTTATTCCATTTTCCTTTTTTCTTCAGGTATTTCTTGTACTTTGACAGCTTAAATGTAAGCTTTTTATTGCCTCTCTTGAGAGTAACACTCTTTCCATTCAGTTTTACAGACTTCAGGCCGTCCGCATCCTGTATCGTTACTTTCTTTGAAAGCTTGCAGGTCTTCTTGTTTGCAAGGTTGAGCTTCGTCGGACTGTTCTTTGGGGACTGTGTTGATTCCTGCGCTTCTGTTGCCGGGATCTCTGTCTTCGCTGCCTCCGTATTCGGCGTCTCCGTTGTCAGTGCCTCTGTCTTCGATGCTTCCGTTGTCGATACCGCTGTATTCGATGCCTCCGTATTCGATGCCTCCGTATTCGGTGTTTCCGTTGTCGGTGCCTCTGTCTTCGGCGTCTCTGTCTTCAGTGCTTCCGTTGCTGGTGCCCCTGTCTTCGGTGTTTCCGTTGTCGGTACCTCTGTCTTCGCTGCCTCCGATGCCGGAACTTCAGTATTCGGTGCCTCCGTCTTCGCTGCTTCCGTTGTCGGTGCCTCCGTCTTCGCTGCTTCCGTTGTCGGTGCCTCCGATGCAGGATCTTCCGTCTTCGGTGCCTCCGTTGTCGGTTCTTCCGTCGTCGCATCCTCCTCACGCGGAACATACCCTGTAATGACTGTCTCCTCCGGCTCCTGGTACGTCACCGTCCCGTCCTCACAGGCAGTCACAGTTCCGGCATAGGTCAATGATGAGAGAGAGGAAAGAGAAAAATGCAAAGCGGGCCGTACACCCCCAGAAACGTCATATACGTCGTAGCGATAGGTACACACATCCCCATAACCGTCGACATACGACGCGTAATACGTACTGAGGCCGGGCGAACGCAGCCACCACCAACTGCCATAACCATACTCATTCAATCCCTCTTCCCCGCAGGCAATCCTCCCCGGATGATTGCAATCGTAATACGTCGGAAATCCATAGTCACGTTTCACGATATCATCAAGCGACAGCAGGGTGACTTTGTCCTGCGTATCCTCCCCTCCTTCCGTACCATACCATGCGTGATCCGCGTTTTCATACGTCCAGGAGAGAATGCCCGCTTTCTCCGCTTCCGTAAACGTATCATTCAAAAATTCTCCGTTCAGCCAGGCGCGGAGCGTGCTATCCTTCCATGTAATCTCTGTAACCCCCTCATTATACTCCTTTTTTTCCAGGATCCGGTCTGAGAGCAGAAACACCGTATCTCCCGATACCTCCAGTACCCTCCACACGGCCGGACTGCCGCCGTAAGTTCCCAGTTCCACTGTGTCCCAGCTCACGCTTTTCAAAGAAGTCTCCCTTTTTTCTGCCGTCTGCACTGAGGGAGAGGAAAGATTAATATGCAAAGCGGGCCGTAAACCCCCAGAAGCGTAACTCACGTTGTAGCCATAGGTATTCACATCCCCAAAATAGTTGACATACGACGCATAATCCGTAAGGTCGCCGGGCGAACGCAGCCACCACCAGCTGCCCTCCCCATTCACATACACTCCCTGCCCACTGGCGTATTCCGTCGCCGTTCCAAGCCTTGCCTGGTCATTAAAACTGCTTTTCGGTTGGAACCCATACTCCACATTCTCCACATCCTGCAGGGACGCTAGATACACCTTATCCTCCGTGTCATTGCCTCCCGCAGTTTCCCATCTTTCATTGTCAGGATTGGAAAGGCGCTGTTCCAGAATGGCTCCCTGCTCCTCCGATGTGAAAGCTGAATCATAAAACTCCCCATTGAGCCATGACCGAAGCGTGCAGGTCTCCCACGTCACAGTCCCCCCTTCCTCGTTATATGGCTTCGCGTCCAGCACCTGGTTCGCAATGACATAGGCATCATTTCCCTCCTTCGACAGGATCCTCCACCGGATGGGCGTCTTGTCATCCTTCTGGTCGGCCACGCCGTCCCCGTTGGTGTCCTCCTGCCAGTAGTGGCCGAAATACACCGTATCGCACTCGTTCCACTCTACCACAGGGGTATGGAGCTTTACGCCTCCGCTTTCTGCCGCCTGCACTTCTGCCGCTGACAGGGGCAGCCCCATTCCCAGCGCAAGCACGCCGGACAGCAGGAATGTCATGCACTGCCTGCCTGTTTTTGTATTCTTTCCCTTCATTTCACATATCCTCCTCTCTGATGACTGGTTTTTGAAACGCGCCGCAGGATTCCGTTCATTTCCGCAGTTACAGGGTGCTTTCCATGCAGGACACAGAACGCCCTATGCCAGCCAGCATTTTAAGCGCAAAAAAGCCACAGATCCCTTCCGATCCGTGACTTTTCTAATATCGCCGCAATTTTACAAAAGAACAGAACTATACTACGCTCTGCTCTGCTCTAAACTCAGCATAGTTTCCTCCTGGCAGCCTGTCACCCCTGTTCCTGATCATTTCACGCAAACATTCTGTTCCCGCGTTGTTTTACGTCATACCTCACTATACCATAAATCACCTGTCATTTCAACGCAAACATCGGGATCACGCCTGTCATTTTATCGACACGACAACTGCCCAGCAGGTGCTGGGCAGTTAACGTGTCTTTCTATAAAAATGGAACCTATTGCGCTGCGGCGCAAAAACGCGTATTCCGCGTCACCGAAACCGCTTTCTAGCAAACGCCCTGTGCCAGCATAGCGTCTACTACCTTCTCGAATCCGGCAATATTCGCGCCAGCCACATAGTCGCCAGCCACACCGTAACGCTTTGCAGCATCATCTAAGTTATGAAAGATATTGATCATGATATTCTCCAGCTTGGAGTCAACCTCCTCAAAGCTCCAGGAAAGTCTCTCAGAGTTCTGCGACATCTCCAGTGCGGAGGTTGCCACACCGCCGGCATTTGCAGCCTTGCCCGGTGCAAATAAAACTCCATTCTCCTGCAGATACTTGGTAGCCTCCAGTGTTGTCGGCATATTCGCACCCTCTGCAACCGCGATCACGCCATTCGCAACAAGCTGCTTTGCATCCTCAATGTCAAGCTCGTTCTGTGTAGCACACGGAAGAGCCACATCACACTTCACGCTCCATACGCCGCGTCCCTCATGGTACTCTGCGCTCGGCCTTGCAGCGGCATACTCGGTAAGACGTGCTCTCTTCACTTCCTTTACTTCCTTGAGCAGCGCCACATCAATTCCTTCCGGATCATAGATCCATCCGGTAGAATCAGAACATGTCACAGGCTTCGCACCCATCTGCTGTGCCTTCTGGATCGCATAGGTCGCAACATTACCTGCGCCGGATACGACAACCGTCTTGCCTGCGATATCCTGGCCGTTGCACTTCAGCATCTCTCTTGTCAGGTACAGAAGGCCGTAACCTGTCGCCTCGGTTCTTGCCAGAGAGCCGCCATAGGACAATCCCTTACCGGTCAATACGCCCTCATACAGTCCGCGGATCCTCTTATACTGGCCAAACATAAATCCGATCTCCCTCGCGCCGGTTCCGATATCGCCAGCCGGTACATCTGTGTCTGCGCCGATATATTTGCAAAGCTCTGTCATAAAGCTCTGGCAGAATGCCATGATCTCTCTGTCTGATTTGCCCTTGGGATCAAAATCAGAACCGCCCTTGCCGCCGCCGATGGGCAGGCTCGTAAGGGAATTCTTAAAGATCTGCTCAAATCCAAGGAACTTGATGATTCCAAGATTTACGGAAGGATGCAGTCTCAGTCCTCCCTTGTACGGTCCGATCGCATTGTTGAACTGTACGCGGAAGCCTCTGTTCACCTGAACCTGTCCGTTGTCGTCTACCCACGGTACTCTGAACATAAGCTGTCTGTCCGGCTCCGTGATGCGCTCTAAGATCGCCTCTTTTCTATATTTTTCCTCGTTTGCCTCGATCACCGGCCTTAAGGAATTCAAAACCTCCTCAACAGCCTGTAAAAATTCCGGCTCATTTGCATTTTTTGTCTTGACCTGTGCAAGCACTTCATCAACATATGACATTTTCTAATCCTCCTTAAAAATATGTGAATTGCTCTATCCTTTGGGTATTATACAGAATCGACTTAATTTTTGCAAGATATTTACACAAAAATTAAATATTATTAACTATATATTGATTTTTTCTTTATATTATTTAGATTATTGTTAATTATATATAGC
>CAMHJT010000038.1 GCA_946185495.1 uncultured Clostridiaceae bacterium | reverse complement strand
CCAAATGCCACGCAGGATATAAAATCCGCACTCTGATCACCATTTCTCTGGAATCTGCGGTCAACGGCCAATGTGTACCTCGCAATCGCCATCGCGTCATTGCTCTGGGAATACCTGATCTCCGGATCCCTCGTCAAACGTCCCATTAAAATTACTTTATTCATATGGATTCCTCCTATTCGCTACGCGTCCTGTCTCACGCATAGGTATCTGATGACAGGCTCCATAATACGAACTCGGCTCTCAAGCTGTACAGGAACATCAGATTCCGCATCGAATTGGATGAAATAATAAAAAGCCTCTTTCATCTTCTGAATCTCGTAAGCCAGCCTCTTCTTACCGGCATCCTCGACATTCGTGACAACACCGCCAAATCTGTCAATCAGGCTCTTTGCCTTCTCAACAACTTCTGCTCTGGCATCATCTTCGATCTTTGCACTGACAACCAACGCTAATTCATACTTGTTCATGTCTTATGCACCTCCTTATGGTCTCTGGCCCTTCCCATCACGAAAGAGCAAGGAAAAATGTGTTATACATCACAAGAACATATCCTACCACAAATCCAAACATAAATCAAGCATTTTCTGCAAATCCTTTAAAATTTTTTTCAACCAGCCTTCTGGCAAGCATGACCTGATGGCTGCAGCCTGTGCATCTTAAGCGAAAATCAGCCCCCACGCGGATGATCTCCCATGCGTTGGCTCCGCACGGATGCTGCTTTTTTAACTTTACGACCTGCCCAACCTGAAAATCCATATTTTCACCATATTCTGACAATCTGCCAGTGTTCATCTGAATGATATCCCACCGGCAGACTTCTTTTTGACGTCTTTTTGTAATTACTCAGCAGCCTTCTCTCCCTCGGAGTCCTCAGCGTCCTCAGCGTCAGATGTCTCAGCGTCAGAATCCTCTGACTCATTCTTCCCGGTGTCCTGATCAGCCTCGGTTTTCTCCTCTGCGGCCTGATCAGCCTCCTCAGCCTCGGTTTTCTCCTCTGCGGCCTGATCAGCTTCGGTTTTCTCCTCTGCGGCCTGATCAGCTTCGGTTTTCTCCTCTGCAGCTTCGTCAGCCTCTGTCTCAGCTTCCGTTGTCTCCTCGGTACTCTCTACCTGTACAGCATTCTTCATCAAGAAATCAATGACCTTCTCGGAAAGAAGATACGTCTCAAAGTAATCCTCACCGAGCTGTTCATCTACCTCCGCGCGGTCCTTGATGCTGTTCTTTTCCATATACTCTTTTACTTTTTCTTCAATCTCTTCATCCGTAACCTTGATCTTTTCCTTGTCAGCGATGCAATAGAGCACCATCTTCTGTTCAAGATAATTCTTGATATACTCCTTGATGCCTTCCTTCAGCTTATCCTCGCTATCATATCCATTCAGGGACAGTACCTGCTCATAGGAATATCCATACGCAGCATAGCTGTCAGCCATCTGCTTGAAGCGTTCAAACTCGTCATCGATCAGCTTCTTGGCCTCTTCCTCGTCATACCCTGTGATCTTGCAGTTCTCCACAACCTTGTTGAACACCTCAGATTTTGCCTGCTGATCCGCGGTAGTCTCGTTGTTCTCCTGTATCTCCTTACGGATGGACTTCCTGTATTCATCCACCGTCTTATAATCAGTATTATCCTTTACCAGCTCATCCGTAAGCTCCGGAACCTTCTCTACAGAAATGGTATTGATCGTCACCTTAAAATTGACATCCTTGCCGGATTTGTCCGGGTCATTCTGATAGGGATCCGGGAACTTGAGATCCAGGGAAACCTCCTCCCCGATCTTATGTCCGATCAGGCCATCCTCAAACCCGTCGATAAAGCTGTGAGAACCGATCGTCAGGTCATAGCCCTGCGAAGTGCCGCCCTCGAACTCCTCCCCGTTCATAGTTCCTACAAAATCAATATTGACAATATCTCCATCTTCAACTGCCCTGTCCTTGACCTCTTCCTTTTCCTTGTGCTGCTGCACAAAGGAATCCAGCCGGGACTGTACATCCTCATCGCTAACCTCTTCCACAGTCTTCGTGTATTCAATTCCTGTGTACTGTCCAAGCGTCACATACTTCTTAAACGCCTCTACCTTCTTGTTACCGCATCCTGCCAGACCAAGCAGCATCACGCCGGCCAATACAGCTGCGCCAATTCTTTGTTTTTTCATCTTCTCTTTCCCTTCTAAAAATATAAAAATGATTAAGCACACACCTTTTTATATCACAAAAGCAAAAAAAAATAAAGTAGATTTCTAAAAATTCACAAAAGATACTTTTTTTACACCCTTGCTTAATTTTCAAAAGTATTATTTTTTATACACGATATAGTGGGATATCTCATTTACATTCTCTATATAAAGTGGTATAATGTGAATATTTCACAGTATTTGATTATCGAAAAGGGGTAGCTTATGAAAGTAATTAAACGTGACGGAAGTACAGTTTCCTATGACAGGAACAAAATCAGGCGCGCCATCCTCAAGGCCAACTCCGAGGTAGAGCCTGCGGAGAAGGTATCCGACGAGACTATTTCCTATATCATCAACTGCATTGAGGCGAAGAACCGCTCGAGAATGCTGGTGGAGGACATTCAGGATATCATCGAGCAGAAGCTGATGGACGAGAAGAAGTTTGTACTGGCAAAAACCTACATTATTTATCGTTACACCAGGGAGCTGGTACGCCGCGCGAATACAACGGATGATTCCATTCTGAGCCTGATCCAGAACCGCAACAAGGATGTCATGGAGGAGAATTCCAATAAGAACGCGACAGTGGCCTCCACACAGAGGGATCTGATTGCAGGCGAGGTATCCAAGGACCTGACAAAGCGCATCCTGCTGCCGGAAAAGATCTCCAAGGCGCACGAAGAGGGCGTGCTGCATTTCCATGACGCGGATTACTTTCTGCAGCCAATCTTTAACTGCTGCCTGATCAACATCGGAGACATGCTCGACAACGGCACCGTCATGAACGGCAAGCTGATCGAGAGTCCGAAGAGCTTCCAGGTAGCCTGCACCGTCGTGACACAGGTGATCGCTGCGGTGGCCAGCAGCCAGTACGGCGGGCAGTCTGTGGATGTACGGCATCTTGGCAAGTATCTGCGCAAGTCCTACCTCAAATTTAAGACAAGGATGATGGCCGAATACGGCGATACTGTCTCACCGGAAACCATTGAGCAGATCGTCCACGAACGGCTCACGGACGAGCTGCGCTCCGGCGTACAGACGATCCAGTACCAGATCAACACCCTGATGACAACCAACGGCCAGTCTCCCTTTGTCACCCTGTTTCTGAATCTCGACAAGGACGACGAATATATCAAGGAAAATGCCATGATCATCGAGGAGATCTTAAGGCAGCGCCTGGAAGGCATCAAAAACGAGAAGGGCGTGTATATCACCCCCGCCTTTCCGAAGCTGATCTATGTTCTGGATGAGCATAACTGCCTCAAGGGCGGAGAATATGACTATATCACAGAGCTTGCGGTAAAATGCTCCGCCAAGCGCCTGTATCCTGACTATATTTCCGCCAAGAAGATGCGCGAAAACTATGAGGGCAATGTCTTTTCCTGCATGGGCTGCCGCAGCTTCCTGACACCGTGGAAGGACGCGGACGGCAATTATAAATTTGAGGGACGGTTTAACCAGGGCGTTGTCAGCCTGAATCTTCCTCAGATCGGCATTATCGCCAACAAGGATGAGGAAAAGTTCTGGAATCTTCTGGAAGAGCGACTGAACCTTTGCTTTGAAGCGCTCATGTGCAGGCACAACGCGCTGATGGGCATCACCTCTGATGTCAGCCCGGTACACTGGCAGTATGGCGCGATTGCCCGGCTTCCCAAGGGAGCGCCGATCGATCCGCTGCTCATGAACGGTTATTCCACCATTTCACTGGGCTATATCGGCCTCTACGAGGTCACGAAGCTCATGAAGGGCTGTAGCCATACCCAGCCCGGCGGACAGGAATTCGCCCTCCGGGTGATGAACCGCCTGCGCGCGGCCACAGACCGCTGGAAAGCTGAGACCGGCATCGCCTTCGGCCTGTATGGAAGCCCGGCAGAGTCGCTCTGCTACCGTTTCGCAAGGATTGACCTGGAACGCTTCGGCAGCATTCCCGATGTCACGGATAAGGGCTATTATACCAATTCCTATCATGTGGACGTGAGGGAGGAAATCGACGCCTTCAGCAAGTTCCGGTTTGAAAGCCAGTTCCAGAAGATCTCCTCCGGAGGAGCCATCTCCTATGTGGAGATTCCGAATATGCGCAACAATCTGGACGCCCTGGCTGAGGTGGTACGGTTCATTTACGACAATATCCAGTATGCAGAGTTCAACACCAAGTCCGACTACTGCCATGAATGCGGTTATGACGGTGAGATCCTGATCAATGATGACAATGAATGGGAATGTCCACAATGTGGCAACAAGGATCACGCGAAGATGAATGTCACCAGAAGAACCTGCGGATATCTGGGCGAGAATTTCTGGAATGTGGGCAAGACGAAGGAGATCAAGGCCCGCGTGCTCCACTTATAGCAGCGAGGTATTAACATGAATTACGCGACAATCAAAAAATACGATATAGCCAACGGTCCGGGCGTCCGGGTGAGCCTCTTTGTGAGCGGCTGTACCCACCACTGCCCCGGCTGCTTCAATCCCGAAACCTGGGATTTCAAATATGGCAAGACTTTTGACAGCGACGTGATCCTGGATATTCTGGAAGCGCTCCATCCCACCTACATCCGAGGGTTTTCGCTGTTGGGGGGCGAACCATTTGAATACCAGAACCAGTCAGGCGTTCTGCCGCTGCTGAAGGAGATCCGGCACCGCTATCCGGATAAGGACATCTGGTGTTATACCGGCTATGACTTCGAGAGAGATATTCTGGGAGACATGGCGCGCAAATGGCCGGAAACCCGCGAGATGCTCTCCTGCATTGACATTCTCGTAGACGGGGAATTCGTTCAGGAGAAAAAGGACATCTCGTTAAGGTTCCGGGGCTCCTCCAACCAGAGGATCATCCAGGTTCCTGAATCCATGAAGGAAAACCGGATCATACTGTGGGATGACACCAGGGATTTTTCAATCCTGTGATCCCATCCGGCATATCCCCAAAACAGCCTGACGGCAGCCCGCAAATACAATACAAAAGAAAGGTGTTTCATCATGCTGACAGCAAATATATCCATAAAAAAACTATCTCCCGGCGCGATACTCCCCTCCTATGGTTCGGAGCTTGCGGCAGGCGCTGACCTATATGCCTGCCTGGCGGAGACTGTAATATTAGAGCCCGGCCAGACAAAGCTGATCCCCACAGGGCTTGCAATGGCAATTCCGGCCGGATACGCAGGGCTGATCTACGCAAGAAGCGGCCTTGCCACCAAAAAAGGACTGGCTCCGGCCAACAAGGTCGGCGTCATCGACCCCGATTACCGTGGCGAGATCATGGTCGCGCTCCACAACCACAGCACTGTTTCCGCTTCCATTGAGCCCGGTGAGCGCATCGCGCAGATCATAATCACGCCGTACCTGACCGCGCAGTTTGAACCGGCAGAGGAACTTGATGACACCGCACGCGGAGAAGGAGGGTTCGGTTCTACCGGAAGCAGATAGGTTTCCTTCTATGCCGATAAATTTGTTTACTACCTAAAAACGCAGCCGTCCAGACGCCCATCCATGACAGGCCATCCAATGATGACCCGGATTGTACAGGTGCCTGAACGGCTGCGATATTTTTATTTCTTTTGATTTGCGAGCACATATTGGATTTCCTGTTTCTGCGCCTCGCTGAGTTTCGTCCCCGCCCGCTCATCCTCAGGCTGTTCCGAGAGTTTCAGCGCCTCTTCATAGGTAAGCAACGGGCGCAGCAGCACCTGATGGTGCTCCACAGGAATATAGGAAACCTTATGCTTATCATACACGGAGCGCAGGCCGTAATACAGCATCTGCTCCCCGTTTTTTGCCGGAAGCCTTGTCAGCTCCGCGACCTGGCATACTCCCAATGTGTCGCTAAAAATTATCTCTTTCTTTTCAAACAATCTTCTTCCTCATTTCTCCATCTTCCAGAACCGGGCACAGTATGGAGGCAGTTCACTGCCGCCGCCGAAATCGTGCGGATCGCCCGTGATCAGATCCACCGCCGTTCCACAGCCCGCGTCAAAATGCGCCACATAAGTCTGGTCTGACGCGTTGATCGCTACCAGCACCCTTTCGCCCTCGCAGGCCCGTTCAAAAATACACTGCTGGTTTGTCAGCACCACGGAGCGGAAACCGCCGTAGTTTAACGCCTTGCTGTTTTTCTTGGCCTCTGCCAGCTTGGAGATCCACTCGGTAAGCGCATTGCATTCCGGCTTCTCGAAGCTGGCACGCAGCGCGGGGTCTCCCTCGCTCTTATGCGCCTTCGCGCCCCACTCGCTTCCATAATAGACACAGGGAATGCCCGGCATACCGAACGCCATCGCATAGATCAGCGGAAGATGCTTCTCATTACTCAGGTTGCTCGCAATCCTGCTCACATCATGGTTGTCCACAAAGCTCAGCAGGTGCTTGCCCTTATATAAGGTCCAGTATTCCGGACCGAACTGCCTGCCAAGGGAATGGCAGATTTCAAACATATTCATCGAATTAAAGCTGGAGAACAATCCCTTATAGCACTCATAGTTGGTCACTGAATGGCACATCTCATCATTTGCCCACTGGTTATAGTCTCCGTGCAGCGTCTCTCCCAGCAGGAAGAACTCCTCCTTCTGTGAATCTGTAAACCGGCGGAGCCTCTTCAAAAACTCCTTGTCCAGACAATATGCCACATCCAGTCTCAGGCCGTCAATGTCAAACTCCTCGATCCAGCCCTTCACCGCGTCAAAGATATGGGAAATGACCTCCTCATTGTGCAGGTTCAGCTTGACCAGATCATAATTTCCCTCCCAGCCCTCATACCACAGGCCGTCGTTGTAATGGGAATTGCCGCCAAAATTGATGTGAAACCAATCCTTGTACCTGGAACCCTCGCGGTTGCGCAGCACATCCTGGAACGCGAAAAATCCCCTGCCGACATGGTTAAAGACGCCGTCCAGCACAACCTTGATCCCCGCGGCGTGCAGCTTCTCGCACACCTGCTTGAAATCCTCGTTGGTACCCAGCCTGCAGTCAATCTTCGTGTAATCCCTCGTGTTATATCCATGTGTATCCGACTCAAATACCGGTGAAAAATAAATCGCGTTGGCACCCAGCTTCTGAATATGGGGAATCCAGTCAATCACCTTCAAAATACGCGACTCGAGTTTCCCGTCATTTTCAAACGGTGCCCCGCAAAATCCCAGCGGATAAATCTGATAAAATACACTCTCGTAAGCCCACATGTTTCTGTCCTCCTAATTGTATGTATAGTTATTATTCAGCTCCGCGCAGCTTATTCCGCCCCGCACAGCGTATTTCCGCCCCGCGCAGCATATTTCCGCCCCGCGCAGTTTGTTTATTCCGTCGAACCCTGCAGCTTGCCATAAGCCTTGCCAAGCTCCAGCTCCTTCCCCTTATATCTCGCGATCTCACTGACGGAGAGTACCTGAAATCCCTCCTCCTTCAGCCTGGGAACAATGATCGACACAGCTTCCGCTGTCGATTCATAGATATCGTGCATCAGAACGATATCCCCGTCCTTCACCTTGGACATGACCGCCTCCACAATCTTGGACGCGTCCCTGCTGCTCCAGTCCTCCGTGTCCACATCCCAGAGTACCACAGGCGCATTCAGCCGGTCCAGCAGATCCTGGTCAAAGGCTCCATACGGCGGGCGGATCACTGTCGTGCCCTCCCCGGTCGCCTTCTTTACCGCTCTGTCCACCTTGTCTAACTGCTCCCAAGCCTCCTCCGATGAAATAGAAGTCAGATTGGCATGGTTATAGGTGTGGTTTCCGATCTCACAGCCCGCATCGGCAATATCCTTCAGGGTATCCTGATACTGCTCCGCGTTCGTCCCCACCACAAAGAAGGTGGCGTGCGAATAGTTCTCCTTCAATACCTCCAGGATTCTGCCCGTATGCTTGGGGTTGGGACCGTCATCAAAGGTCAGGGCGACCATCGGCGCATTCGGATCCACATCATCAGGATTGCTCGCTCCGAAGGTCTCATATCTGTAATGGGTTAAAAATTCTCCGCAAGAGGTAATGTCCGGCAGCTTGACCTGCGCATGCTCTACGGCTTTTCCAATCGTCTCCCTCTGTCCAACCTTCACCTTATACGCAAATGAACCGCCGGTAAGTTGGGCCAGAAGAATGGACAACAGGCTTACAGCCATCACAAATCCCGGATAAAGCAGCTGGTATTCATGTACACATTTGCTGTAAGACGGACCGGAAATGCGCTTCCAGAATCTCCTGCATTTCTTCATCAATCGGTTCATTCTATCTCATCCTTTTTCCTGTATTTCCATTATCTGAATCATGTTTTATCGCTGGCGCGGCATGATTCCGGCTCGTTTCCGACCGATTTTTTACCGTCTTCCTCTTGCCGGCGTCATCGCGCTAAAAAGGCAGGACGACGCCCTCACATCTGTTCCGTTACGTCTGAACTTCTGCGACCGCTTCCGCCAAAAGCGCCACCTTGCCTATTATATCACAAATTACATGGAATGTTATCACCATTTTATAAAAAAAATCTTAAAATCCACAGTCACTCTCACGGTCCAACCTCCCGCCGGCACACAGGCTTATGCCTCATTCTCCACGATCAGCGTGTCATAGCCATTTCTCTGCAGCTGCTGTTCCAGCCGCCTCGCTTCCTCCAGCGAGGGCGTATTTCCCACCACAACAGCAAAGTAGGGATCCCTCTCCCTGATCAAGCCGTCATAGCCCTGCGCAAGAACCTGTGCCAGCGCATAAGCGGCATTCTCATACCTCCTGTATAAACCCACCTGCACACCGTAGGTCTTAGCAGTTTTCCCGCCGGACACTGCCGCCTCGATGCCTGCCGCGATCGCGTCGGCAATCCTGTCAAACTCCGCATCAAACAGGCGGTTATCCGTATCCGTATTGATGAACCCGGTCTCCACCAGAACCGCAGGCATCTGCGTCCGCCGAAGTACCACCAGATTCGGCCTTACCTCAACGCCCAGATTCCTGAATCCCGTCCTGGAAAGCTGCTCGTTGATCTGCTGCGCCAGCCTGGCCGGTTCCCCCTCATTCCGGAACACCAGTGTCTGGATCCCGCTGTACATGTCGGGTTCCGGACTGGCGTTCCGGTGAAATGAAACAAAATAATCACCGCCGCTTGCATTTGCAATCTGCGCCTTTTCGATCGGCCGCTGATAAATATCCTCCGTCCTTGTAAATACTACAGGATAGCCGTCCTCCCTCAGCCGGTTTCCCACTGCCAGCGCAAGCCTGAGGTTGTCATCCTTCTCCCTTCTACCCTGATACTGCGCTCCATTGTCAAATCCGCCATGTCCCGCGTCAATGATGATCGTCGGTTTCGCCATTGCCATCTCTCCGAAAAAAGTCTCCATTTATCATATGCAGGAATCAACCTGCCTGATAATGAAATGAAACCGCTTCATCAGCATCTAAAAATTACACCATTTTTAGATTGCGTGATACCGCAAAGACATATATAATAGCAATAACAAATACTATTAACGCTGTTCCATCACGGCCATCGTTCACAGTCCGGACAAGGCTCCGGCGAAAATGCATGCGCCTGACCGTACAGCCGCATTATTGTATGAAGGAGGGAACAAGCTATGCTGCAATTCTTTGGACGGGGATCCGCATTTGAAAAGGAACAGAACAGTGCTTTTTTTGTGGATCAGGGCGACCTGGTTCTGTTTGACTGCCCGATGTCAGCCTTTCACAGGCTGAAGGCGATCGGACCGGACAAACTCACATATCCGCACAAAACGGAAACCATCTATGTCCTGGTGACACATACCCACTGCGACCACACAGGCGGCCTGCCCATGCTGATCCATTACGCCTTCTATGTGTGGCATCTGCCCGTCGTCGTTGCCGCCCCGTCCTCCGAGGTGCGGGATGATCTGGAGTATCTGATCGGCCGTCTGGACGGCTGCAATCCAGCGTCCTACACGCTGACTACCGCCAATACACTGGACAGATGGAAGGTTGCCGCTATCCCCACCTCCCACAGCCCCTCGCTTTCAGGACGGTGTTTTGGCTACAGTCTGCTGGCTGGTGACAGGCCGCTCGTCTACACGGGCGACACCTGCACACTGGAGCCGTTTCTCCCCTATCTGGAGCCCGGCGTTACTCTGTACACGGAAGCGGCTGCCACGTTCTCGCCCGTCCATCTGTACATTCACGACAGGCTGCCGCTCCTCTCAGAGCTTGCGGCCAAAGGCATTACCGTCTTCCTGATGCATCTGGATGACGAGGCACAGATACAGAACGCGATTGACGGAACAAGCCTGACTCTGGCTCCCCTGTACAGCGAACTCACCGGCGGAACTGACAGTCAGCCGGCTTCTCTCCGCCATGAAACAACTGACAGTCCACAAGATCAGACAGCTTCTAATTGCAACGAAACAACTGCCCGGAACGGAATACGTCCGGCTTCCATATTTAACGAATCAACAGGAGGATTTACCATGCCCAATACTGCGGAAAAAATGCTGTCAGACATCTTTTCTGTCTCTGAACAGCTCTATCAGGATATGAACCACGCATCAGAAAACGACCATTCCAAGATTTTCGAGCACCTCACCACGCTGGGACGGGTACTCGCCGAGGCAGACCGCGCCAGCTTTTGGAAATGGGATAAAAACAACCACACTCTGTGGACAACAGCTGCGACCGGCACAGACAGGATCACGATTCCGGACAACACCGGACTGGTAGGCAAGGCGCTGTCCGAGGGACGCGTAGTGGTCACCAACGACCCCTACAATGACCCGAATTTCAACCCTGCCGTGGACAAAAAGACAGGCTATGTCACGCGGTCCGTTCTTGTCATGCCCGTTTCCAATGTAAAGGGTGAATACATCGGAGCCTATCAGGTCATCAACAAGCTTGGAAATGACGGAAAATTTGACGAACAGGAGGATATCAAGAAGCTCTCCCTGGCAGCTATGATCTGCGGTCTTGCTTTGGAATCGGACGTATTTCTGGAGCAGTCCCATACCGACAAGCTGACCGGGCTTCGCAACCGCATGGGCTTTTTCAGTGATTTCGAAAAGAGGTACAAGGCCGTGATCGAGGCTCCAGACAGGATACTTTCCCTGTTCATCTGCGATATTGACAAGTTCAAGGCCGTCAATGACACCTACGGACACAACGCCGGGGATGAAGTGTTAAAGCATGTCGCGGAAGTCCTAACCTCCTGCTGTCGTGAGGGGGACGGCATCTATCGCTGGGGTGGAGAGGAATTCATCATGATCATGCCGGATGCGGACATTTCCACCTGCGCTGACAAGGCTGAGGAAATGCGCACCAAAATCGAAGCCTCTGTATGCGTCACCGGAGAATACACGATCCGCCATACCATGAGCTTCGGCGTAACAGCCTTCAATCCTGAGAAAACCATAGAAAAAAATATCAGCATCGCTGACGCAAAGCTCTATCAGGCCAAGGAAACCGGAAGAAACCGGGTGGTTTTCTGACCAGGATAAAAACAGCAATAAGCCCCGCAGCTGCGGGGCTTATCCTTTTCAATGAAACCGGTTCAAAACGATTCCTTCCCTATTTTACCTTCACCTTAGCAGAAATTCTACCTTTTTTCGCTAAAATCTGCTTATATAGCTTCTTCTTTTTGGCCGGAACCCGAATGACCGCTTTGGGATGGATTCCCTTGAATGACTGTTTGCCAACCTTGGACTTTTTAAGCTTCTTTGTTTTGATCTTAATGCTTTTCAGCTTCTTGCATCCCTTAAAGGCTTCCTTTCCAATACTTGTCACCTGCTCCCCGATGGTCAGCTTTTTAATCTTGCGGTTCCCCTTAAAGCATTTCTTCGCGATTGCGGTCACCTGATAGACCTGACCCTCAATCCGGATCGTTGCCGGAATGTTGACAGTCGTTTTCTTTCCACGGTATTTCAAGTATGTCACCGTTTTCTTCCCGGCAGATTGTTTCGTCAGCCTGTATACAGCCTTCGATGCGGCATCATAGTATTCGGCCCCCACTGTAAGCTGTTTCGATACATCTGTATCCCCCGTCCGGCTTTCCGTCGTACTTCCATCCGGCACCTGGCCTTCCTGCGTGGTTGCCCCCGCCGGATCCTCCGTTGTATTTTCGCCCGGCACCTGGCCTTCCTGCGTGGTTGCCCCCGTCGGATTCTCCGTTGTATTTTCGCTCGGTACCTGACCTTCCTGCGTGGTTGCCCCCGCCGGATTCTCCGTTGTATTTTCGCCCGGCACCTGGCCTTCCTGCGTGGTCACCTCCTGTGTTGTGGTTTCCTCTTCCACGCCATCGCCAGCTATCTTCACAGTTATAGTTTTGGTACAACAGCTCTCATCCAGAGAAACAGCTGTCAGCTGTGTTGTTCCCGGCTTCAAAGCGGTCAGTTTAGCAGTCAGGCCACCATCCGCTGCAGACTCCTCAACCTTCAATACCGAATCATCATACGGAATCCATTTCACAAACGGTTCCGATGCGTTCTCCGGCACAAGCTTTGCGCTGACCGTCAGCGGCTCATTGACATTCATCTCCAGACTGTCCACTGTCTGAACACTGGTGACAGGCACATAAGACAGTGTCTGCACTTTCATTTCACTGCTTCCCCCTCCGCTGAAGATCTTTCCTTCCTTCTCCAGATAGGGAACTACAGATACGTTATACTCTTTCTCATTAGAAAGTCCGGTAATGGTACAAGTCAGATACTCCTGTCCATCCTCCGTTATCTTTTCAATCTGATCCATCGGGATGTCTGTATTGTTTATCTTTCCCCAATAAACCCGGAAACCTGCAATATCCTCCGTCTTTTTACACTGCCATTTCAGCTTAATCTGCTTGATTCCTCCCTCTGCCTGCAGATCAAACTTTTCAAAATTATAAACAATTACCGGAACTCTCACAGTATATCCCAATTCATCCTTAGCATGAACATTCAAATAGGTGAAGCCTTCTTTCAGTCCTGTCACCCTTAGCCTTGCATCATAGTTGGGTGACTCGTCATGGACACTTGCGATCTCCTCATCCTCGATCTTCCATTCATACAGCTTCTTGTCCATATATATACAGGTATCTTTCGATTCGCCTACTCTGACGCCGATCGAATCATCCAAGCCCTTGTAACTGGTAACCACATCATTGGCATATGTGGTCACCACATATTCATCTGAAACTGTCTCATAATCTACCCGGTTATAGGTGACAACTGCTGCAATTTTAAACCGATAGGTTTTACCTTTCTCTAACAGATAGACTCCACAACCCTCAGGAGAAACATTGCTAAGGCTCTCCCATTTATCCGTCTCTTCTTTATACCGGTAAACCCGGATCGAGGATAGCGTCTCCTGCTTATCCCATTCAAACTTCACCCAGGTGCTGGTATGTGTTTCCTTTATATTCTGTATTCCCGGGGATTTTACAACAACATAACACGAGCCATAGCAGGACTCATCCTCCAGATAGCATCGGATTTCCGTCCATCCCGCTGCCTGAAATGTAACCAGGCCATTCTGATCCACAGTCGCGATCTTCTCATTTCGGCTCTCCCACCTTCCGGGATTTTTATTGGTGGCCTCAGACGGAAAATAGCCTTCAACCTTTAACTGCAGCGTCTCCCCGATATTCCAGCCCGTACCATCCTTGTCCGAGGAAGACTTATTCAAATATATCCGCTTGACCGTCAGCTCATTCACCGTCACACGGATCGTCCTGCTGATGCCGGATCCGTCCGCAACTGAACATGTCACGATTGCAGTACCGGGCGCAACACCCTGAATGATGCCATTGGATGTCACCGTTGCCACATTCTCATCTGATGACTTCCAGTTTACCGCCTGCGACACCTTATCAAACGGTTCCACCTCATATACAACCCGGTTTTTCTTACCCGGCTCCAAAGAAATCTCCTCACTCTCCAACATGATCCCCGAAACCGCAGCCTGCACAAAATGTACGTTACACTTCGCAAATACGCCAGTTCCATTTCTCGGAACCGCAAATACAACTGCGTCTCCATACATTCCGCGCTTCACGACACCCTTGTCTACACTTGCAATGCTCTCAATAGCTGTATACCAGTCCACATCGGCATCCGTATCCACCCCAAGTGTCACTGTGTCATCCGTCACAAAAAGCTCTGTCACCGCCTGTCCATCCTTCGTAATCTGAATGGCATCACAGGGTTCCGTACCCATATCATAGGTATAGTCCAGCCTGGTATTATTCTCATAGACAACCTTATCCAGAATTTCCTGAGAGACACCATAGCTGATACATTTCTCAGCTCCCTGTAGCTCATTATTCGCAATATACATCTTGTCAAAAGAAGTGCTCCGCAGATAACAGATTGCCTGATCCACAGGTTTTCCACCTTCCGTAAGATAAAAATTCGGCAGGTAGAACTTGTTACCCGTAAACTCCACCTCATCCGCCACACGGCCGACAAGCCTGGCCATAGCGATCCATGCATCATTCTTTTTCCCATTCTGATTCAGATAAGAGTACACGGTGTTCCCGTTGATCTCAATCTTCTGAGGACAAGGCGTCGTAGCAATACCCGTGTAAATTTTATGAAAGGAGCCGTACGCCCGCACGGAATTACCCGAACAGATAGAAACATTATTTCCGATCTGATCAAGCGGACCGAGCGCAATGATCGTATTATTCGTGATAACGCCCCTGTCATATCCAATCGAAGCAAAAATGCTGCTATCCGTTACCACAGTATTGTGGTCAAAGATTCCGTTTCCTGAGAGCAGATTAGCTTTTCCGTATCTGGTCATATAAATCTCATTTTCCCGGATCATCAGATCCTCCAGGCTGCCAGCAGAAGACAGGAATACGGAAGCTCCCCTGTTCTGGGTACAATCCTCCTCAATGATATTGTTTTCAATCACACATTTTTTGACATTTCCAAATGTCATGAATTGGGAATCCACCATACCCTTGAAATGATTTCCCGCAATCCGGATATTCTCCACATTGAGAGAATCATTATAAGCAACCGTAAAGCACATGGTTCTGTGACCGCCAGCCGCCGACTCATCCAGCGGCTGATACGAATACATCTGGTTATTGATGAAATTTACATTCCGTATGAAGGACTCCTCACTATTATGCAGAGAGAAAATGCCTACCTGTTCATCTCTCGCATCATCATGCAGTGTGCAGTTCATCACGGTAATGTTTTCTTCACCCCGTTTCCAGAAATCCAATATGCCCAGGTTGGCTCCCCTGTAGGTGCCGCACATCAGCTCCAGCTTACAGCTATCAATAGTAATATCCTTATTGCCGGAATAAAGTGTTAAGTTGGTATACTGTTTATCCATATAATAGTTCTTGGAAAATGCTTCCTGCGGGATATTAAGGTTGACATGATACATATAACAGTTACTACTGTCCACAAATACGAACTGTCGGTAGTACTTGCCCATATCCACCTCTCGCGCCTCTACTCTGAAATCTCCCAAATACAAGTTGGCTGCATTGCTGCCAAACATAAAAAATTCATACCAGGTAGCGTAATCGTTGTCCGTAAAGATGATACTTTTATCTCCCTCTCCGACAATATTAATATCCTTAATTCCAAACTGCAGCTCTCCGGTTGCCTTGTATTCTCCCTCCGGAAGATACGCAATTCCCCTGAATACGGAGTCTGTCGCCGCAGCATCCGCAGCGGAACTAAAGGTTTTCATCAAAAATTCTTGCTCTCCTTTTTCGCCATCCCCGCGGGCACCAAACTGTCGGGGAGAAACCACGGCCCATGTTTTTCCCTTAATCTCAACTGTATCCGGAATCAATATGGCATAAAGTCCGTTTTCCATGGACATGCAGCCTGATTCCTCCTTTTCCGAAATCCTGTAAACCCCGGCTCCACCGTCTCCCTTGCGGTAAAACCCGGCTGTACGCAGCACAGCGTCTTTTCGGATTCTTGAATCCTCTCCCGATAACATCTTCTCCGCAGTGAGAAGTTCCGCGTCAACCTTGCCCTGATAGGTTGTTCCAAATGCAAAGGTCTTCAAAAACGAGTAATCATAATCTTTATACACTGACATTGTGGAAATCGGAATCTTTTCCTTTTCCACATCCACCTTTTTGTACTGCGCAGATACCTCTGTGTGTATCAGCAGAACAAACGCACACAGCAGCAAAACCCATTTTTTCCCACCCATCTTTACCTTCTCCATTCTTCTTTTAATTCAGGCAATTGCGAAATGATATACTCTTTCCATCAGCTTTGTGCAGGAAATATATTTTTCCCTCTTATATTCCGAATGACTGCGAAAAACATATTTCCTGCCAAAGCCTATATTTTGAGTTTCGCAATTACCTGTTTTTGATATTAAATATAGATAATCAAAAAGCCCAAAGAATACATGATGTTAAGAATTCAATGGGCTTTTTTAATTTCAATATATAATTCTTTGTTCTAAATTACACATTCTGAATATGCAACGTTCAATACAATGCCTGATAACCCTGTGGATTCATTCATACTGAAACGACACCCGGCTGTATAAAGGGACGATCATCCCTTGACAGCTCCGGCCGCAACTCCACGGATAATGTACTTCTGACAGGACAGATAGAATACTACGATCGGCACGATCGCGAGTACCAACATACCCATTAACGCGCCCATATCGATAGAACCATATCCACCTCTTAAGTACTGCACAGCGATCGGAATTGTCTTATAATCACTGGAGAGTACCAATACCGGAAGCAGATAGTCATTCCAGATCCACATCGCCTGCAGGATAGCAACCGTAATCGTGGTCGGCTTCAGCACCGGGAATACCACCTGGAAGAATGTCTGGATCGGCGTACATCCATCCAGCATTGCAGCCTCCTCCAGAGAAACAGGAATCGACTTGACAAATCCGGAGAACATAAACACCGCCTGCCCGGCTCCGAACCCGACGTACACGAAAATAATACCGATCGGGTTGCTCAGATGAAGCATATCAGCAACCTTGGACAGCGTAAACATAACCATCTGGAACGGTACGATCATCGCAAACACGAATACAAAGTAGGTCAGTGTAGAGAACGTACATTTTACTCTGGTGATCCACCATGCGCACATCGATGTCAGCAGAATGATCGCGATTACTGAAAATACCGTAATAAATACGGAGTTCACTGCCGCGCCCCAGAACCCTGTCTTGGAAATACCATCTGTATAATTGGACATGCCCACATAGGTCTGGTCATTCGGCAATGCAAAGGGCTGGTCGCTGATATAGAGCTTACTCTTAAAGGAATTCAGCAGCACCAGTAAAATCGGGTAGAGAAACGCTACTGACAAAAATGTAAATACGATAGTCATAATTATTCCTGTCGTTGGCGATACATCCATATCTGTGTTTCGGCGTCTGCCTCTTGCCATTAGCTCTCCACCTCCTTATTTCTTGTAAAGTAAAGCTGTGTCAACGAAATCAAACCTACAATCGCAAAGAAGATAACTGCCTTCGCCTGGCCGACACCCTCCCAACCATTCCTGTTATAGAAGGTTGTGTAGATATCCAACGCGAGCATGGCTGTCTTCCTGGACGGAAGACCGGCAGTCAAAGCAAGGTTCTGGTCGAACAGCTTGAAGGAGTTGGTCAGTGTTAAGAACAGACAGATCGTAATGGAAGACATTACCATCGGCACTGTCACCTTGAACAACGCCTGTGCCTTGGAAGCTCCGTCGATCTTGGCTGCCTCAATCAGCTCCGTCGGAATATTCTGGATACCGGCGATGTAAATGATCATCATGTAACCAACCATCTGCCAGTTTGTCAGAATAATCAATCCCCAGAAGCCGTACTTGGGATCTGTTGTGATCGTCACATTAAAGTGTGCCAGCACAGCATTGATCATCAACTGCCAGATATAACCAAGCACGATACCACCGATCAGGTTCGGCATAAAGAATACTGTTCTGAAAATACTGGTTCCCTTAATTCCTCTCGTCAGCGCATAGGCAAAAGAAAACGCAATCACGTTAACCGTAACCACAGATACGACCGTAAATTTCGTTGTAAACCACAGCGCATTCAGGAAGTCCTTATTGGAAAATGCCTTGATATAGTTTTCCACCCCGACAAAATGCGCATTGGTTACTGTCGTAAACTTACAGAAAGACAGGATAATTCCAAGCACAAAAGGAACGCAGAAGAACATAATAAAAGCGATCAATGTAGGAAGTACAAATAACGGAAAATACTTCTTATACGCTTTCTGCATAGTAACCTCCTTGTCAAACAGAAGGTGAACACGGAATTACTTCCGGATCACCTTCTTAACTACTCTTTTCATGACGGCATTCTGTCAATTTATGACAATTTCCTGCCGTATTTGTAAAACAAATTACTCAGCGATAGCTGCCTTCTCTGTCTTCCAGTCTTCGATAGTCTCAGATACTACTGTATCCCAATCCTTCTGGCCTGTCGCATAATCCAACAGCGCATAACCGTAGTTATCCTTGAAGGTCTGGCTCGGGAATGTAGTAAAGTTCCATGAAACAGATGTCAGGCTGGAATCGCTAAGATAACGTGTAACCTCTTTAGCAAGCGGATCTGTCGGACCCTCTCCCTCACCAAAGGTTGTGAACGGAGCGATAAATCCAAGATCATTGGTAACCGCATTCTTGCCGGCATCTGAATTGAACAGCCACTCAACAAACGCGATCGTTGCCTTCTGGTCTGCCTCGGAAGACTCAGCATTTACACAGAAGAAGTTCTCTGTACCAGTACAAAGTCCCTGCTTCTCCTCGCCTGAAACGCCGGTGTAAATCGGAAGGAACTTCACCTTGTCCTCTTTTACAGTGTTGCCTTCTACGCCGCTGACCTGTCCCCAGCCCCAGTTACCATTCTGAACCATGGCAACCTTGCCAAGTGCGAACTCAGACATAGAATCCTCAACTGTCTTAGATCCCAACATAGCAGGCTCTGTGCAGGAGTTGTTGATATAAAGGTCAAAGATGTTCTTGAAGTTCGGATTGTAAGAGAATGTAATCTCGCTCTCATCCTGTACCCCTGCATCCTTGTACTCATAGTAAATCGGCACATTCATAAGGTGTGTCTGCCATCTCCAGTCCTCTCCAGGTGAGAAGGAGGTAGATGCGAATACGCCATCGATGCCAAGATCACCCTTCTTTGCTGTCATATCCTCAACAACTTCCTTCAGCTTGTCAAAGTTGTTGATCTCAGCCATAGATGTTGCCTTTGCGCCATCTAACGCGAAATACTTCTCCATGATCTCTTCGTTGTAGATGATACCATAACCCTCTACTACGTAAGGAATACCATAAACGCCGTCACCGCTGGAGATTGCAAGGCTCTTGTCGCTCAGCCATGAGTAAAGGTCTGTACCTGAAAGATCCAGGCAGTAATCCTTCCAGTTCTGGTAACCAACCGGTCCATTGATCTGGAACAGTGTCGGTGCATCCTTCTTAGCGATCTCTGACTTCAGAGTCTGCTCATACATACCGGAAGCTGCTGTAACAACCTTCACCGGAACGCCGGTCTCGTCTGTGTACATCTTAGCGATGTTCTCCCATGTCTCGGAAACCTCAGGCTTGAAGTTCAAGAAGTAAACAGAACCATCACCTGCGTCAGCGCTGTCATCAGACTTGTCTTCAGCATCGTCCTTCTCTTCATCCTTCTCGTCGTCTTTTGCCTCATCCTTGTCTGCCTTGTCTGCCTTGTCTTCCTTCTTGGAGGAATCGTCCTTCTCTGTGCTTCCGCCCTCGCTTCCACAGCCAACCATCAATCCTGCAACCATAGATGCTGCGAGCAGTGCTGCTACTAATTTCTTCTTTCTCATACTTTTGTCTCCTTTTCTCCATATATTGCTATACGTTATTCACATTAGGAACGTTCGCCGTTTCACAGGCATTCTCCTAAAATGCTAGTACAATTATACTCCTACGCCGCACAAAATGCAATCATTTTTATTTTTTTTATAAAAAAACCTCTGATTTTTCTTTTTTTTTGTATATTTTCAGCCTAATGTGTCAATCATTTTGAATTTATGGTATAATACCATCCATGAAAAAAGTGCGGGGGATTTTGTCATTTCTGCATCCGGAGCACAAGCAGCAGTGGCAGTCTATGACGTCTTAACCACATCTTGTGCAGGATGCTGAAACAGCAGGAGTTTCCATGACTATCCCCCCATATCACGACCAACCGGAGGATATACTTATGCAGACCATTGAGATACTCGACATCAAGCCATTTATGCAGCTTCTCTTGCGGACAGACGCCTTTGATTCCTTTTCGCTCGTTCAAGCCGAGCTGCATACCGACATCCCTGTAAGCCTGGACGGGCATCTCCTTCCCGGATTCTACACGAAGGATGAGCTTGCCGCATTTCCCGGCGACCACAACGGGCTTCTTCCCTGGCAGCTTTCTAAGGACAGGATTTTTTCCCTGATCAAAGGAAACCGCACCCCTTCCCTGATGAAGCTCGTTCTGAAATCAGACAGCAGCCTGACGCAAAACCTTCTTTCTGAAGCAGGCGCCACGCTCCGCCAGGAAGATATCGACGGCCTCTACCTCAACATCCTGTTTCAGGACAACCGCCTGTTCGTGACCTGCGGCATCTCCTACCGCATTTTTACGATGGATAAAACGCTGGAACAGGAATTTACCGCTTACACCCTGCAGCTTCTCAAGCAAAGCCGCATCACCGGAAGCCTTGCCTGACAGACGAACGGGAGCCGTCCGGAAAACAATATATGCCGCCGCACATTGTTAGCACTCACTAAAAATGAGTGCTAATTTTTTCTTGACAATCCGCTTCACTTATACTATGATGAAATGAGCAGAATGGCAGGCATGCCTGTGACAGCGCTGCGCTGTCAGTCCGCCGGCATCCCGTGAGAAACCGCACGGCCGCGCAAGACATGCCGCCACAATCCGCGGCTCCCGCTGCGTTCCACAAACAGCGGGAAGGAATCATGTATAAGATAGAAGGAGATGTTAATATGGCAACAGAAAAAAAGGGAAGCCTGTCCATCAACAGCGATAATATTTTCCCGATTATCAAAAAATGGTTATATTCCGACCACGACATTTTTGTGCGCGAGGTTGTTTCCAACGCCTGCGACGCGATCACCAAGCTCCGCAAGCTGACTCAGATCGGCGAATTTGAGGAAAGCGGAGACGTACAATACCGCATCGATGTCATCGCCAGCGCCAAGGACAAGACGTTAACCTTTATCGACAACGGTATCGGCATGACAGCAGACGAGGTAAATGAATATATCAACCAGATCGCGTTTTCCGGCGCTGCTGATTTCCTGGAGAAATACAAGGACAAGGCGACAGACGACCAGATCATCGGACATTTCGGACTGGGATTTTATTCCACCTTCATGGTTGCGGACAAGGTGACCATCAACACCCTCTCCTGTCAGAACGGCGCGGAACCGGTATTCTGGGAATGCGACGGGGGCACTGAATACAGAATGGCTGCCGGCAGCCGCACGGAGCACGGCACCGAGATCACACTCTACCTCAATGAGGACTGCTATGAATTTGCCAACGAATACCGCGTAAAGGAAGTGCTTGAGAAGTACTGCTCCTTCATGCCGGAGGAAATATATTTCACCAACGCGGACGCAGCCAAGGAGAAGAAGGAGGACGTAGTCGAGTCAGAAGCGGCCAAGGACACGGAAGCTGAAAAGACTGACGTAGAGGGCTCCGAAGAGGCTGAGG